>NZ_JALAYA010000014.1:0-108762 GCF_026796395.1 Bacillus sp. T17B1
ATCTTATGGGGTCAGTCCCAAGTCTGGATGTTTTCTTATTTCACAAACCCAAGCAGCATTTCACGGATGATTTTGCTGGCTGTGTTTGCCGTTTGTTCTGAGTGGTCATACACTGGTGCGACTTCCACTAGATCAGCGCCCTTCACGTTTACTTCTGAGCGCGCAATTTCATGGACGGATGCAAGCAGTTCTTTAGACGTGATGCCCCCTGCGTCAACCGTTCCCGTTCCCGGTGCATGTGCAGGGTCTAATACGTCAATGTCGATTGTGACATATACCGGACGGCCCGCAAGCTTCGGAAGCACTTCTTTCAGCGGTTCAAGCACTTCGAATTTTGAAATGTGCATGCCGTTTTGCTTCGCCCATTCAAACTCTTCCTTCATGCCGGAACGGATTCCGAATGAGTACACATTTTGCGGTCCGATCAATTCTGCCGCTTTGCGGATCGGCGTGGAGTGAGAAAGCGGTTCTCCCTCATAATCAACGCGAAGATCTGTATGCGCATCAAAATGGATAATCGCAAGGTCTGGATATTTCTTGTACATTGCTTTAATGACAGGCCATGACACGAGGTGCTCCCCGCCCATGCCCATTGGGAATTTTCCTTTTTCTAATATACTGTCCACATATTCCTCAATCATATCAAGGCTTCGCTGCGGATTTCCGAACGGCAGCGGAATGTCGCCGGCGTCAAAGAAGTTTAAATCGGCCAGATCACGGTCTAAATACGGGCTGTATTCTTCAAGGCCGATTGACACCTCGCGGATTCTGCTAGGGCCAAAGCGTGAGCCCGGACGATAGCTGACCGTCCAGTCCATTGGCATGCCGTAAAGGATGGCGTCCGCCCCCTCCCACTCGGGACGGCTCGCAATAAATACTTTTCCTGAATAAGCTTCATCAAATCTCATCTATAATACCCTCGCTTTCCTGTAAAAAAGCGCAAGATTCGCTCCTGCGCCATACCTTCATTATTTAATCAGGTCACTCACAAATTTCGGCAGAACAAACGCCGCTTTATGAATATCTTTTGTGTAATATTTCGTATCAATTTCGAAGAAACGGCTATCTTCTACTGCAAGCGGATCATATTTTTTCGAACCGATTGTAAATGTCCACAAGCCGCTTGGATATGTTGGAATGTTAGCCGTATACAGTTTCGTAATCGGGAAGATTTCCTTCACGTCGCGCTGTACATTTGTGATTAATTCCGGTGTAAACCATGGGTTGTCCGTCTGAGCGACGAAAATGCCGTCTTCTTTCAGTGCCTTCGCGATTCCCGCGTAGAATCCTTTTGTAAACAGGTTTACAGCCGGCCCGACAGGTTCAGTTGAATCCACCATGATCACGTCATATTGATTTTCAGATTTCGCAATGTGCATAAATCCGTCATCCACCTGCACATCAACGCGTGGATCATCCAGCTTTCCTGCGATAGAAGGAAGGAACTTTTTAGAGTATTCAATAACCTTGCCGTCAATATCAACAAGCGTCGCTTTTTTCACGCTCGGATGCTTCAGGATTTCTCTGATGACGCCGCCGTCACCGCCGCCGACTACAAGAACGTGCTCAGGATTTGGGTGCGTAAATAACGGCACATGCGCTACCATTTCGTGATAAACGAACTCGTCTTTTTCAGATGTCATCACCATGCCGTCCAAAAACAGCATGTTGCCGAACTCTTCTGTTTCCACCATTTCTAAATGCTGAAACTCTGTTTGTTCTGTATGTAACGTTTTGTTAACCTTCATCGTAATGCCAAAGTTTTTCGTCTGCTTCTCTGTGTACCAAAGTTCGCTCAATTGTCATCTCCCTTTCAAGGCTGTATTCATTTATTGTAAGCGTCTTATCAGCTTTTATTCTACGGTTGAAATCTCATTTTCACCTAAGGAAAAAGTATAGAGGATGGCGGGGAAAAAGTAAAGATACGTCCTGTTTTGTGATGTTTAAAAATAATCTTTTTTTCTCATAATAGTAGAAACATAAAAAAAGGGGGAACCCGTTGTGGATGCAATGACAAATAAACGGCTGAGACTGACGCTGAAAACCGTTCGCGCCTTTATCTTTTTAGGGGCTTTGGCGGCCTTAGCGGCAGCTGCTGTGTTTATGACTGTCATTTTGATTGCCAAATACCAGGGCGCTCCTTCCGTGCAAGTGCCGCAATCCACGATTTTGTATGCGAGTGACGGCTCAAAGCTCGGGGAAACGAATTTCGGTGAAAAGCGCTATTGGGTCCCCTTAAAGGACATGAATCCGATGATTGTAAAAGCGACAGTTGCGGTTGAAGACCAGAATTTCTACGAGCATCACGGTTTTGATTATAAACGCATGGCCGGTGCGGCGCTTGCTGATCTGAAAGCATTTGCCAAGGTTCAGGGTGCCAGTACCATCACCCAGCAATATGCGAGAAACTTATACCTTGAACACGATAAAACGTGGAAACGGAAATGGAATGAGGCGTTCTACACAATTCGTCTGGAACAGAACTATTCTAAGGACGAGATATTAGAAGGCTATTTAAATACGATTTACTACGGCCATGGCGCCTACGGCATTGAAGCCGCTTCCCGCCTGTATTTCGGCAAGCATGCAAAAAATCTGACAGATGCGGAGGCTGCGCTTTTGGCGGGTATCCCAAAAGGCCCTTCCGGCTATTCGCCGTATGTCAATGAAACAAAGGCCAAGGAGCGCCAGAAAACGATTGTGCGGATGATGGAAAAGCAGCGGATGATCAGCCATAGGAAAGCGGATGAACTCATGAAAGAACCTCTTTCTTATCAGCCTTTGAATAAACAAGTTTCCAAGAAAAAAGCCCCTTATTTCTATGACAATGCGATGAGAGAGCTGGAGAAAAAGCTCGGCCTGACGCGGGAGCAAATTGAAACGAGCGGGTTAAACGTCTATACGACGGTAGATAAACGGATGCAGCGCATAGCTGAGGAGACCATTACCGAAACCGTCAACTCTGGCTCTGACATTCAAGTCGGGTTTTCAGCCATTGATCCCCGCACAGGAAACGTTCTCGCTCTTGTCGGTGGCAGGGATTATCATAAAAGCCCGTTTGACCGGACGACACAGGCGAAGCGCCAGCCTGCTTCGACAATTAAGCCGTTACTGTACTATAAGGCGATTCAGAGCGGATTTACGCCAGTTACCTTGATGAAAAGCGAAGAAACCGAGTTTCAAATTGATGCAAAGGGAGAAACCTATTCTCCAAGCAACTATAACGGATACTATGCCAACAGGCCGATTACGCTTCTGCAGGCGCTGGCGCTTTCCGACAACATTTACGCTGTGAAAACACATCTCTTTCTCGGCATGAACAAGCTCGTACAGGCGGCAGAGGAATTCGGCATCACCGCGCAGCTACAAGCACTGCCGTCCCTGGCGCTCGGTACCGAGCCCGTGCGCCCGATTGAGATGGTCAATGCCTATGCCATGCTCGCAAATGGCGGGAAGCAAATCGAACCGACCTTTATTTCGAGGGTCACGGACGCAGCGGGACATGTGCTGTATGAAAACCCGAATCAGCATAAACAAGTGCTCGATGAAAAAGCCGCTTTTATCACGGCGAGTATGATGACAGGCATGTTTGATCCGGATTTAAACGGCTATACGTCGGTAACCGGACGGATGATCGCCAACCGCCTGACAAGAACGTATGCGGGAAAATCAGGAACCACAAGCGCAGACAGCTGGATGATTGGTTTCAATCCGAAGCTGGCCGCAGGTGTTTGGACGGGCTATGATAAAAACAGCACCATCGACTCGGTCGAAGAAAAAAGCTATGCCAAAACGATTTGGGCTGACTTTATGGAGGATGCGCTCAAAGGAGAACCGGAAACTGCATTCAAACCGCCAAAAGGCGTAACCGGCGTGTACATTGATCCGGTAACAGGCTACACGTCAGGCCCCGGCTGCGCAGCCAAGCACTACACGTATTTTGTGAAAGGCACTGAGCCATCAAACGTATGCTATGGGGCAGAACCAGCAAAACAAACAAAAGACCTGCATCCAGTCAAAGAGAAGCCTGCTTCACCGAAAAAGTGGTGGGACAAATGGCTGGGGCGGAATCATTGAAAATAACCCGTCTCCTCGGAGGCGGGTTATTCGCATGGTTTCGTACATCATCTTACACTTACAAAATGAAAAACCCCGAGTCTTGGTTCGGCTCGGGATTTTCCATGTCCTATTTCTGTATCACCAGTTTACTCAATGTTTACGAAAAATAGTTCAAATTTTCTAAAAGTTCACAGAAAGTTCACAATTTAATTGTCTTCCGGAAGCAGGCCGGTTTTTAATTCATCTGGGGAGCGGTCCCATAGACCCTGATCATGCTTTTTCAGAAACTCGCCGAGCACACGCTTCGAGCTGTCATCCATTTTATCAATGATAATTTTTCGTTTCATTGATTTATCCATTAGATTCACATGCTCAGGCAACGATTTGTAGCCTCTTCTGATGCTTCTGTCGACCGTTAGTTCACAAGCTGTCACGCCTGCGTAATAAGGCCCCTCTTCTCTTCTGTCAATCGTCACCCATACAAGCCAGTATGGTTTGCCGTTTGGAACTTCTTCTTTATTCGGCAGAAATTTAATTCCTTTTTCAACGGTGCTGCGGGCGTGCATGGCACCGATGTCAACGAACGCTTCTTTTTCCTCTACATCGACGAATACAGGGGAAATGTTATCGAGGCTGAGTGCCCCTACACCGAAACCGCCATGTCCGTCTGTCGGATCACTTTTGATAATATTAAACCCGATTGATTTTTTCTTTTTTTCTTCCATGAGTTCTACCTCCTACAAAAGCGGTTGAAATATCGCTGAAAACAGCTGTAAAATCCGATCTCTTCCGGCATTTAGCAGTGGCCAAAGCACGTAAGATCCGAGCGGTGTCACAAACAGAACCAAAAAGACGATAAAGCCGTAGTTCTCCGCCTGCGTCATCTTGACACGCACTCCCGGGGGAACGAGATCTTCGATTATTCGATACCCATCGAGCGGAGGAAGCGGCAGCAGATTAAATAAAAACAAAACAAGATTCAGCTGTATCCAAATGGAAAAGAACTGATCAAGCCCCGTGCTGAATGCCGCAAGCAGCTCCATTCCGTATGCATGCATCAACACTAACAAAAAGAAACCGATAAACGCAAGAATCAGGTTACTGACGGGTCCGGCAATAGATACAAGCACGCCGGCAAGCCGAGGATTCTTAAAGAAGCGGCGATTAACGGGAATAGGGCGCGCCCATCCGAAGCCGGCCACCAGAATCAAAATGGTTCCGAACGGATCAAGGTGTTTAATGGGATTGAGCGTCAGTCTTCCTTGTTTTTTCGCCGTATCGTCACCGAACTTGTATGCGACATAAGCGTGGGCAAGCTCATGCACCGTAAACGACACAATTAACGTGATGACGAGGTATGGCATTAACGATAACGGATAATATAAAAAACGGTCCAAGTGTGATATCCCTCTTTCTAAAAATGCAAGAATTTACTTTATTCAGTATACTATAAGAAGCCTCTTTTTCTAAAGAGAGGAAACGAGATAAAGGAGGATTCAGCATCCATGCCATACGTAACTGTCAAAATGCTCGAAGGCCGTACAGACGAGCAGAAACGCAATCTTGTCGAGAAAGTAACAGAAGCCGTAAAGGAAACAACCGGTGCCTCTGAAGAAAAAATTGTTGTATTTATAGAAGAAATGAGAAAAGACCATTATGCTGTCGCAGGCAAACGCCTGAGTGATATGGAATAATCTCTATAAAGCCGGCGTTTCGCACACCGGCTCTTTCTATCCCTATTGGGTAAGCTTCCCAATAATCGCTAAGAACGTCTTTTTCTCTTCGTTTGTTAAACGCTCAAACATGCCGTCAATCAGCTGCTGGCGGTTTTCGATCATTTGTTCAGCTGTTCCCCGGCCCGATTCAGAAAGCGTAATCCATACAGTACGGCGGTCATTGTTATTTCTGGATCTTTCAATAAACCCCTCCTGTTCTAAATGATTCAGAGCGGTGGTTGTGGCTGAGGGAGACAGTGTGACCTCCTTCAGAATATCCTTTATTGTGCAGCTCCCATGTCTGTATATAATCCGCAGAATAAATCCTCTTACATTATTCATGTGTTTCGGAACAGTGGCTTCATCCAGTTGCTTCGTGCTTTTCAAGTATTTTGTAAGTGCGTGATCCAGCAAATTTGCTTCCAGTTTGTCATGGTCCATGTCAATTTCCCCATTTCGAGATGCATTCATAACATACGAACGATAGATTTACTTATTATTTTACTGATTCCGGATAGGGAAAGTCAAAAAAGCAAAATGAGAATTCACAGCTTTTCTCCTAGATACTTCGATTTTCCACCTGTTTGACAAGTTTATCTTTAAACGTCTGAAAAGGGACGTGTTCATTCTGCTGACTTCTGAATTGGCGGACGTTTACCGCACCTTCCTGCTCTTCGTGATCCCCAAGCACCAGCACGTACGTGATTTTCTGTACCTGCGACTCTCTGATTTTATAGCCCAGCTTCTCATTACGCTCATCTATGCGGGCTCTTATCCCCAGCTGCCTCAGCTCTGTCTGCACCTTTCTGCAATAGTCCAAATGAACGTGCGAGACCGGTATGATTTGAACCTGGATCGGTGCAAGCCAGACGGGAAATGCCCCTCCGAAATGCTCGATCAAAATGCCGAAGAACCGGTCGATCGAGCCGAATATCGCTCTGTGTATGATAACAGGACGAACTTTTTCATTGTGTTCATCAATATATGTTAAATCAAATTTTTCCGGCATTTGAAAATCAAGCTGTATTGTCGCGCATTGGTGGCTTCGTTTCAGGGCATCTTTGATGTGAAAATCAATTTTCGGCCCGTAAAACGCCCCGTCACCTTCATTAACCTCATAAGACAGGTTAAGTTCCTCAAGGACGCCTGCTAAGGCGCGTTCCGACGCTTCCCAAAGGCTGTCATCGCCTAATGAATCTGCCGGGCGAGTCGAGAGTTCGACCGAATACTCGAAGCCAAAAGTACGATATACCTCGTCAATCAGCCGAATCGCTTCTTTAATCTCACTCTCAATCTGATCGTCTCGAACGAAGATATGGGCGTCATCCTGGCAGAACGTCCGGACGCGTAGCATTCCGTTTAAAGCACCGCTGTATTCATGGCGGTGCACCTGACCGAATTCCGCCATTCGAATCGGCAGATCCCGATACGAATACAGGCTGTTTTTAAAGATGAGCATATGGCCGGGACAATTCATCGGCTTCATTGCGAATCTTGTATCATCCACTTCTGAAAAATACATATTGTCACGATAATGATCCCAGTGGCCTGACTGTTCCCATAACCGCTGATTCATCATAAACGGCGTACGGACCTCCTCGTAGCCAGCCTTTGTTTGCAGCTCACGCGAGAAGTGTTCCAGCTCATTGCGGATAATCTGCCCTTTCGGCAAATAAAACGGCATCCCCGGCGCTTCTTCAGAAAACATAAACAGCTCTAATTGTTTGCCCAGCTTGCGATGGTCTCGTTTTGCCGCCTCTTCCAGCATATGGAGGTGTGCATCGAGATCTTTTTTCTTAAGAAACGCAACCCCGTACACCCGCTGCAGGACTTCATTTTCGCTGTCTCCACGCCAATAAGCGCCCGATACTCTTGTCAGTTTGAACGCCTTGATCATTCCTGTAGAAGGAAGATGCGGCCCGCGGCACAGGTCAACGAATTCTCCCTGCTGATACAGTGTAATATCCTCTCCGGGCGGAATATCCTTCAACATCTCCAGCTTAAACAGCTCGCCTTTTTTGGCAAATAGCTCTTCAGCCTCTTCGTAAGAAACCTCAATTCGTTTGATTTCAAGGTTCTCATTTATAATATTCATCATTTCTTTTTCGATGGCCTCTAAATCTCCTGATGTCAAGCTTTGCTCCAGCTTTATGTCATAGTAGAAGCCGTCTTCAATCACTGGACCTATCCCCAATGACACTTCTCCGTACAGACGTTTCACTGCTTGAGCGAGTACGTGCGCTGATGTGTGGCGAAGCACCTGCAAGCCTTCTTGGGAATCAAGTGTGACAATCGAAAGCTCAGCATCCTCCTCCAGCTTAAAGCTAAGATCAACGAGCTTGCCGTTGACCTGACCCGCAGCCGCCTTCTTTTGCAAACTGGAACTGATAGAACCAGCCGCTTCTTTGATTGTGATGCCTTTCGGATATTGCTTGATCTGTCCGTCCGGAAGCTGAATGTGCACTTGTTTACTCATTTTTAAAATCATTGTTGGATATAAAAAAACACACCCGTCCCGCTGAAAGGGACGAGTGTGTGATGACCCGTGGTTCCACCCAAGTTCCCGACAAACGATATATTGTCGGCTCGGTGCTGTAACGCAGCATAGACGGCATTGGATACTTCAGTTCCCCAATGCTGCTCCAAGGCGGTAAATGATATCCCTAAGCTGGGAAGCTCTCACCTTTTCTTCCCTCTCTGAAAACCGTAAATATCATTCATGTCCTTTTCTTCACATGTATTCAATTCATAAAAAAACACACCCGTCCCCCTGAAAGGGACGAGTGTGTGATGTACCCGTGGTTCCACCCAAATTCCCGACAAACGCTATGTTGCCGGCTCGGTGCTGTAACGCAGCATAGACGGCATTGGATACTTTTAGTTCCCCAATGCTGCTCCAAGGCGGTAAATGATCATCCTAAGCTGGGAAGCTCTCACCCTTCCTTCCCTCTCTGAAAACCGTAATGATCATTCATGTCCTTTTCATCGCATGTATTTAGTTCATAAAAAAACACATCCATCCCTCTAGAAGGGACGAATGTGTTTATAATCCGTGGTTCCACCCAAATTCCCGATCAACACACATGGTGTATCGGCTTTAAGGTGCTTTAACGCAGCATGACGGTACCAGATACTTGATTTCCCCGATACGGCTCAAAGGCGGTAAGCTGCTTTCCCTGCGTTAGGAAGATCTCAGCAGTCCTTCCCTCTCTGGAAACCGTAAAAAGCATCTCATGTCCTTATCAAAGCCTGTATACATTACTGATTGTTTAATGATTTCATATATTTTACAATACATTTTCTGAAACCGCAAACGGTTTTGTTAAAAAAAAGCAAAAGAAACGGAGCATTTCTTTTGCTCGGTATGGTTAACAAATTTGCTTCAGTTCTTCTATGTATCGAAGCGCTTCGTCATATTCTTCGTTTGTATATTTTTGTTTGCTTTTGATTGTAAAGACTTTTTCTTTCTTTTCCTCGGCCTCAAGCCCGTCAAAGTAAAGGATCGTGGAAACCAGCTCTAAAAACCGTGATGAACGGCTGTTGACACTGTCGATATAGCCTTTGATATCCGGCATATCGAGATCAGCATGGTCTAAAAATGCGGAGCCTGTCTCAGTCAGCGAATAACGGTATTGAAAGTAGCCGCCCTTTTTTTCCTTCACCTCATGCAGAAATCCAAGGTTGCACAGCTCTTCAATCTGGAGCGTCAGTTCCTCTGAATATGGTCCGTAAAAGTGAAAATCATATTTCTCATAGAAAGGAAACTCCATTTTCTTCGCAATATAAATCATTTTCTGCAGCTTCTTCCGCCCGATGATTTCTCCAGAATCCGAGAACACCTTCATCAGTTTTGCATGTTCTTTCAACAAATTCCCGACATCTCCTTTTTCCTTCTTTCCAATTTCTATGTCAGTCCCAGCAGCTGCCGGATTTTCATTTTCGCTTCCGGATGTTCAGAGCCGTCACAAATCAGGTCCTTCGGATAGTACAGCTTGTGGTCCGTCCGCCGTTTTCCGGAGATGGATTCCACGATAGCCGACTGTCTGGACAGCTCTTTAATTTGGCCGTTTTGCGTCAAGAGATGGATCGGCAGACGCTCCTCTTCCTCTCCCGGACGGTAAAAATCGTATGGCAAATCTGAAGAAGAATCGACAACCAAATAATAGCTCGGATCGATTCCCGCCTCTTTGAACAATGAAGTCAGCTCAAAATAAGCCGACATTTCTTCATTCGGATTGAATTCAACGTATTGGAACAACTGGCGGTTAATGAATCTGCGGCACAAATCTGATAAAATCGCGTCTTCTTCATCCTCCCAGGCCTGGAAGTAATACAAAATAATAGACTCATCCAGCTTCACATAATCCTCCAGCGTCAATTTCCCTTCAAAAATAGAATAGAAATGAACCGGAGCGTGAGTGAAGACATAGCCTTCATCGTGCAGTTGCTTCGCCCTGTGAAGAATCTTCGTTAAAATAACCTCTGCGCTTCTTGTCACAGGATGGAAATACACCTGCCAGTACATTTGGTAGCGGCTCATGATATAGTCTTCGACAGCGTGCATCCCGCTTTCCTTAATGACGATCTGATCCTCGCGCGGGCGCATCACCCGAAGAATCCGCTCCATATCAAAATGCCCGTAGCTGACGCCCGTATAATATGCGTCGCGTTGCAGGTAATCCATGCGGTCTGCGTCTATCTGACTCGAAATCAGGCTGACCACTTGCTTATTTTTATATGTTTTGGCAATGACTTCAGCAACATCCTGCGGGAAACGCGGGCTCACCTTTCTGAGCACCTGATTGACCTCTGTGTCCCCCAAAATGATATCTCTTGTAAAATCTTCGTGGTCTAGATGAAAGACTTTTTCAAATGAATGTGAG
This sequence comes from Bacillus sp. T17B1, assembly GCF_026796395.1. Classification (NCBI taxonomy): domain Bacteria; kingdom Bacillati; phylum Bacillota; class Bacilli; order Caryophanales; family Bacillaceae; genus Bacillus; species Bacillus sp. T17B1. The sequence continues at coordinate 10,658 of NZ_JALAYA010000014.1, forward strand.
AACGGCCCATGCCCGAGATCATGAAGCAGCGCCGCGGCCAAACAGAGTTCTCGCTCACTGTCATCCCATTCAGGGCGGCCTTTAAAGACGTCATCAACCATTCTCCTGACAATTTCATAGACACCGAGAGAATGGTTGAACCGGCTATGCTCAGCGCCGTGGAACGTCAAATACGTCGTGCCGAGCTGCTTAATTCTGCGGAGACGCTGAAATTCGCGGGTTCCAATTAAATCCCATATCAGCTTGTCCCGAACATGAACATAGCGGTGCACCGGATCTTTAAACACTTTTTCTTCTGATAATTTTCCATTTGGATACGCCATCGTCATTCCCTCTTTTTTTTAGCCGTGTTTCTATTATATCGACTCTATTCTTTGAAAACATCCTTGAATTTGTCCGGCGATTTGTTCCATCTTTACGAAAAACACGTTATGTGAAGCAAAAAAGCCTGACCTGAGGGCCGAGGCTATGAAAAAATATGTTTTTATTTTTTTATTTTCTTTTTTACTTTGTCAATCAGCTCATCCTCTGTCGGAGCTGACAGCGGGCGATTGTTCACAAAAGCAAATGATTTTTTCCGTCCGGGTCCGCAATAAGATTGGCATCCTACCTCAACCTTTGCGTCCGGGTCCACTTCTTTTAAACGCGGCAGCAATGTTTTGATATTAGTGGCTTGGCAATCATCACACACTCGAAATTCATTAGCCATGACGTACGCTTCCCTTCATTTCTATGTTCATCTATGTGAATAACCTAAAATCACTTTTCAAAAAAATCACATCGCTCTTCATTTTACAAGGATTCGGCTGTTCCTGCAAGCCGCTCCATCCTTCGTATCTCCTAGTCTTTCAGCCAACTTGTATAAATATTTTCCAAACTGGACATTCTAATACCATGAAAAGAAAAATGGGAGTTGAGATAAATGACAAAACAGCGACAAGACGCTTGGTCAGAGGAAAACGATCTGCTTTTAGCCGAAACAGTGCTTCGGCATGTGAGGGAGGGCAGCACTCAGCTGAACGCCTTTGAAGAAGTCGGAGATAAATTAAACCGGACATCTGCAGCCTGCGGATTCAGATGGAACGCGGTAGTTCGCCATCAATATGAAAAAGCGCTTCAGCTTGCGAAAAAACAACGAAAACAGCGGATGAGAGCGCTCGGAAACGGGCAACCTGCGAAAAAAAGGTTATTATATCAGCCTCCTGCGGTTGAACCTGAAATCATTCAAGATTCCGCTCCAGAGGAGACTGTTAAAACAGACGCACCTTCAGCTGAAAATGAGCAGCAGCCTTTCATGTCAGGCGAACACATGCCTTTTGTGGATGAAAGCTTTAAGGAAGAGTTAGCTAGTCTATCACACTTATTGTCTCCCCAAACCCCTGCAGCTGCACCTGAGATGACAATGAACGATGTGATCCGTTTTCTGCAGAATTACGATGGCAATAACGAGCAATCATCAGCTTTAAAAATGGAAAATGAGCGTTTAAAGAAAGAAAATCAGGAATTGCAAAGCAAAACGGAACAGCTTGAGGCAGAAGTACAAAAGCTTGAAAAAGACCAAAAGACGATCCAAGAAGATTATGAAACCTTGGTGAAAATTATGAATAGAGCCAGAAAGCTAGTTTTATTTGAAGAAGATGAACATGCCTCTCCGTCCTTCAAAATGGACCGAAACGGCAATTTAGAAAAAATGGCAGAGTAAGTTAGAAAAATCCCAAAACAGCAGCTGGTTTTGGGATTTTTACCATGTGTAAAATCCCCTTTTCCATTGTGAAAAGAGGATTTTATTATTTTGCAGCTGGCTCCGCTATTCTTGTAAAATGAGGCCAAGCTTATGCGAATCTATTAAGACATGTGAGCTGCCTCAGCCGTTTTTTGTTTCCGAGGCGCAGCGGAAATGACCAGAAGCCCAAGCATCATCAGTGCAATGCCGAGCCACGAGGAAAGTGAAAGTATTTCTCCTATGAAAAACACGCCCAGCAATGAGGCAGTCAGCGGTTCAGCTAAAGACAGCGTGACCGCCGCCGAGGCCGGAACCCCGGTAAGGCCTTTCACAAACAAAAAGTATGCGGCACATGTTGCTATTAGACCGATGTAAAGACTCGTCCCCAATCCTCTCGGGGTCAATATCCACGAGATATCTGACTGCCATAAAAGCGGCGTCAGCAAGATGGCGCTAATCATAAAAACAACGGCGGAAGTCGCTCGCGGAGGCTGGGTTTTCATCATCGCTTTACTGATAAGCGTATAGCCCGCAAAAGAAGCACCCGCTCCGAGCGCCATAAGAACGCCAGCCACATCAACTCGAACATTGGAACCATCGGAAAACAGGAGCCAGCAACCGGCTAAAGCCAGCACAGTCGCGATCCACCAAGAATTTCGCGGACGTTTTTTTAATACGGCCCATTCCATGCTTCCGGCAATGATAGGTGCACTGCCGATCGCAATTACAGTGCCCACCGCGATTCCTGTTTCTTTAACGGCTGTGAAAAACAGCGGCTGATAACACGCCATACAAACCGCTGCCGCTAACACGAGCGGCCATGACCAATTTTTCACGTGAAGCTCTCGGCTGATCCAAACCGCAAGCAGCATGGCGCTTCCTCCTATTAATAATCTGAACGCTCCGAATGCCAGCGGTGTGGAGCTTTCTGGAGCCATCGCCTGGATGGTTCCCGTGGTTCCCCAGAAGAAAGCCGCGATCAGCACAAACAGGCTGTAAACATTCCCTTTCATCTGCCTCTCCCCTTTGTATATGGATGCTGATGTCATTTTATCGTTTTTCTTTTTGTCAGGGTTATCTGAATGTAAGAAGGATTTATCTGAAAATAAGATTGTTGGGGATAACATACCGCTTGATATAAAAAATGCATGCCGGCCATACAGCTGGCATGCGAAGAACATTCACCCAAATACCTTTGCATTCCGCTCAGCCATCCGGACGAGGTTTTTCTCAAATTCCATTTCCTCATCAATGGACAGTCCGGCTGAGTAAAGATGGGTGCTTAACGCTTTTAATTCTGTCAGTAAAGCGAACATTAGGTCTTGTACGGAGATGTCTGTTTGCAGTAGCTCGCTTAAGGACGCCATCGTTTCCGGACGTAACTCCGGATAGACGCCTTTTTTATCGTTTCGTTTGTCCTTCAGCGCTGCTTGGTAGAATCGTCTGATCACATCAGCTCTTTCACTGCCGCTTTTATCCGCGCAAAGATAAATTTGAACAGCGACTCCGCCTCGAACGCGCCTTTGAGAGATGCCGGCGAATTTTTTGCCATTTATGCTAAGGTCATAGCTCCCGGGACAATAGGATCCTTCAATTTCATAGGCTTCGATCTTAGCGTTGTACGGTTTCAATATCCGTCTCATCAGCTCAACCATCGCTTCGTATCCTTTATCTATATCGATGCCTTTCTTTTCGTCCTCGAATATGAGAGAAATATTTAAAACGCCTTCATCCAAAACGACGGCAAGACCGCCGGAATTTCGTACAATTACACGGTACCCTTCATTCTCCAGGAAGGCGATACCGTCCTGCAAAAACGGGAGGCGCGTATCCTGTATTCCAAGGACAATTGTATCGTGGTGAACCCATGAGCGCACTGTCGCCGGCGACACGCCTTTTCCGACAGACATGCACAGCGTATCATCCATCGCAAAGGATTGTTTTGCATCAAATAAAGGGCCGAGACTGGATTGGTCAATAACTCTCCATGTCGGCTGCATCAGTAAATCAATCGGTTGGTTTGCCATCTATGTAAAACCCTTTCATGTTAGGCTTATGCACGAAAACTATTATATCATTTTAGCCGCTGTGATTGATAATTGCTTTTTAGCATCGTGATAAAAATTTCTTTATTTTTTGTATTCTCCATGAGAGGAGAATGAATGTAAGACAGCTTGCGCTTTAACGAGAAATCTTTTATATGGAGAATTGAAATTTCACGGTGAATCAAATCCTTATGCAGCACACTTCTGGATAGAACCGACAGCCCCATGCCGCTGATCACCGCTTCTTTTACCCCTTGATTGCTGCTGATGGTGAACATCGACTTCGGCCGCAGCCCGTTTGAGCTGAGCACATGATCGAGATATTCCCTCGTCCCGGAGCCTTTTTCCCTTGTCACCCATGCTTCGTTTTGCAAATCGCTGATCGGAATATCTCTTCGTCCTGCCAGCGGATGCTGATTGGGCGCTGCGATGCACATTTCATCTTCCATGAACGGTTCAATTTCCAGCTCGTTTTCGTTTGTATGTCCTTCAATCAGTCCGATATCAGCCTGAAGCATCCGCACACGCTCGCTGACCTCCTCTGTATTGCCAATCATGACATCGAGGTTCAGCTCTGGATACAGCTTTTGCAGCTGGGCCAAGAGCGGCGGAAGAATATACTCTCCGATCGTAAAGCTGGCAGCAATTTTCAATTCGCCTTTCACATAGTGATGATGCGCATAGATTTCAGCCTTTGCTTGCTCGTATAGAAATACCATTTGCTTTGCTCTTTGATATAAAATGTCTCCTGTCGGCGTTGTTGTAAAGTGTTTTGGCGATCGGTTCAGGAGGGCCGTTTGAAATTCTTTCTCAAGATTTTTGATATGCAGGCTGACGCTGGGCTGGGAAATCATCAGCTTTTCCGCCGCTTTTGTGAAGTTTTTTTCTTCTACTACCGCTATAAACGTTTTCAGGACGTCATAATACAAAAACCCCACCCCTGTCATTAATAAGATATATGGTTATGATCAGTTTTCTTTATTGTACTCATATCATCTGTCTTGGTAAAGAAGGCTATACGGAGACGCAAAAAAGGCAGCCCTCCGGAAGAGAGCTGCCATCGTCTTCATTTTTCTTACAGTGCTTGCACCGCTGTAATTAATGCGAGATTGTAAACATCTTCAGCGTTACATCCTCTTGAAAGGTCGTTTACAGGCATATTCAAACCTTGCAGGATTGGTCCTACCGCTTCAAAGTTACCCAAACGCTGAGCGATCTTGTAGCCGATGTTCCCTGCTTCAAGGCTTGGGAATACGAATACGTTAGCGTCCCCTTTGATCTCGGAATCCGGCGCTTTTTTCTCAGCTACAGATGGAACAAATGCAGCATCGAATTGGAATTCGCCGTCAAGTGTCAGTTCAGGCGCTTTTTCTTTCGCGATTTGCACCGCATCCGCTACTTTTTCTGTTTCGTCAGATTTTGCTGAGCCTTTTGTAGAAAAGCTTAGCATTGCGACGCGAGGCTCAATGTCGAACATTTTTGCCGTATTGGCACTTTCAATCGCAATCTCGGCAAGATCTTGGCTGTCAGGCGCAATGTTGATTGCGCAATCCGCGAATACGTATTGCTCTTCTCCGCGAGCCATAATGAACACGCCGGAAGTCTTTTTCACGCCTTCTTTTGTTTTGATGATTTGAAGAGCCGGGCGGACAGTGTCGGCAGTTGAATGAGCCGCTCCGCTTACAAGTCCGTGTGCAAGGCCTTTGTACACCAGCATTGTACCGAAGTAGTTCTCATCTAATAACGCTTTTCGAGCCTGTTCTTCTGTTGCTTTGCCTTTACGGCGTTCTACGAATGCTTGTACAAGGTCTTCCATGCCTTCATATGTATGAGGATCATAAATCTCAACGCCGTCTAGCGTCAGGTTCAGTTCTTTTGCTTTTGCTTGGATCTCATTTTCATTGCCGATCACAATCGGATTCAGCACTTTGTTTCCTGCAAGCTTGCTGACCGCTTCTAAAATACGCTCGTCTAAGCCTTCAGGAAATACAATTTTAATGTCTTTTCCAGCTACTTTTTCTTGCACTGTTGAAAATAAATCTGCCACAATAAAACCTCCTCAAAATGTTACAAAAACGCTTTCTTTTACTAGCATACTCTTCTTCCAATCAAATTCAAACAGCCAACTTTCATTATAGCGCTTTCATGAAAAAATCTTATTTTTCTAATTAATTTAAGCGGCTCATTCTTTCCTTATAGCTTCTCTTATTTTTATGAAGTTATACGAAAGAGATGTTCAAGGTTTCTCCACAGTAAAATCGGATAAACTATGATATAGTGAAGGCAATCATAAGTAAATAGATCATAGGAGTGAAGATAAATGAGTGAACAGCAAATGACCAATGAAGCGGCGAAAACGCTTGACGGCTGGTATGCGCTTCATGATTTTCGCACAATGGATTGGACTTCCTGGAAGCTGCTGTCCAGTGATGAGCGCCAATCGATCATACATGAATTCACAGGATTGCTTGAAAAATGGGGTATAGCCCAAAAAGAAGGAAAAGGATCACAGACCCTTTACAGCATCGTCGGCCAAAAAGCTGATTTTATGCTGATGATTCTTCGTCCTACAATGGAAGAATTAAATCAAATTGAGCTCGAATTCAATAAATCAAGACTTGCTGAGTTCACCATTCCGGCCTATTCCTACGTATCAGTGGTAGAGCTGAGCAACTACTTGGCAAGCGGTGACGGCGATCCTTATGAAAATCCGCACGTGCGTGCACGCCTTTACCCTGAACTGCCTGAGTCAAAATATGTATGCTTCTATCCAATGGATAAAAGAAGATCCGGCAATGACAACTGGTACATGCTTTCAATGGAAGAACGCAGAAACTTGATGAGAAGCCACGGCTTAATCGGCCGCAGCTATGCGGGTAAAGTCAAACAGATCATCACCGGCTCAGTCGGCTTTGACGATTACGAGTGGGGCGTTACATTATTCAGTGATGATGTGCTTCAATTCAAAAAGCTTGTGTATGAAATGCGTTTTGACGAAGTCAGCGCTCGCTATGGCGAATTCGGTTCATTCTTTGTCGGCAACCGCCTTTCGCTTGATACACTTCCTCAATTCCTATATGTATAATATCTCCTCCCGCCCAAACAGGCGGGAGTTTAATATATAGGCAATGTTACAATTAAACGGAATTTTTAGATTTATTCACTAACCTCGTAACAACTCCATCGGCTTTCTGCTCATACTTGCCATACTTTTTGTATGCGAATACACTGAGTGCAAATCCGAGCACTGTAATGGCGGCGCAAATCAACCCGACGGCTGCATACCCGTATCCTACATATACAGGCCCCATCAAAGCAGATCCTAGTGTCACAGCGAGATTCGAGGCAAGGCTGTAATACACCATGATTTTTCCGCGATGATGTTCTGAGCAGTCACTCAAAATGGTGCTAAGCAGTGTCACCGTCAAGCTTTGCATTACTCCCCAAATAAACAGGCTGACAATGAACAGAATCATTGAAGCCGGTGCATAAGCTAAACATGCCAACAGCACGCTGATGACCCCCAGTGCAATAAAAAGGGAGCGCATTTTTCCGATGCGATCAGCAATCTTTCCTGTAATAACGCTCATGGAAAACCCGATGCCGTAAATCATAATAAATAAGCTCGCAGCTGTATTTCCTCCGGTAAAGACGTCTTGGAGATAGGAGCCTAAAAATGAATACATACCGTAAAAACCAATCATATTACAAAAGGTTATCGTAATATAAACGGGTACTCGCGGGACTTTCAGCGCATCCCGGAATGTTCCAGCCGGCTCTTCTTTTTCTTCCTTGCCGCTGTTTTTATGTTCGGCATGACGGTGCATTTCAAGCAGGATCAGCAGCACAACCAGAACGCCCATCAAGGCGAAGATCCAAAATGTCCATCTCCAATGCAAGACGCCGCCGATAAATGATCCGATTGGCACACCGAAGATCAGTGCCAGCGACCAGCTTGATACAATCAGTCCCATCACCTTGCCCCGGTATGTATAAGGAACACGATCTCCTACAACTGCATAAGCGGTCGGCACAAACGCTCCCGCAGCCAACCCCGACAGCGCACGTCCTAAAAAGAAGAAAAAGATATTTTGAGCCAAAGCGCATATTACTGTTCCTATGATAAAGATGATAAGCCCTGCCATTAAACTCAGTTCTCTGGAGTATTTATCGCCTAAAGGAACCAGTAGCGGCGCACCGATAAAAATCATAACACCGTAAATACTGATAGATAACGCCAGGACACTGACATCTAAATGGAAGGCTTTTGCCAAATCCGGCAGCAACGGTGAGATCACAAGCTCTTCAGATCCGGCCGCAAATACCCCCATCGTTAAAGCCAGCGCTAACATTAGCGGAAAATGATGTTTTGTTTTGATGTCATTGTTTTGTTTGCTGTTCATTCTCGCTCCAACACCTCTTCCATAATCTTCATAAAGTTAAATTAATTCTAGCATTGTTTTTTCACATTTAGCATTTCGAATGAAATTTTTATTGTATTTAGTGTTTTCATTCAAATATTAAAATAGATTTCTATATTCCATTTAAAAACCACGACTGAATTTAATGGCACTAGGGAAAAAAGCCGATATCCTCCGATGATTGGATGAAATCGTAAAAAAGCTCTCCGGTTCTCCGGAGAGCTTTTCTATTGCGTACGCCTCGGCCGAAATCGTGCAGTTCGCTACAGAACCGTACGGTTTGTTTCTCTACATTAAAAAGCTTCGGACGTTGTTTTCGCCTGCATGTGAAGAATTAAATAATCCGGGCCGCCTGCTTTTGAGTCTGTTCCGGACATATTAAAACCGCCGAACGGCTGATAGCCTACAATCGCCCCGGTACAGCCTCTGTTGAAATATAGGTTCCCGACATGGAAATCCTCACGCGCCCGTTCAATGTGCGCGCGATTTTTTGTCAGCAGAGCGCCTGTTAATCCGTATTCCGTGTTATTGGCAATCTCCAGCATATGATCAAAATCACGCGCTTTGCAGATCGCAACAACCGGGCCAAAAATTTCTTCTTGCATCAAGCGGGCGTTTTCATCAACATCTGCAAAAATCGTCGGCTGAATAAAGTAGCCTTTTGAATCATCGCCTTCACCGCCGGACAACAGCTTGCCTTCAGATTTGCCGATTTCAATATATGACATGACTTTATTGTAGGACGCTTCATGAATCACGGGACCCATATACGTATTAGGATCTTCCGGATTGCCGACAGCCAGCGATTTCGTCAGCGCCACAGCTTTTTCCACTACTTCATCATATACATCCTGATGGATGACTGCGCGGGAACCTGCTGAACACTTCTGACCTGAATATCCAAACGCTGAATACACGATAGAAGACGCAGCAAGATCAAGATCAGCGTCCTTGTCGACAAGCACTGTGTCTTTTCCGCCCATCTCAGCAATTACCCGCTTCAGCCATTTTTGTCCAGGCTGCACTTTGGCGGCACGCTCATAAATCCGGCAGCCGACTGCACGTGAACCTGTAAATGAGACAAACCGTGTTTTCGGATGTTCCACTAAGAAATCACCGATCTCCGCTCCATCTCCCGGGATGTAATTCAAGACGCCGTTTGGCAAGCCCGCTTCCTCCATGACCTCGACAAATTTTGCAGCTACTACCGGGGCTGCGTCTGCCGGTTTTAAGAGAATTGTATTTCCTGTCACAATTGCAGCCGCCGCTGTACCAGCCATAATCGCAAGCGGGAAATTAAATGGAGAAATGACGATGCCGACGCCAAGCGCTTCGTAATGGTATTGATTGAACTCGCCTGCACGGCTCTTCACCGGAGCTCCTTCCTTGAGGCTTAACATTTGCCGCGCGTAGAACTCTAAAAAGTCTATCGCTTCAGCTGTATCCGCATCAGCTTCCTTCCACGGTTTTCCCGCTTCCTTTACAAGATAGCCTGAAAATTCATGCTTTCTTTTACGCAAAATAGCAGCTGCCTTGAAGAGGATATTCGCGCGGTGCTCCGGTCTTTGTTTTTTCCAAGATTCAAATGCCTGCAATGCGGCTTGCATCGCTTTTTCAGCAAGCTCTTGATCCGCTGTAGACGCGTACCCAACAATCTCTTCTTTATTTGCCGGGTTAATGGAAACAATTTTGCGATCCGTTTCTATTTTTTCTCCATTTATGATTAGCGGATAATGCTTGCCGAGCTGAGTGTTTACAAATGCCAATGACTCTTGAAATGCTGTTTTATTCTTTACCTCCGTAAAATCAGTAAATGGTTCGTGCGCGTATGATACTGTCATATGTAGTCCCCCTCATGGTCATGAAATATGTTTTCTTATATAAAAATGCAAGAATCATGCCGTTTTTTGTCTTTTGCTGAAAAAACTTGTTGAATCGAACGGTAATTGATCTCATAGTCCACACCTTTCTCTTTCTACGATAATGAAACGCAAATTTTATTTGCAGGTCTCACTCTTCCCGGATAGGTTAAGCGCAAAATTTTTTTGCGCCAGAAGAGAATATCTCCCCCTCTAAATTTAAACCCATCCGCGGAAACGTGATGCTTCTGCCGATTTTCTGATGCCGGTCATGTAAGCCGCCAAACGCATATCGACTTTATGTGTTGCTGCTGTCTGATAAATGGTTTCGAACGAATTGACCATGACATTCCTCAGTTTTTCTGCGACCTCTTCTTCTGGCCAATAATATCCCTGGTTGTTTTGCACCCATTCAAAATAAGAAACCGTGACGCCGCCAGCACTCGCCAGGATATCAGGCACGAGGAGCACGCCTCTTTCATTCAGGATCTTAGTGGCATCAATGGTTGTCGGTCCATTCGCTGCTTCGACGATGATTGACGCTTGAATGTTATGTGCGTTTTTGGCTGTGATTTGATTGGCGATTGCCGCAGGCACTAAAATATCGCAATCCTTTTCAAGCAGCTCCTCATTCGTGATGACGTCTGTAAATAAGTTGGTAACCATGCCGAAGCTGTCCCGCTTATCGAGCAAATAAGGAATATCAAGGCCGTCCGGGTTGTAGAGCCCGCCATTGGCATCCGAGATCCCGACCACCTTCGCGCCCGCATCGTGCATGAATTTGGCAAGAAAACTTCCCGCGTTTCCAAAACCCTGTATGATGATCCGCGCGTTTTGCAGCTTGATTCCTTTTTTCTTAACCGCCTCTTCAATACAAATCGTGACACCCTGTGCCGTTGCAGTTTCCCGGCCTTGCGATCCGCCTAAAACAAGCGGTTTTCCTGTAATAAAGCCCGGAGAGTCGAATTCCCGCAGCCGGCTGTACTCATCCATCATCCACGCCATAATTTGCGAGTTGGTGTAGACATCGGGAGCCGGAATATCCTTTGTCGGGCCGACGATCTGGCTGATGGCACGGACATATCCCCTGCTCAGCCTTTCCAGTTCTCCAAATGACATTATGCGCGGATCACAAATAATACCGCCCTTTCCGCCGCCGTAAGGAAGATTGGCAATTCCGCACTTGAGCGTCATCCAAATGGATAATGCCTTGACTTCCTCTTCATTGACTTCAGGATGAAAACGCACGCCTCCCTTTGTCGGGCCGACCGCATCATTGTGCTGCGACCGGTAGCCTGTGAACACTTTGACGCTGCCGTTATCCATTTTTACCGGGATGCGGACAGTGAGCATTCTCTGAGGCTCTTTCATAAGTTCAAACATATCGCCCGGATAGCCAAGTTTCCGAAGGGCTTCCTTAATGATCGTTTGGGTAGACAGAAATAAGTTAAGACCTTCTTTTTCCTCATCTTTCTTGACTTGCTTTGCTGACATCTTTTTTCACCTCATTGTTTTTCTGACCGGCCTTAAATATAAGCGCTTTAAAAAATATCCGGCCAATTCCTTTCTTCATTGGATTCATCCTTATAATCATGCAAGATCCGTACCAGTTTTTTTAATCAACAAAAAAAGAGACTGAAAACATCTCAGTCTCTGATCACATCTATTTATTAACGAGGCTCAATTACCAGCTGCGTTTCAGCATTAAAACTGCCGATTCCCAACCCGTTTACCACATCGCCTTTAATCGTGTAAGTGCCTGCACGCGGAAGCGTTTTGCGCACCATGACGAGATCAAATTCTGTTGCGCCTAACAAATCAAGCGTAAGTGGGAGTCTGACTGTTTTTCCATTGTTTAATATCTGTGTTTCTTTCAGTGTTCTTCCATTCACTGAATCTCTTGTCGTTGCATGAAACCCGTCAGGAAAACGAAATTCTACCGCTCCTAGAGAAAGCACCGCATTTGGTTTATATGTTACTTCAATATCAGAAGTGGTCCACTCTTTTGTGCTGTTGATCGTTTTAGCCTCAATCGATGCAGACTGCGCATGAGCTTGGCCTGAAGGCAGCAAGATTGATAGTAAGACAGCTGAACTGATGAATAATGAAGATACAAATGAAGTTCTTTTTAACATAACATTTCCCCCTCAATTCATTGTCGGTATTGGCCAGAGCGTCCTCTGCAGAAAAAGTGTTTTGCTGTCATTCGCGAATTATCTTACTTCTTCTTCAAGATCAATCTATCATCATTTTCCATGGAAGTAAATGTTTTTTAGGATATTAACACTTGCGATTCTTTAAGAATTTCATCCTAGTTATACAAGATTCGAATGGACAATTTACTCTTTTACTAGTCACATCCACCTGTTGACTTCTTCCGTTTATCCTATTTTGAAAAAAGGGACAAAAAAAGCGAAGATGCCTCCGCTCTTCGATTGACCACGTTTCTTCTTTATCTAAATTCTGTATTCCAGTTAAAACCGATCGTCTCATCATTCCACGGAATTCTTTTTTCATCAGGCTGATCCGGATTATACGACATGGTGGTGAAGTAGATAATCGTCAGCGGTGTTTCTCCCAGCACTCTGTACCCGTGGGCGACCCCTTTTGGGATCAGTAACAGCATCGGATTGTCTTCGCCCATATAATAGACGTCAGTTTCTCCTTTTGTCTTTGAGTCCTTACGCAAATCGTAAAGGACAACCTGGGCGTGGCCGGTTGGGAAAAACCAGAGATCATCCTGCTTCTCATGATAATGAAATGCTTTAATTACACCCGGATAGCTTTTCGACCAAGAGGCCTGCCCGAAATGCTCAAGAAGATTCTCATCATCCCGAACCAGTTCAGCAAAAAAGCCCCTGTCGTCACTATGCTTCGTCAATTTTTTCACCTTGACTCCTTCAATCACGCGCACTGCTCCTCTCCTGCAAATACTCCCGTAGTGCTTCCCGCCAATGGCGAGGGCGAATGCCGGCTTCTTCAATGGCTCGATGGCTTAGCACAGAGTAAGCCGGACGGGGCGTTTTATTTCCGTATTCTTCAGTCGTGACAGGCAAGATGACTGTGTCCAGTCCGCTTTCTTCCATAATGGCCTTCGCAAATTCATACCAGCTGCATACGCCTGAATTGCTGACATGATAGATGCCCGGCGGATGGCTGAACAGTTTGATAACCACTTCTGCTAAATCCTTCGTATAAGTCGGCGAACCTATTTGATCGCTTACAACCCTCAGCTCTTGTTTCGTTTCAGCAAGTCTCAGCATGGTCTGAACGAAATTGCTGCCGCCATGTCCGTACACCCACGATGTTCTGATAATCGTGCTGTCTTTTGTTGCTAATCGAATCAGTTCTTCTCCGAGCTTTTTGCTTTTGCCGTAGATGGTGTTCGGATCGAGCGCATCGTCTTCCCTGTATGGCTGGGTACCTTTCCCGTCAAATACATAGTCCGTGCTGATATGAATATATTGAGCGCCGATGCGGGTTGCCTCCAGCGCTGTATAATAAGCGCCGATTCCGTTAATCGAGTACGCTAAATCAAGTTCTGTCTCGCATTTATCAACCGACGTAAACGCGGCCGTATTGACCACGATATCCGGCTGATAATGGCCGAACGAATGCCGTACTGAGCGCTGGTCAGCAATGTTCATCATCTTCTTTGTTAACGCAATGACCTCATACCCGGCTTGCTTCAGCTGGCGGCACAGTTCCAGGCCAAGCTGTCCTCCCGCACCAGTCACCAACACCTTTGTCAATCAGATCACCTTCTCATCGGTCATTGTCTGTATACCAGCGAATCGTACGTTCAATGCCTTCTTCAAACGGCACTTCCTGCCGCCAGCCCAGTTCGTTTTTCAGCTTTGATGCATTGATCGCATAGCGCCGGTCATGCCCTTTTCGGTCTTCCACGTGGGCGAACAATTCCTCACAGCCCAGATGCTTCATGATGATGCTCGCCAGCTCTTTATTCGTGCGTTCATTTCCGCCGCCGATGTTATACACCTCACCGTCGGTTCCTTTTTCTAAAATCAGCTTGATGGCGCGGCAATGGTCCTCCGCAAACAACCAGTCTCGGATCTGATGCCCATCACCGTACAGCGGAACCGGTAGACCTTGCTTCGCATGTCGGATAATCGTCGGAATCATTTTTTCGCTGTGCTGGTAGGGGCCGTAATTGTTGCTGCATCTTGTAATAATGGCCGGAAGCTTGTGGGTTTTCACATACGATAACACGAGCAAATCAGAGCTTGCTTTGCTGGCAGAGTATGGGTTATTAGGAGAAAGCGGCGTCGTTTCAGTAAATGCGGGATCATCCGCTTCTAAATCTCCGTACACCTCATCTGTTGAAATATGAATCAGCTTCTTGGCTTTTCCCTGCAAGACCGCTTCCGCCAATCGGTATGTCCCCATGACATTTGTGGTGATAAACGGCTCCGCTTGGGAAATGCTTCTGTCCACATGCGATTCCGCAGCGAAGTGAATCACGCCGTCATAGATCTCATCAAACGCCCGATCGATATCCTCCTGAACGCTGATATCCCCTTTTACAAAGCGAAATCGGCTGTTTGCCTTTAGTTTTTCCATTTCCTCCGGGTGGCTGGCGTACGTCAATTTATCTAAAACGGTAATGCGTGCATCCGTTTCCTTCAGCATGAGCTTTGTAAACGTGAGCCCGATGAAGCCGGCCCCGCCCGTAATTAAATATGATTTTGCCATCACTTTTCGTCCTGTCCCTTCTGTAGAGCCTGATGTACAAGCTGAGAGGCGAGATGAAGCGATTCGTGAGTTCCTGCATCGACCCACCAGCCTGATAACACATCATACGTAAGCTGGCTGTTTTCGATGTATAGATTATTCACATCGGTAATTTCCAGCTCTCCGCGCTTCGACGGTGATATTTGTTCAATATACGAAAATACTTCCGCATCATACATATAAATGCCGGTTACACAAAGGTTGGTCGTCGGGTGTGCGGGCTTCTCGATAATAGAACGAATCCGCTTGTTTTTCTCATCAATCTCAGCAATCCCGAAGCGTTCCGGATCATCAACTTCTTTCAGCAGCACCTTTGCTCCTTTTCCCTGCTGTTCAAAACGCTCCTTAAAAGGCTTTAATGAATCTTCGAATATATTATCACCTAATAATAAAATGAAAGGCTCTTTTTTCGTAAAGCGTTTTGCATAAGACAGCCCATCCGAAATGCCTGATGCGGCTGGCTGAACCTGATAAGTGATTGTGACGCCAAGCTCTTCCCCGTCCCCAAGCAGTTTATAAAATTGCGGCATATGCTCTTTTTGGCTAATGAGCAAAATATCATTTATACCGGCTTCCTCCAGCTTCATGACCGACCAGTAAATCATCGGATAAGGGCCTACAGGAAGCAAATGCTTGTTAACGGCCTTGGTTAAGGGCATAAGGCGTGAGCCGTTTCCACCGGCTAAAATAACACCTTTCACATTAACACTTCCTTACATGTTTTTTATATCTTGATCATACAAATCTTTAAGAATCGCTGATACCCGCTTGATGCCTTTGCCATCCACGAGCGGCCTTCCTGCCTTGTGTAAAGAAAGGCGAAGAGGATAACTGCTGATGATCCGTGATATCTGATAGGTAAGCGTTTCATTCGATACAAGCTCTCCCAAGCCAAGATCAAGAGCGGCGCCTAGCTCAGCAAATGTTTTGGCTGTTGCCGTTTGGTGCTCAACCTGAGAAAGAACTAGGCACGGCACGCCGATGCAGATGGCTTCGTACAGGGAGATGCCGCCGGCGACAATGGCTGCATCCGCTTGTTTCAACATACCCGCCATATCATTAGTTTGCCCGATCACCGTGTACTGCGGCTTCTTTTGAATCTGCCTTCGAACCGCGTCCTGATGCGGTGAAGCGCTCCCCATCACAAACATCATGTTTTTGTCTTTCATGGCGGGGACATGGCCGGCTGCAGCCAACACTTTAAAAACTAGCTGCTTCGGATCACTTCCTCCTAATGCAACAACGATATTGCGGCATTTTCTCTTAAGTGTGTAATCATTTCTTGCGGTTTGGAAGGCGGGGTGAAGAATAAGATAATCCGGCCCCTCATAGATGCGGGTGTTTCCCTGATCGTACACCCTGCTTCTGATATCGCCGTAAATTCCGTTGATGACTGCGTCACTTTGTTGAATCGCTTTGGCGTTTTTCTCTTCAAAAAGTACAATTTTTGCATCTGTTTCCGCCTTTATTTTCTTTAACAGCTCAACGGGTGCGCCTAGAATATCAAACAAAAGCAGATCAAGTTTCTTGCTTTTTATTTCCCGGAGAATAAATTCGTGCTGCTGCAGCTCTGGCTTTACGATGACATTCCAATGCTCTTCATGAAGGAATGGTTCAGACTCCTGATTCGTGTAAAACGTAATCAAGCCGCACTGTTTGAGTTCATCAGCAAGTCTCTTCATCCGGACAACATGGCCCATGCCCTTTTCATAACCCCCGTCTGCGACAATCCCAATATGCATGGCTATTCAGCCTTTCGTTCGTTTGCCGCATCAGGATTACGGTTCAGGAGGCTAATGAGCTCTGAGGCGGATACATCAGGGCGCTCGCCTGCTTTTTGATAAAGGGCCTTTATCGATTCATAGTCTGTATCAATGGTCAGTCGGTATTGAGGGCCGCGAAATGGTTCCGGTGCCTCTAAAAACTGAACGCGATAAAGATCTGGATGATCCCTTACATATAACGTGACATGCTCCTGATATTGATCCTCCAACGCCTGAATGCGGCTGATGTCTGTTATCAGCTTGGCGCTGACCGCTTCGCCACAAATCCCTAACGGGGTATTCAAAATATACGTATAATCCGCTCCTTGTTGATTAAGATGCGCCTTCATCATCATATCGAGAAGCTCCGGATCAACAAACGGATTTTCACCTATCAACCGGATGAAAACTGTCGGTTTGACAGCCTCAATGACCTTCACAAACCTGTCGAGAACACGTTCCTCGCTGCCGCGAAAAACGCGAAAGCCATGTTTAATACAGTGTGCCTCTAATATGTCGTCAGTTTCTATATCGGACGTGGCGATGACAAGATTATCTTGATCCATTTGATAAAACGCGCTTTGCCGGACACGGTGAACGATTATATCGAGTAAGCGATTGGATCCGAGCCGACGCAGCACTTTTCCCGGAAGCCGTGTAGAACCCATTCTGGCTTGAATGATAAAGAGAATGTCATTCATGAAACGGGCTGTCTTTCAATAAAATGTCATCCCAAACAATGCCTGTGTCGACCGGAATGTCTCTTACAGCCCGAACGCCGCCGGTCAGCAGCTCAAAAAATCTCGGGTGCATCCCCTGCGGCTTTTGCCCGGGGCGAAGCACTGCAATATTGTCTTCACTAAAAGCTTCACCTTTTTGAATCGGAGCCGTTGTAAAAATTCCTCTGTATGCAAAACTTCGAATTTCTCCTTCGATGGCGGTCGTTGTTTTGTATGAACTGCCAAGCAGTTTTTCAGAAACCGGCTTCCTGATTCCTTGTTTCATCTCGGCCTCTGTTTTCCTGATGCTTTCGACCATTTCTTTCAATTCATCCGGATTTAACGCAAACGAGTGGTCGGCGCCCGGCAGGTTTTTATCAATCGTAAAATGCTTTTCTATCAGTCTTGCTCCGAGCCGAACCGCGGCACACGGCGCTTCTGTCGGATGCTCGCTATGATCAGAGAAGCCGATTACCGCCTCAGGAAAAGCGGCGGCAAGCATCGGAATGACGCTGAGGTTGCTGTACTCCACCGGTGCAGGGTATTTCGCCACACAATGCATAATGGCAATTTGATCGTTGCCCTCCGCCCTGATGGTGCTCCAAGCTTCGTGAATGTCAGAAATTTCCGCTCCGGCTGTCGAGAATATCATCGGCCTGTTCATACGGGCGACATATTTGAGCAGCGGAAGATGGTTAATTTCATAGGATGCGATTTTAAAAGCGCTCGGCGAGGTGGACTGAAGCAGGTCGGCTGACCCTTCGTCACATACTGTGCTTAAAAAAATCACCTGCTTTTCGCGGCAGTAATCCAATAGCGGTGAAATCCACTCAGCCGGCATTTCCATTGATTGCACTAAAGAAAAAATAGAGACATCCTTACCCGCCGCTGTTTTGTACAAACCAGGATCTTTCTGGTACATCTTATCAGCCTGGAACATTTGAAATTTCACAGCATCCGCTCCAGCTTCTGCTGCTGCATCAATCAGCGCAAATGCCTGATCAAGCTTTCCATCATGATTAATTCCCGCCTCGGCAATAATAAATACAGGCGCGTCTTTGCCTAGAGTTTTATCCGCGATCTGAAACTCTGCCATTATTTCGCCTCCTTGCCCGGCCAAATATGATAATAATAATATGATTGTTCAGCGGTGAAGCCCATTCTTTCATAAAGGCGGATCGCCCTTACATTGTGAAGCTGCGTCCCCGCTGTTACCGTTTTATGCTTCTGGGTCTCTGGTTGTTCTATGAAATTCGCCAATAAATGAAACGCGATACGTTTTCCTTCAAATCCCGGCTTCACAGCCATCAAATCGAGAATACATTCATCTTCTCTTAATAAGCCCTGAAGATAGCCGATGACCTCGCCATTATGCTTAGCGGCAATGTTTATAGCCGCCCTTCCATTCAGGTTGTTTCGTGTCCACTCCTGAAAAATTTTGTTTGCTGCTTCATTGCTGAGATGAGGATCTTGAAAATATCTGCTTTTTGTAAACGAGTCTCGGGCCAGCTCACATATCGCTTCTGTGTCTCCAGGCTCAGGCGGGCCCAGTTCAAAAAACGGCGCTGTTTTATCATAAAAAGACGGGGGCTTCGCCAGCTTCAGCAAACTGCCGACAAAGTAAGAGGATGGCTGCTGCTGTATCACATGCGTGGCTCTGATATCTTCAGCCGGAACACGAACAAAGATAAAATCCGTTTCATCCATTTGGCGCACAGAATAAAAAGCTTCAAACAGACTCTTCAGCTGCCCGGCGCTGTTTGCCGCAAGAAGTTTGACGTTCATAACTTTCTTCTGAAGCATCTGGCTTTCCCACAAAGAATTTTCGTAAAGCAAGACGCCTTGGAGCCTGCTGTTTTCAAAAAGGCCGAGAGAAAATTGATACGGAACGTCCAGTGTAAGCTGCCTGCTTTGGAGAAAATTCTCAATCTCCTCTTTGGCGACATTTTCTTTTACCGTGTACACTTAACCAGCCCCTTTTACAATATCCCGCACAGCTTCAATGACATCATCTACATCCTCGTCGGACATTGATGGATAGAGCGGGAGCGACAGGGTTCGTTTATAATAATTCATGGAAATCGGAAAGTCCTTTTCCTTAAATCCGAATTGCTTTTGATAATACGGATGAACGTGTACCGGAATAAAATGAACGCTTGTGCCGATATTGTATACATCCTTTAATGCCGTAATCATTTCGCTGCGCGTGACACCGGCCTGTTTTGCATCAACTTGCAGAACATATAAATGCCAGGCGTGCCTGCCGTCATCATGAACAAACGGTGTGATCAGCCCCGGTATCTGCTGAAAAGCGGCTTGGTAATGGGCGGCAATCTCTTCTCTCCGTTTCTGCATATCATCCAGCCGTTTCAGCTGATGAAGTCCGAGAGCAGCCTGCAAATCAAACATGTTCATCTTATAGCCGGGCGATTCGACTTCATAATACCAGCTGCCATTTGAAGAATAACGGTTCCATGCGGTTTTGCTCATGCCGTGAAGGCTCAGCACCCGGATGTTATTGGCAAGCTCCTCATCGTCTGTCGTCAGCATGCCGCCTTCCCCTGTCGCCAGGTTTTTAGTGGCGTAAAAGCTGAATGCCGTCGCGTCCCCGAGAGAACCGATCATTCTTTGCTTATACGTCGTATACACAGCATGGGCCGCATCCTCCAGCACGAATAAGCCATGCGTTTGGGCAATTGCCAAGATCGTATCCATATCACAGGACTGCCCGCCGAAGTGAACGGGCACAACTGCTTTCGTACGCGGTGTGACGGCCGCCTCAAGCTTTGCCGGGTCAATATTGAGCGTGTTTTCGTCAATGTCCGCAAACACAGGCGTTGCTCCTGTATGAATAATCGTATTGGCGGTCGAGCTGAACGTAAGCGGAGAGGTAATGACCTCGTCACCCGGCCCGATTCCTTTTGCTTTCAAAGCCAAAAATAAAGCAGCGGTACATGAATTCAGCGCCACGGCGTGCTTCGCCCCGACAAACGCGGCAAATTCTTTTTCAAACTGCTGAACCTTCGGGCCTTTGGAGAGCCATCCCGATTCAAGCGTTGCTGTAACCTCCTGAATTTCTTCCTTTCCGATTAGTGGCAATGAGTAAGGAAGAAAATGATTTCTCTTCTGCACCATTTCTTTGCGCTCCTATCATTTTATTCAGTATCTTCCCGCCTGTAATCAACCCCTGTTTTGGCTTTCAGTTCAGTAAATAAAGCGTTTGTTGATTCTGCCACCGGATAATTGGCTTTTGTGAATGCCAGACGCGCCTCTTCTGCTTTTTTATGCACGGCGGGACTTCGAAGAACCTCAATCAATGTGCGCACCAGTTCATCTGGCTGATCAAACATAAAATCACCAAGAGATTCATAATACGAATATGTGCGGTTTCCGGATGATTTCCCAATTAGCACAGGCTTTTGAAACAGCATGGCTTCAAGTCCGACCGTTGAGGTTTGCGTCACTGCAACGTCAGCATACGGCAGCAAATCATACAGATCCAGCTCTTTTGTGATGACCCTGCATGCTTTATGTTTTTTCGCCGCAGCGTGATACTGATCAAGCTTGTTTTTTCCAATCTCCCAAGGATGAGGTTTGATGATAATTTGCAGCTGCTTTTGATTGGAAAGTCCTTTTAGCACATCGGTATAGAAATTTTCTGAAGCAGGCTGGGTCGCAATGAGAACGATTTTTTTTGACGGATGAAATCCAAGTTTTCGATAGAACATGAACATATCCATAGGGGGCTTATTAAAAATCTGATCGAAGCGGGGATGTCCCGTTACGAGAATTTGCTCAGGCTTACAGCCCTTTTGTTTGAACCATTCCGCTTCATAAGCGCCAAACACAGCCTGGTAAGTTGTAAATATAGGCAAAAAGGCTTCATCGCCCATCAGCGCCCCATGCTGGAGACAAATACTGACTGCCCCCCTTCTTCTACACATGAGAGCAAGCACCCGGCTGTAAATGTCTTCTGTCGTTCCGACGACAACAGCAGAAATCTTCTCTTTGGCAAACAAGGCTTCGACCGCATCAATGGCTTCCATAAATAAAGGAATATCCTTGCAAAGCCGATCACGAAACGCCTGATCTCCGAATGCCGGATGATCGTCAAATGCGGATAAAATTGACATGGCCTTTTTAACATAAGGCTTCGGATCGCCTTTTTGGCCTGACTCTGCAAGATCACGCTTACAGATGACAGGCAGCCCGCAATAATCCGGCAGGCTCCATTTTGCCAAGACCGCTGTTTTCCCCGGATTAAATTGCTGGTAATTTTCAGTTGAAAAACGCAGGTAATCAAAGTGCAAAATGACTTTTCCCTTAACAGGTTTGTCATTTGTTTTACCGATATTTTGTATTTTTTCTTCAAAAAACGGTTGAATCTGCTCTTCATCAATATACTGGTCCACCGCTCCGAATAACTCTGGCTCTTCTTCCATCATTACCCTCAGCTCAGGGCTGATGTATTGATAAAAATTACTGATAAGTCCAAGTGGAATCTCCTTGTAGCGCAGTCTGTCAAAAAGCTCTACATACTTCCGGTACAGCACCCAATAATTGCTTAAATAGGCCGACAAGCTCTCACCTCATCCCAAGCTTTTTTAATGATTCACGCAGCTCGCGGCAATTGCGCTGCGGAGGAAGGTTCCGGACGAATTCATTTTTTTCTGCTTCAAACAGCTGAAAGTGAATCGATTGGTCGGTAATATAATTCAGATCAAGCTCCTCTGCAAGCGGATAAAACGGATAAAAATGATTGACCCTCCAAAAGAACCGGGCATCACCGATCCGGTAAAACGCCGGGCTTTCATCCCAATACGAGCCAAACTTCTCCTTTACCTTCTCAAGCACAGAACACCTATGCATCACCGAGCAATGATCGATGGCGCACGGCGCGTTCCATGTCACTTGAGCGGCAGGTCTGGCAGTTTCTTTTACAATGCCGCCATTCTCGTTTAAATGATAGGTTTTGGAGGCTGAGTAAATCACAGCCTTTTCAGGATGGGCATCGAGCTCTCGCACCATTTTCAGGAGCCGGTCCGGCATATAGATGTTGTCATCCGTTGCATAAGTGATATATTCACCTTCCGCCATCTCAAGTGCCTGATTGATCAGCGCCGCGTACCTCGTTTTTTCCGTTCTTTCCTTTACTCCAGATACATCACTTTGATAAAAACGCACTCGGTTATCATTCAAAAAAGGACGGATGACATTCAGCGTCTCTTCATTGGAGTTGTCATCCATAATAAACAATTCAAAATCTGAAAACGTTTGTGAGAGTATGCTAGAAATGGACTTTGCCACATAATCGCTTTTGTTAAAGCTTGTCATAATGACTGATACTTTCGGCAAACCCTACACCTCCTTCTTGAAACTTCACACCTGAACCTAACGTATCTTATGTTGCTTATGCGCAAGTTGCGCTAGGGGTACAAACCAATATCGAAAAGTTTGTGTATGTCTAAATAAGAAACAGCAGCTGCCTGGATCAAAACCTGTGCCGTCTGCTGCTCTTTTTCCGCATATTCCAAGCATCTGCCTCATAAGGTGAAAGAGATAAAAATCGCACCAGCGACTAAGATCGTTTTCTATCGGAGGTGAGTCATCGCGGAGCGTTCATCTATACATCCGGAACATGTTTTGATTGGTTTTCATAAAAAGGAGGAACGATATGAAACCGAAAAAAAATCAGTATCAGCCAATGCAGGGATTTGATAATATCCAGGGGTATCAGCCTCAGTACGGCGCCAATCCGTACCCGCAGCAAGGCCAAGGCGGACAAATGCAGATGATGGGGATGCAGCCAATGATGCCCATGCAGCAGGGGCAGCAAGGACAACAAGGACAACAAGGACAGCAGGGCTTCGGCTTCCCGGGCCAGCAGCAGGGCGGCGGGTTTCAAATTCCCTCGGGCCCGACATCATCAGCGCCGGGCCAAAACGTTCCCGGCATGCTGCCTGTTGAGGAATCTTACATTGAGAATATTTTACGCCTAAACCGGGGAAAAACGGCCACCATTTATATGACATTTGAAAACAGCAAAGAATGGGGCTCGAAGATCTTTCGCGGCGTCATTGAGGCTGCGGGACGGGATCACATTATCCTCAGCGACCCGAAATCAGGAACACGCTATCTGCTACTGACAATCTACCTCGATTACGTTACATTTGATGAAGAAATTGCGTATACGTATCCATACTCCATGTCTTCCTATTCGCCAAGATAAAGAAAAAGCCAATCACTCATATCATGAGGATTGGCTTTTTTGTTTATAGATATTTGACGGCTGCGACAACGATCATAATCCAAGAAATAATAAACGCCACACCGCCGAGCGGGGTAATAGCCCCAAGAATGGAGACTTGCGTCACACTAAGAATATATAAGCTTCCGGAAAACAGCACAATTCCCGCGAACATCAGCCAGCCAGCTGTCGTGATACTGCCGATGCCGGATAATTTATCGGCAAGAAACGCGACAACGAAAAGTCCAAGGGCATGATACATATGATACTGCACGCCTGTGTGCCAAACCTGAAGATATTTATCAGGAATTTTCCCTTCTAATCCGTGAGCGCCAAATGCACCGAGTCCCACGGCAAGCAGAGCGTTAATGGCTCCTAGTATGATAAAAACTTTCATCTGTCTCTCCCGCCTTTTCGTTAAACTCATATTATTTATCTTATCGCAGCTGTACTAAAATTCAACGTTTGTTCCCCGATGACACGAGATTGTCGGATTTTCTTCTGCGCCAAAGCTGAAACTGGTCTGCTGCTATCGCAGCAAGCGTCCCTAATACGAGCCCGTTGCTTAACAAAGAAATACATACCGGATGCAATCCCTTTAATGCAGTTTCAGGAACAAACATGATACCGACCCCTGTTAGCAGCGAGATGCCGATTACAGACCGCACCCTTTTCAGTTCTGCTTTCTCATATGAATCAAATTCTGCAAAGGCCAGACCTCCCATGGCGGAGAACACAACAAAGTTTACCGCAAATCCAACGGGTGACGGAAGGCTCGCAAACGCATTCATAAAAAACGGGATCACGCTGATCACGACAACCAATATACTGCCAATCATAAACGGTTTTTTAGAAGACATTTTCGTCGTCTCAATAAAACCTGCGGCTCCCGAAATCGGAACCGGGGCAATGGCTCCAGTCAAACCGCTCAGCAGATGGCTGAATGAGGCGGCAAAACCGGCATGTCGTTCATGATGCCGTTCATCCGGCTGTTTGCCGAATTTTTTCACAGCGATGTTCACAACCTTCATGCTCGCCAGCATATTTACGATCAGCAAGATGGTAATAAAAATGGATGTAATGATCAGTCCGCTGTTAAATACCGGGGTGCCAAAAGGAAACAGAGAAGGCAGCTGAAACAAACGATCCGGCAATTCAATCGGCTTTGCCGCTCCGGCAGCCGCAAACAGCACCCACCCGCCAAACAGGGCCAATAGAATGGAATACTGCTTGAAAAACATGATGTTCGAATTTGTCATTATAAAGGCAGCAGCAACAACAACAAGTGCCAAGCCAAAAACAAGACCGTCCACACTGTCCTTACGATAGCCGATTCCGAGAATCCCTTTTATGATGGGCTGACTCAGCTGCATCACAAGCAGCAATAAATAGACGCCAGTTACAACCGGGGTAAACAAGGCGGCAAGCCGGTCAATGACCTTGAAGACACTTAACAAAAAGAAACATACAGCGCTTACAAGAAGAGCGCCCTGCAAACCGCGCAGTGTGTCCCCATATGTCGCAAACACAGTTCCCGTCAGCCCGGCGTAAATTGTATACACTCCCCACCACAAGCCCGCGGGGCTTTCATTGATCGGCAGTCTGTGGCCTTTCACACACTGAATGACGGCGGCAATTCCCAGGACAAAAAAAGTGCTTTGGATCAATCTCGCAGAATCAGAGTGATTCAGATGAAACGACTGGGCAACCGCCACCGGAACAACAATCGCCGCAGCAATGATAAACGCTGTCCATTGCAGCGCACCAAGAACCAATTTCACGTAGCTCAACCTTTCTCATTAAAAATCAAATAGAGACTCTCCGTTTCCGTCCTCTTCCTGCTTCTCTTTTTCCTGCTTTCGATATTTGTTTAATCCCGCGCTTCCCATCATTTTTTCCATCATCAGCTGGTCTGCTGATGGCGGTGCGGCAGGACTCGGCGTGCTGCTTGGCTGTATGCGGGGCGCGCTCGCGGTCTCCGGCTGATCCAGCACGACGTCACACAAAGAACGGACAACTGCTACGTAACGCTTCAGCTCCTCATCCCGTTCAGCTGTCTTTGCCTTTTTCAGCTCCTCTTCCATCTTTTGAATCAAAGCAGATATATGAATGTTCATCAAGAACCCTCCAAAAAATAAATGTCGTCTTCCTGCATTTTATCAAATTCCTGCCCCAAGCGCAGATAAGAGTTTGTTATTTTTTCTGACAAACCTTACGCATTTGACAAGCAGAAGAGATTTTTCACATAATAAATCACCATACCTTACAAAAAAGGAGCGACGGAATGAACAGCATCCCCATTATCGTCAGCAAGCATAAAGCCTATTTTGCCGCGGGGCATACGAGACCGCTTGAATCGAGACTGGATATTTTGCAAAAGCTGAAACAAGCGATTAAAACACATGAAGCCGATTTAACAGCCGCTCTCTATCAGGATCTCCACAAATCTGAACAGGAGGCGTACACGACAGAAATTGGAATTGTGTTGGAGGAAATCAGCTTTGTGATGAAACGGCTGGGGAAATGGATCAGACCGAAACGAGTCAAAACGCCGCTGACTCATCTAGGCTCCAAAAGCATCATCATCCCTGAGCCGTATGGAACCGTTTTGGTGATTGCACCTTGGAATTATCCCCTGCAGCTGGCGCTATCTCCCTTGATTGGAGCTATTGCCGCCGGGAACACGGTCGTTATCAAACCTTCAGAATATACGCCGGCTGTTTCGGCCGTTCTTTCCAAGCTCATTAGCAGCGTTTTTCCGAATGATTATGTCGCTATGGCGGAAGGCGGGCCTGACGTCAGCACAGCATTATTACAGCAGCCCTTTGACTATATTTTCTTTACCGGCAGCGTTGCCGTGGGAAAAATCGTCATGGAGGCTGCCGCCAAACAATTAATTCCCGTTA
Source organism: Bacillus sp. T17B1 (assembly GCF_026796395.1). Lineage (NCBI taxonomy): Bacteria > Bacillati > Bacillota > Bacilli > Caryophanales > Bacillaceae > Bacillus > Bacillus sp. T17B1. The sequence continues at coordinate 37,093 of NZ_JALAYA010000014.1, forward strand.
CCTTGGAGCTCGGCGGCAAAAGCCCGTGCATTGTCCATAGGGATGCTGACATACGGCTTGCCGCCAAACGCATTATCTTCGGGAAATTCACGAATGCAGGACAAACCTGCATCGCACCGGATTATTTATTTGTCCACGAAGACGTCAAAAACAAGCTCATAGAAGAAATGAAACGTGCAATCATTACATTTTACGGCCCTCAGCCCGAACGTAATCCGCAGTACGGCAAAATCGTCAGTGAGCGCCACTATCAGCGGCTGCTCAACTTTCTGAATGATGGCGTCCCGCTCACAGGCGGACAGTTTGATTCTGAACACTACAAAATAGCGCCGACGATTCTTGAGCAAGTGAAGGATGACTCTTCAGTAATGCAGGAGGAGATTTTCGGGCCGATTCTTCCACTCTTTACATACAGCGATATCAGCGAAGTCATTGAGAAAGTCCAATCACGCCCAAAGCCGCTCGCTCTGTATGTCTTCACCACACATAAAGAAATCGAGCGGGCAGTTTTAGAAAACCTGTCGTTTGGCGGAGGCTGTGTCAATGATACATTAATGCACGTCGCGACACCGTATTTGCCATTCGGCGGCGTCGGAGAAAGCGGCATCGGCAGCTATCACGGGTTTGACAGTTTCAACACATTTACGCACAAAAAAAGCGTCGTCAAACAAACGAACCGCTTCGACTTCTCATTTCGTTATCCTTCCTCCAAAAACGGGCTGAGAATGATTCGGAAAGTACTTAAATAAAAAGCGCAGAACACCTGCGCTTTTTTTTACAAATCTGGTATACACCAATCAATCGGGGCCTTTCCCATTTTCTCCAAGCACGCATTCGCCCGGGAGAACGGCCTGCTCCCGAAAAATCCGTTTCTTGCAGAGAACGGGCTGGGATGCGTAGATTCAATGATAAAATGTTTGGACGTGTTGATCCGTTCTTTTTTCATTTGAGCATGCCGCCCCCACAAAATAAAGACAACCGGCCGCTCTCTTTCATTCAGAACATCAATAACCCTGTCCGTCAGATGCTCCCAGCCTTTTCCCTTATGGGAATTCGCCTGTCCGCACCTTACTGTCAGCACAGTATTCAGCAATAGAACCCCTTGTTTTGCCCAGCTGACAAGCGATCCGTGATTCGGGATGCTGCAACCGATGTCCTGCTGCAGCTCCAGAAAGATATTTTTTAATGAAGGCGGCTGCTTCACACCCGGCTTTACGGAGAAGCTTAAACCTTGAGCCTGTCCCGGCCCGTGATACGGATCTTGGCCGAGAATGACGACCTTGACATCATCGTACGGGGTATAATGCAGCGCATTAAAAATATCCCGGCTGTCCGGATAAATCGTTTGCTCCGCGTATTCCCTCTTCAGCATTTCTCTAAGCTCATGATAATATGGTTTTTCAAACTCTTCCTTCAGCTGATTCCACCAGCTGTCCTGTAAAAGCTGTTTCAAGGTTCAGGCCTCCCTCACGAACGATGAAGTCTGGAATAGACAGGTTCGCCATCCCAAACGATCTCACTTTGTGCTTCCCGTCTTTTCATCTCAGGCTCTTCAAGCAGGACGGCAAAGTTTTTCGTCGGCAGTTCCCCGAGTCCGTGCTTTTCACTTAAACGATCCAAATATTGTTTCCGTTTAGCGCCAAGGTCCGCGGACTGATTGTCTCCCGCGTCACTGAATGCATAAATCACACTCGCACAAGGGACACGCTTTACCCGGTACTCCTTCGCCGCGCGCAAATAAAAATCCCAATCCCAATAATTGTGCACATCAGCATCGAAATACCCGATTTCATCATGCAGAAAACGTCTGTACATGCTGCCCGACGGCACGTATGTAGAGAACACTCTCATATCCTCGTAGTCAGCGGTATAAGCAAACAGCTTCCGCGAAACTGGATATCTTGTTCCATTTTTCTCTTCAAACGAGACAATTTCCGCATCAGAATGAACAAAATCTGCCGTTTCTATTTCCTTCGCCATTCTCTCCACATGCCCCGGTGTAAAGAAATCATCGTCATCACAAAGCATAATGCAATCGCCAGATGCCTCTTTTACACCAGCATTTCTCGCAGCCACATGCCCCGAGTTCTTTTCTAAATTGATGACGGCAATCGGAAGCTCCCGATACAGTGCTTTGACCGGCACGACCGATTCCCCGGCATCATTTACAATAATAATTTCATACGGCTTCAAGGTCTGCTGCGAAATCGACTCCAGAAGCTCACACAAAGCCGGAATCCGATTATAGGTCACAATTACAATAGAAATTTTCATGATGCTCTCCTTCTCATTTTCATAGTCATGTACTATTAAAACATATATTGAACAGGAGATCAGTGGGAATATCCTACCGAAACGGCAAACTAGAATGATAGAAACAGTAAAGTGGCACCGATCAGTAGCACCATGATCAGTGTCAGATCTCCAAAGACATGAAAGAAATCTTTCAGGCGGACGCCATTCGGAAGGATCAGATGCCACAGCTTAGATTGATAGACCGGCAGCAGCACCAGCGCATAAGTAAAGCATAAGAATGAAAAAGCCGGCGGAACAAAAGCACAGCCTCCATCGTCCCATTTCCTTACTATGTCTGTCATACTTGATCCATCTAGTAAATACAAAGATACCATGAAGGCCAGCAACACAAAGGACCCTAATTGAACATCAAACAGGCGCATTTTCTGATTATATGCAAACCTGACTGCCAAAAATCATACGTAAGCATATGAACATAACAGAAAAAGAATAGCACCGGCTGTAAGTACAACATCAGGCAGCCAATCAAACAGAAAAACGATAGGCAAGCTGGCTGCCATAGCCAAGAGCATACAGCCGCCAGTAAGTAAAAATACTGCTCCATGAGCTACAAAACCATACAAACAAGAGTTAAGCTTCACAACAAACACCATCCTTACATAGTAATCCTATGTATGCACCTAAAAAATCAGGCAAGCTGACGCCTGCCAATATAACACCCCATTTGGCCAAATAACGGAAATAACAGCGTTGCACAAGCACAAGTTCCAACAAACCCAGGTGTCAGCAAGGATTCAAACAGTGCAGCAGGAATGACATTGAACAGAAATATAAGCATAAAAATGATGTTTGGCACCATTGAGATCAGAATCGTATATAAAACAAGCTGTTCTCCGCGTTTACCAAACTCCCTCACTCCTTGATACCCAATCAGCATCCAGTAGATGACATATATAGCTAAGATCAGCCATACAGAAACAGAAAGGCCTTTCCATACCGCATGAACAATCGGTGATTCAAACCATACATGCATTATTGTAATCGCAATGCCAACAGCGAGTTGTGCGCTGTTACAGAAAAGATGGAACATCAAAAACGAACGGAACGTTACAGGCTGTTCTTTTTTAAACGAATGAACAATGTCAGCAGGCGTCCCGAAATCATGTAATAACGTCTGCATGGCTTCCGCCTCACTCTTCCCTTCCTGAAAAGAGTGGAACAAATGGTGTTCAATATGGCTCTCAATCTCTTCTATTACTGCCTCGCCTTCAGGGAGCTTCTTAAGCCCGTTTTTGATTTCAGATAAATACGTTTCTTTATCCATTCTGCCCGCCCCGTTTCAGCATTCGGTCCATCATAGCGGAAAATACGCTCCATTCCTTCGTACGTTCCACCAGTACCTCTTGGCCTTCATCTGTAATCCGGTAATATTTACGGTCAGGCCCTTTCTCCTGCTTCTTCCAATATGAAGAAATTAACCCTTGGCGTTCAAGCTTGTGAAGAGAAGGATACAAGGTCCCTTCTTTCATCTGCAGTTCATTTCCGCTGCGGCTTCCCATTTCTTTTACAAGCTCATAGCCGTACATCGGCCGCTCGTTCAGAAGCGACAATACCAATATAACAGTGCTGCCCTTCACCAGCTCACGATTTAACATCACAACCACCCTACCTAGTAATCTTATGTAGCATTTTACGAAGACCTCTTGATATTGTCAAATGATTCCTATCGTTCTTCTATATTGTGATACAGAGGAAATCTAACTATAATGAAAGACAAAACATGATGGAGGTACAAGACATGTCTATGCATAAAGCGCTCACCATTGCCGGCTCAGATTCCAGCGGCGGTGCTGGGATTCAAGCTGATTTAAAAACATTTCAAGAAAAAAACGTATACGGGATGACCGCTTTAACGGTGGTCGTTGCGATGGACCCGAACAACAGCTGGGACCATCAAGTGTTCCCGATCGATACTGATACAATTCGCGCCCAGCTGGCAACGATTACGGACGGCATCGGAGTGGACGCCATGAAAACAGGAATGCTGCCAACCGTTGATATTATTGAGCTTGCGGCAAAAACGATCAAAGAAAAACAATTAAAAAATGTGGTCATTGACCCGGTCATGGTTTGTAAAGGAGCTAATGAAGTCCTTTATCCGGAGCACGCCCAAGCCCTGCGTGAACAACTAGCGCCGCTAGCCACTGTCATTACGCCGAATCTGTTTGAAGCCAGCCAACTCAGCGGCATGGATGAATTAAAAACAGTTGACGATATGATTGAAGCCGCGAAAAAAATTCACGCACTCGGCGCTCAATATGTTGTTATTACCGGCGGGGGCAAACTTAAACACGAAAAAGCCGTTGATGTTCTCTATGACGGAGAAACCGCGGAAGTCCTTGAAAGCGAAATGATCAATACACCTTATACACATGGCGCAGGCTGTACCTTCTCAGCAGCAGTGACAGCGGAGCTCGCCAAAGGCGCAGAAGTTAAAGAAGCCATTTACGCAGCGAAAGAATTCATTACTGCTGCCATTAAAGAATCCTTCCCGCTAAACCAGTATGTAGGACCTACGAAGCATTCTGCGCTACGCCTGAATAAACAATCATAAACAAAACAGGCTGCCTTACACAGAGGCAGCCTGTTTATTTGACTTTTAAATTGTTCGCAGATTTCCTCAAAAATGCTTCAATCGACTGAATAAAAAGTGCATATTCCTTCATTTGCTCATATGCTCGCGAAAGAATTTCTGCCGTTTCACTATGCGGTGTTGTCCCGCCAAGCATTTTTTTCAGCTGAAGCAGTACATCCTTATATTCTTCCCGCTTATCTTCAACTTGGTCCGCAGCCTTTTCCAAACATTCCGGTGTTATCTTCTGTTCATGTATATTCAAGAAAACAACTCCTTTTACAGAAAAAAATAGTAGGTTATCGTTGAAGAATAGCACAGATGGCACAGCTTTCACATAAGAAAATAGAAGGATTTTCTACATAAGTGTCCAAATTACAACATCCATTTTAGATTTTCCGGTCGAGCTGGCTGTTATTTCATGATTTCCCGGGAAAGGAAAATATCTTGCACTAAAGACCTCTTCCCCATTATTGATATAGATTTCTACAGATGACGCGTCAATAAACATGTGCACAGTATGCAAATTCTTGATGCGGCAATGTCTGGCTTCTGTTCGTTTTTCGTCGAAGCTCGTTCGCTCCAGCGTCACAATGCCCTCCTCCTTATCAAAGGAGAACGCAGCCGCTCCGCGGATACTGATTGAAAAGCCGGACTGTGTATCAATGTCTTCGATCAAGATCTCAGCTCTTTCAGGGTTTTCAACTGGAAGCGTACCAGATGATCCATGCATGTCGATTTGCATTTTCTTCTCATTCCTGCGCATGGCTTTCAACTCAGGCAGCGGCTGCTGAATCAGCTTTTGTCCTGATAGCGTCAGCTGTCTCGGCAAGGTCATACAGTGGATCCAGTGATAGTCAATCGTCGGATGAGACCCTTCATTCTGATCAGGCACAGCCATCCATGCAAATAAAATGCGCCTTCCCTGATCATCTTCAAGTGTTTGTGGCGCGTAAAAATCAAAGCCTTGATCAAGCTCTGTAAAGTCGCCATGCTTCAGTTCAGGCTTGTTATAATCGAGACGACCGACAAAATAACCTGATTGATACACGTTCTGATAACGAAAACCATCAGCCTCAAGCCCTTGAGGCGAGACGATCAGCACGTCGGACCCTTGAAGAGAAAACAAATCAGGGCATTCCCACATGTATCCAAAATCGTCCAGCCCATTGAAGCCTGCGCCGGTTATCGGGCCGAGAAATCTCCATTCTGTCAGGTTACCAGAAGCAAACAACACAGCGTGTCCTTGCATATTCTCCGTTTGCGCACCGATTACCATATACCATGTGCCTTCATGCTCCCATACCTTAGGGTCGCGAAAATGCGCCGTGTATCCTTCCGGGAGGCGGGCGACGACACCCTTTTTCTCAAAGGTCAGCCCGTCGTCAGATACAGCAAGGCACTGATACGTCTCTCGATTGCCTTCGTGATCCTTGACATTTCCAGTGTAAAACAGATAAAGCCGGCCGTCTTTGGTGACAGCGCTGCCCGAGTAGCAGCCGTTTTTATCGAACCAATCACTCGGAGCGAGCGCAATCTCTTCCCGCTTCCAATTCACCATATCCTGTGTCGTATAATGCCCCCAAAATTTCGCTCCATGCCCTGTCTGAAACGGCTGCCACTGGAAAAACACATGATAGCTGCCCTTCCAATGCAATACGCCATTCGGGTCATTCAGCAGCCCAACCGGCGGCATGATATGAAAATGCTGGCGATGCGGATCGCTGTTAGCGATCCGCTCTTTTTTGTCCACTTCTTCATATGCCCGGCGACGAAGCTCCTGATCATGTGATGTCATTTTTTTCTCCCCTCATCTTCATTAATCTTCATGATAAATGCTGCGATGAACGCTGACACTCCTGCAATGGCCATTCCAATCAGATAGTTGATCAAGTTGCCAATGCCAAACGGCGCAGCAATGGCGATCATCGGTATACCCGTTAACCCGTAAGCGTTTGCAGCAACATGTGTAAAGACGACATATGCACCGCCCAATGCACCGCCGATCATCGCAGCGATAAACGGTTTTCGGTAGCGAAGATTGACTCCGAATATGACTGGCTCAGTAATGCCGAGAAAAGCGGAAAATGCAGCCGGAAGCGCGATTTCTTTTGTCTTTGCCTTTTTCGCCATAAAGAAGACGGCAAGGCCGGCACCGCCCTGTGCGACATTCGCCATTGACCAGATTGGCAGCAAGTAGTTTTTGCCTATATCTGCAATAAGCCCTGCCTCAATCGCATGGAAGCTGTGATGAACGCCTGTCAAAACGATGAGTGAATACATGCCCCCGAAAATCAGACCCGCAACAAAACCGGCATGGTCATATACATAAGTTAAAGCAACCGTAATCCCGGAGCCAAGCGCTCTGCCCAAAGGACCAATCGCGATAAAAGCGACAAACCCGGTGACAATCACTGTAACAAAAGGTGTAACAAGCAAATCTACCGCATGCGGAACTACTTTTCTTGTCCATTTCTCTACCTTGCTCATCACATAAACCGCCAACAAGACAGGAATAACAGTTCCCTGATAGCCGAGAAGCGCGATATCAAACCCGAACAGATGCATATAATCAGGGGTTGCTTCCGCCAACCCCCAAGGATTCAAAAGTGTCGGATGAATCATGATACCTCCGATGACTGCTCCCAAGTAAGGGTTGCTTCCAAACTCTTTTGAAGCACTGACCCCGATTAAAATCGGCAAGAAAATGAATGCCGCACTTGAGAACATGTCGAGCAGCTGGAGCAGCGCAGAATCCTTGCTCATCCAATGAAACGCATTGACCATACCCAATAATCCCATTAATAGGCCGCTGGCCACAATAGCCGGGATGATTGGAACAAAAATATTAGAAAGCGTTTTCGCAAATCTCGCAGCGGGATTCAATTTTTCTTTTGCAGCATCCTGGTGATTTACGTGTTCTTCACGCTCAATATCAGCTTCCTTAGAAAAAGCATCGTACACCTTATTGACAAGGCCTGTTCCGAAAATAATCTGGTACTGGCCAGAGCTGCTGAACGCGCCTTTTACGCCATCAAGCTCTTCTACTTGTGCTTGATCTATCTTTGATTCATCTTTCATCACTAAACGCAGTCTTGTTGCACAATGAGCCGCGCTGATAATGTTATCTTTTCCCCCGAGAAGTTCAATGAGGCGTTTTGCAGTCTCTTTGTAATCCATCTGTTTCTCCCCCTTTTCTTTAAACAAAAAAGACCTAAAATTCGCCAACGAATAAAGGACACAGCGATCCTTTTTCATTTACGCAAATTTTAGGTCTTGCCTGCTTTACCAGTCACAATCCCGCTTATTTAGATTGAGAATACGCTTTCATCATAAATCATGATAGCGTTTTCGTCAACTGTTTTTTAGTTAAATAGTTTGATAAAACAATTAGACAAAAATTCGTAAAAATTACTTGTGAAATATTTCACAAAATCGTGCTATACTATGCTCAACCATCAAAGAAAGCAGGAAAAAACAATGGAAACTCAAGCATTGCAAAAAGTTGAACAGTACGCTTTGAACAAACTAAACATATTTGTTTCTAGCAAAATCCGTTATGTGCTCAGATCCATTTTGGCCAGCATGTTTATTGGATTCGGCATTACAGCCGCAAGCAAAACAGGCAGTTATTTCACTATGGCTGATTCTCCGTTTGCTTTTCCGGTAGCCGCTGTCACATTCGGGGCCGCTATTCTGCTGATTGCTTACGGAGGCGGAGATTTATTTACCGGCAACACTTTTTATTTCACTTATACCGCGCTCCGAAAAAAAATTCGCTGGCGAGACACCCTGTACATGTGGATGACAAGTTATGCCGGCAATTTGATCGGCGCCATTCTATTTGCCATTCTGATCAGCGCGACAGGACTTTTTGAGGAGGTTTCTGTTCATTCCTTTTTGATCCATCTGGCAGAGCACAAAATGGAGCCGCCCGCTTCCGAACTGTTTGTCAGAGGGATGCTGTGCAATTTGCTTGTGTGCCTCGCCTTTTTCATTCCAATGTCTCTTAAAGGAGAAGGGGCAAAGCTCTTTACCATGATGCTTTTTGTTTTCTGCTTCTTTATTTCCGGCTTTGAACACAGCATTGCCAATATGTGCACATTTGCCATCTCACTTTTGATCGAGCACCCTGATACAGTGACAGTAATGGGAGCAGTCAGAAACTTAATTCCCGTTACACTCGGCAACCTGACCGCGGGAATGGTCATGATGGGCTGGATGTACTACACGCTCAATCCCGATAAATAAAAAAAACTTCCAGAGATCACTCCCTGCAAGTCAAAGCGGTTATTCCGAGTGATCTTGAAGACGCTGGACATGCAGCGTGATATAGCCGGCCTCGGACTCCGGCAAATGTAATTGATATTCACTTTTTAAAAACTCCGCCAGCTCAAGCGCACATTGATAGGCAAATGAATACTTTTTTTGGATGAAATAAAGCATCTCCTCGTCCATACGATGGAGCGCTTCATTTGATTCCAACCGGCTGACTGCGTATCTCAAATGCGTGACGAGGCGTTGATAGGAAATGCTGTTTTCATCCACCTTTCTATTAAAATATTGTTCTATTTTCTCTATCATTTCTTTGATCATGGTCGTATGCTTCAGCGCTGAATACATGCTCTCCGCATCCATCTTCGCCGTATGGATGTGAAGGGCAATATAACCCGCTTCATCTTCAGGAAGAGACACGCCCAATGTCTCTTTTACATGTCCGATCGCCCACAGGCCGATCTCGTATTCTTTTTTATAGAGCGCTTTTATCTCATGCAGCAATTTATTCTGCACAAGCAGCCCATTTTGAATCCTTTCGATCGCAAAGGACAAATGGTCAGAAAGCGCGATATGAATGTGGTCGCTCAGCGGCGCCGCGAGCTCCCCTTCCGCATAGCTGATGATATCCTCAGCTATTTCAATATGCTCCTCCGGCAGCGTTTGCAGGATTTGTTTAAATTTTTCATTCTCGTCGTGCACGACAAAGATCTTTTCCACTTTACTTATAGGAATGAGGTCATTTTTCTTTTTTTGAAAAGCGATTCCCGGACCCATCACGATTTTTTCCTGATCACCCTCTATTATTAAAGCCGCATTGTTGTTTAGTACTTTATAGATTTTCAAGAGGCTATCTCTCCCGCCAATTAGCTTTTGACTGGGATTTTACCTCCTTTTGACCGCCATGTAAAGATGCGGGCCGGCTCTCTCCTGCTTTGGCGATTCTTTGAAGGCTTGCAAACATCTTCTCTTATAAAGCGCCGAGGCTTTCGCTTTCTGTTTTTCTTCCTCATTCACAGCCATCCGCCACTCATAAAACGAAACAAGTCCCGCGGCCTGCACCGCCGCTTTCCTTTGGTATGTACGCTGAGCCGAATAGACCGCGGCAGCCGCAGTTTTTCTGTCCGGCATCACCCAGTTCATCAAAAAGACCATCCACACCCGTAAAGATACAAGCAAACGTTTCATAGAAAAACATCCCTCCGCTTCTTTTTGGTAGGCAGCCTTTTAGCAGCCCGTTTTCTCAGCCGCAGCCCGTGGGAAAAGACGGCCGATTTCTTTTCTCGCAAACTAGCGGCTCTAGCAAAACTCATGACTCTATAATAGACTGCGGAAAGAGAATTCTTTGTCACAATATGAGTGAAAAAACCAACTAGTTTTTAGAAGTTTTGTTGAAAGCTGAAAGAAATGAAATGAAAATTGGAGAAACGCTTTAAAAACTTTATACACATGTTATCCCAAAGATAAGAACAACTTAATCACAATAGATATCCACATGTCCACAAATCCTATCTATATTTTGTATAAGAACATATATTCCTAACTATATATATACACAGGTTTATTCACTTATGCACAGGGTTCTGTGTATAACTCCTTCCTTATACACAAACAAAATCATATAAATGATCCATATGACACAAGGACTTTTTTGAATTTTCAAGAAATATATACTAGATCAAGATTTTTTCTAAACACAAAGGGGGAAACACATTGAAAAAGGGGATCATTCGCTCTCTTCTTCTAAATTTTGTTGTATTTTTCACATTATCCACAAGTATGACAGGAGTACAGGCAGCTCCGGCTTCTTCAAAAACGTCGGCTGACCTGGAAAAAGCCGAAGTATTCGGTGATATTGACATGACCACTAGCAAAAAAACAACCGTTATCGTGGAATTAAAAGAAAAATCCATGGCAGAGGCGAAGGAAGCGGGAGAAAGCCAAACGAAAAGCAAGCTGAAAAACGCTCGCACCACAGCAAAAAACAAAGCCCTCAAAGCGGTGAAAAACGGGAAAGTAAACCGGGAATATGAGCAGGTATTCTCAGGCTTTTCTATGAAGCTCCCAGCTAATGAGATTCCAAAACTTCTTGCGGTAAAAGATGTTAAGGCAGTATACCCGAACGTCACGTATAAAACAGACAATATGAAGGATAAAGACGTCACGATCTCCGAGGACGCCGTATCTCCGCAAATGGATGACAGCGCGCCGTATATCGGAGCAAACGATGCATGGGATTTAGGCTACACAGGAAAAGGCGTCAAGGTAGCCATTATTGATACCGGGGTTGAATACAATCACCCTGATCTGAAGAAAAACTTCGGACAATATAAAGGGTACGATTTTGTAGACAATGATTACGATCCAAAAGAAACACCAACAGGTGATCCGAGGGGAGGAGCAACAGACCACGGAACACACGTAGCCGGAACTGTAGCCGCAAACGGAACGATTAAAGGGGTTGCGCCTGATGCCACACTTCTCGCTTACCGCGTGTTAGGCCCTGGCGGAAGCGGCACAACGGAAAACGTCATTGCCGGCGTGGAACGTGCTGTACAGGACGGCGCAGATGTGATGAACCTGTCTCTCGGAAACTCTTTAAACAACCCGGACTGGGCGACAAGCACAGCGCTTGACTGGGCCATGTCAGAAGGCGTTGTCGCGGTTACGTCAAACGGCAACAGCGGACCGAACGGCTGGACAGTCGGATCGCCTGGCACATCAAGAGAAGCGATTTCCGTCGGTGCGACCCAGCTGCCGCTCAACGAATATGCCGTCACTTTCGGCTCCTACGCTTCAGCAAAAGTGATGGGCTATGACAAAGAGGACGACGTCAAAGCGCTTAATAACAAAGAAGTTGAGCTTGTTGAAGCGGGAATCGGCGAAGAAAAGGATTTTGAAGGAAAAGATCTGACAGGCAAAGTCGCCGTTGTCAAACGGGGCAGCATTTCGTTTGTGGATAAAGCCGATAATGCAAAAAAAGCCGGCGCCATCGGCATGGTTGTGTATAACAACCTCTCTGGAGAAATTGAATCCGATGTGCCAGGCATGTCTGTGCCAACAATTAAGCTTTCATTAGAAGACGGTGAAAAACTCGTCAGCGCCGTGAAAGCCGGTGAAACGAAAGCAACATTCGGGCTAAGTGTCTCAAAATCGCTCGGTGAGCAAGTGGCTGATTTCTCATCACGCGGCCCTGTTATGGATACATGGATGATTAAGCCTGATATTTCCGCACCAGGCGTCAATATCGTCAGCACCATTCCGACACACGATCCTAACAACCCATACGGGTACGGATCTAAACAAGGAACAAGCATGGCATCTCCTCATATTGCCGGAGCGGTTGCCGTTATCAAACAAGCCAAACCAAAATGGAGCGTTGAACAGATCAAAGCCGCCATCATGAATACTGCTGTCACCTTAAAGGATGGCGACGGAGAAGTGTATCCGCATAACGCCCAAGGTGCAGGCAGCGCGAGAATCATGAACTCGATCAAAGCCGACTCGCTCGTCTCACCTGGAAGCTATTCATACGGCACGTTCTTGAAGGAAAGCGAAAACGAAACGAAAAAAGAAACGTTTACGATTGAAAACCAATCTTCCATTAGAAAGTCATACACACTTGAATACTCATTTAACGACAGCGGCATCTCCACATCCGGCACAAGCCGAGTTGTGATTCCGGCACATAAAACCGGAAAAGCCACTGCAAAAGTAAAAGTCAATACAAAGAAAACAAAAGCTGGCACCTATGAAGGAACGGTTATCGTCAGAGAAGGCGGAAGAACCGTCGCCAAGGTACCTACATTGCTAATTGTTAAAGAGCCGGATTATCCGAGAGTAACATCTGTCTCCGTCAGCGAAGGCTCTGTACAAGGCACCTATCAGATTGAAACCTACCTTCCTGCAGGAGCAGAAGAGCTGGCATTCCTCGTTTATGACAGCAACCTTGATTTTGCAGGCCAAGCCGGCAATTATAAAAATCAAGATAAGGGCTACCAGTACTTTGACTGGGACGGCACGATCAATGGCGGAACCAAGCTTCCTGCCGGAGAATATTACTTGCTCGCCTATGCCGCAAACAAAGGCAAATCAAGCCAAGTTCTGACTGAAGAGCCTTTTGTCGTTGAATAATAAGAAGCCCTGCCGAACCGGCGGGGCTTTCTTCAGATTAATTCGCAAATGCCTCCTGCAACAAGCGGTAAGAACGGAGCTTATCTTCAAAATTATGCGTAATGGTTACCGCCATGATTTCCTCAGTTCCATACGCCTTACTCAAAGCTAACAGTTGCTCCTTCACCTGTTCTTTCGTGCCGACAATCATTCGATTTCGGTTATCCGCAATTCGTCTCTTTTCATAGGGGGAGTACGTATTTTCCCGAACAGCTTCATAAGAAGGAACTCCTTCTAAAGGAATGCCCTGCTCCCCTGCCAATATCGTAAAATCAAGCACGGCTGCAAGCTCCTCTGCCTTATCCTCCGTGTCAGCACAAAGAACAAAAACAGCAACTGCCGCTCGAGCCGTATCACCTAACACAGACGGTTTAAATCGTCTCTTATACTGTCTGACAGTATCCTCTCCGCCCTCTCCATTGATAAAGTGGGCAAACATATAGCCAGCGCCTGAATCAGCGGCGAGCAGCGCGCTTTCTCCAGATGAGCCAAGCAGCCACACATCCGGCGCGGTGGAAATATGCGGCGCGGCCGTCAGATTCGGAAAACGGTGTTTGTCATCCGCCAAATCATGCAAATACATCGTCAGTTCCTTGATTTGCTGCGGATACTGATCGGCATTGCGCTTCCCGCCGTCATTGAGCGCCCATGATGCAATCGGCATTCCACCTGGTGCTCTGCCAAGTCCCAGATCAATTCTTCCCGGTGTCAGCCCCTCCAGCACACGGAAATTCTCTGCTACTTTATAAGCGCTGTAATGCGGCAGCATGACTCCGCCTGATCCAACACGGATTCGCTCCGTTTTCGCTGCTATATGACTAATCAGCACCTCAGGGCTTGATCCTGCCAGCCGCTTTGAAAAGTGATGCTCAGACACCCAAAATCTCTTATATCCAAGGTCCTCAGCAGCTTGCGCAAGCGCAACGGTTTGCTGTAAGGCTGTTTCTGCAGAACTTTTCTCAGATACCGGAGATTGATCTAATATACTTAATGAAATCATCCCTACCACCTCATCCTCATCGTATCACTGATCCCTTATTTTTTCTCCGAAGCCGCTCACACTGCTTATCAGTGTTTCCCGATCATTCGCCATTTATTTGTGATACCATGTCTCTATTTGTCGGAATATGTTACACGTGAAACATAAAAACCCCTCCGAAGCGGAGAGGTTTACTTTAGTTTTTATTAAAGCCTTTATCTTTTACATAGTCATTTAAATAGGTACGCGGTTTCTGCTTCATAAAGTTTAGAATCTGATCAGACCACGTTTCTTCCCGCTGTCCGTTTGTTCTTTCTCTATAATAATCAGAAATGGTTTGATCATACGCATTCATGGTTTTGCGGAAATCATCTGCGTTTACATTATACGTATTCTCATGATAGACAGCCTGCTTAGGCAATCTCGGTTTTTTGCCGGATAGGTTTGCAGGATGGCCTACTGCCAGACCGAAAAGCGGAAGCACATGGTCAGGCGTTTGCAACACCTCTGTCACCTTGTCCAATTCATTCCGAATGCCGCCGATATAACAAATGCCCAGTCCCATAGATTCAGCGGCAATGCTCATATTTTGCGCTGCCAACGCTGCATCAATTAAGCTGACCATAAACATTTCCGTATTTTCGACCAGCTCAGAAATATTTTCGCCTTTTTCCTCAGCCAGTTTTTGGTGGCGGTGCAAGTCCGCGCAAAATACAAAAAAGTGCCCGTTGTTCTCAACGTAAGGCTGATTTCCGGCAAGCACAGACAGCTCACGTTTTTTCTCAGGATCGGAAACCCCGATAATCGAATACGCTTGAACATAACTGGACGTAGACGCAGCCTGCGCACTCTTCACTAATATATCAATTTCTTCAGCTGTCAAAAGCTGATCAGTAAAA
Source organism: Bacillus sp. T17B1 (assembly GCF_026796395.1). NCBI lineage: Bacteria > Bacillati > Bacillota > Bacilli > Caryophanales > Bacillaceae > Bacillus > Bacillus sp. T17B1. The sequence continues at coordinate 52,307 of NZ_JALAYA010000014.1, forward strand.
GACCGGATCGACCGATGATTTAAAATGGTTTCGATTGTGTTATTCATCACAAGAACCTCCTTATCTCTTTTTATCATATCCGAAAAATAGTCAAATCAAAAGCGAAATGCTCTTTAATAAAAAAGACAGCCTTTTTCAAGGCTGTCTGCATATTAAGAATTAAAGAGATAACTTCTGTATTTCGTCAGCTGCACACTCGCGTTATACACAATCCCGAAGCCAATTAGCGTGGAAAGTGTCGAGCTTCCCCCATAGCTGACAAACAGCAGCGGAATTCCGGTAACAGGCATAATGCCGATGTTCATTCCGATATTCTGGAATGTGTGGATCACTATTAACGCCGTAAATCCAACGCAAAAGAAAGAGGCAAAACGGTTATACGGATGTATCTTGTCAATTAGAACGACAAGCCTGTAGATTAAGAAGAAGAACATGATGACGACAATGGCACAGCCTATAAATCCGAAGCTTTCTCCCAGAATGGCGAAGATAAAATCAGTCTGTCCTTCAGGTACATACACCTTCAAGTTGTGAACACCATTTCCAAGAATGCCACCTGAACCTATAGCCATGACGGCCTGATCTACCTGCCAGCTGCTATTTGCATCTTCCTGAGTTGTTCCGTTTGAATCAGAAACCCAAGATGTAACCCTCTTTATTTGATACTCTTGAATACCCGCTGATTTAGCAACATCAGGAAAATTAATCATGACTAACAAGATAAGAGAAATAAATAAGGCACCTGAACCGCCGATGATCGCGATCAGCTTCCAGTTAACTCCTGACATAAAGATCATGACAATCACAACAAACATACATATCCCGGCTGTACCAGCATCCTGAAGAAGGATAAGTCCGATTGGCACTACTGATACACCTGCAATCTTCAATAAAAGATGGACATCATCTCTGAGTGATCGGATTTTTTTAGGACTTGCCTTTGAAATGACTGAGGCTACCATCATCATGAGGCCGATTTTCATAAATTCAGAGGGCTGTAACGTTACAGAACCGAACTGAAACCAGCTTTTCGCACCGTTTTTCACTGGCGCAATAGACTCAGGACTGACTCTCAATATCAAGAGAAGCAGAATTCCAAATGAAAATACATATAAACTAAGTTTTTCGAGCTGCTCCAAATCGAAATACAGCAAAACCGAAATGGCGATGGCTCCCAAAACATAATAAATAATTTGTTTCATCCAAGCATTATCACCATACTGCCCAAATTGGCCGGCAGCATAAATTGCAATTACACTTATAATAAAAAACACACCAAATATAAAAATCAAATCCCCCTGATAAAAGGGGTTTTGCTGCTTCTTATATCGACTCATTCTATCCCGCCTTACATTTTCATCGGAAAATCACTAATGTTTATTATACATGAACCACGTTCAAGATGACACGTGAAGCTCGCTTCCATTTATGTTTTTTGCGCGCATACGACGCTTTTTCAGCTACACGAAATATGACGTATCATAAACCGAAATGTTTCGATTGATATCAATCTTTTCAAATAAAAAAACCCCATTTAAATAAGGGGTTAAAAGAAATCCATAAGAAATGGAGGTTTTAATTGAAAAACATCATCAAGCCGTTTGATTTCCGATACCGGTCCTTTTATCATACCTGTTTCATAAAGAAAAAGGGCACTTCTGGCGCCAAGGAAGAAAGCCGTAAAAGAAGCTATACTGCATTCTATTAGCTGGTCAGATGACTCTTCTGAAATAACCTGCACTTGCTCTGAATCGACTCGGAAAGTCTGTTGATTCCATGGAGCCCATTGATCTGTTACCTTAAAGTCAAAAGGTGCTTTCATGCGAGGCTTTGGATAATTTCTCAAAAAACCTTCGACATCTACGATGCGTCCCATACTATAAGGATATACCTCTTGTTTGACACGGGGTTCGGCAGTTAAAAAATCAAGATCTTCCTCCACCCTTACAGTCAGTTTCACTTCATTCAACTCGAGTCATGCTGGCAAATAAAATTCCATAAGCCCCTCTGTGCCTCTCTGTTCAAATAAACAAATTCCTCAACTCGCATCATTTTATTTTTGATGTCATACACAAGATATCCACAGGGCATTCCACCTTCAGAGATGTACATAGCTTTCATTCCAGAAACCTTCTCTGTCCAATGCTCCTTTGAACGCTTCATCAGCCCATTATGTTTTGTTCTATACTGATTATAGATGGCATTCACTGCATCTGTTTCATCCTTTTGAAGCCGTCTCACGCATCCAGAGGCATTGCCTAGCTTTTGAAGCTGTTCTTTATGATAAGTCAGTCGTTTTTGATAGAAACAGAGCTCCCAGCCAAATTTGCGGTAGAAGGATATCAGGAACGGATGCAAAAAGCTGATGGTTTGATTTTGTTTCTTCATGACTAGGAGAGCGTTTCGAATAAGTTCTTTTACTGTTCCTTTTCTTCTATATTCAGGCCAGGTTGCTACTCCAGCAATACCACCCATCTCCATCTCCTGCCCCTCAAGCATGACAGAAAAGGGAATGATATGAAGTTTAGACAGCAGTTTCTCTTGTTCTTTAATCCCGATAATGGAATGGTTCTCTAAAGCTTTTACTTTCTTCTCTCGTTCCTCATCACTGAGTTCTTTCTGAAAAGCATATTCTGACATGCGGATCACTTCTAGCCAGTCTTCTCTTTCAAGCTTTATTATCTGGTACATGAACATCCCCCTTGTTTTATAAAAGAAAGTTCCATACATTCTCCTAGCAAATGAATCTAAAAAATAAGACGATAGATCCAGTCCATTTCTGCAAAAACACGTATCAATTTCTGGAAAACATGGTATAATAATTGTAACAGAATGTTCACAAAACAACCATAAAACAGACACAACTCAGTTCCTCTATTTCATTTTTGTAAACGTTATCACAAAATGAAAGGAGACGGGTATGATGGACATGTTTTTTGCTTATTTATTGGTTGCCAGCGCAACACCTCTCTTTATATGGCTTGATAACAAAAAAGTCGCACTCTCTGCTATTCCGCCAATCATCTTAATGTGGGTATTCTTCTTCTTTTACGCAACAGAAAGCCTTTCTCCACTAGGACACACTCTCATGATTATCTTGTTTGCCGTCAACGTCATTGTCGCTCATATCGCCGCGTTTATCATTTACGGTCTTCCGTATCTTCGCAGAAAGCGAAGCAACAGCTGAAAACATCATAAACCCCTCTTCTAACGAAGAGGGGTTTCAGTGTGTCGACAAGCCCGCGCATTCGTTTTCGATCCTGCGCGTTGGTGCTCACGGGTTATGGCTAATCGCCCAGGCGTCTTGGCCTTAAACACCGCCATCACCACATCCTGTGAAAAGTGCTCCACTGCTCGTCCAATGAAAATTCCAAAACAAATTTCATTTCGGGATTTTTGCTTATACTAAAAACCCTCTTCTAACGAAGAGGGTTTTTGTATTATTCGTTGTGGCCTGAATGCTCTGAGTGTTCAGCGCCTCCTGGTGGATTTCCATCCATATGGTCACCATGGGTATAGTGAGCCGCGAAAATCCAGATGGATCCAAGTACGATAACGATCGCGCCAAAGAATCCGAACAGCGTGTTTCCGACTTGGACACCGCCGTTTTCGCTCTCTGTCATGTGCATGAACATGAGAAGCTGCAGCGCCGCCTGGATAAAGGCGAAGCCGAAAATAATCCAAAGTTTTGCTGATGAGCTCAGGTCAGTATACACTGCAACCCATAGAGCCAGCAGGGTCAAAACGATAGACAGTGCAAAACCTACAATGTGCTTCCATGGAAAGTGACTGTGTTCAGCAGATTTGTTTGCCATTTTACAGACCCCCCAATCCCATGAGATAGACACCTGTAAAGATGAAAATCCATACAACATCTAAGAAGTGCCAGTACAAGCTTGAGATAAAGATTTTAGATGAAGTTTGCGGAGTTAATCCGCGTTTCTTCAACTGAATCAGAATTCCTATGATCCAGAAAATACCGATTGTTACGTGAGTTCCGTGAGTTCCAAGTAAAACAAAGAATCCAGACCAGAACGCACTTGTACCGAGAGATGCTCCTTCATGTACATAGTGGACAAACTCGTTAATCTCGCATGCGACGAAGCCGGCGCCGAGTAGAAGAGTGATAATTGTCCAAATGACTACGCCTTTTAAACTTCCGCGGCGCATTTCATGAACAGCGATCCCGCAGGTAAAGCTGCTGATAAGCAGCAAGAACGTCATAATCATTACCAGATTCACTTCAAACAGTTCGTCCGGTAAGACACCTCCTGCTGTTCTGTTTTGAAGAACGAAGAAGGTTGCAAATAGTGTTGAGAACAACACAATTTCTGCCCCTAAAAAGATCCAAAACCCGAGAATATTAAGTCTGCCGGTTTCAGATTGATATTCCATAGGCGCGTTAGAATTGCCGTGTTCTGCATGTTCCATAACTCACGCCTCCTTATTCGGAAATCTTTCTTTCCGTCTCTTTTATTTCATCAACACTAATGTAGTAGCCATTGTCGTACTCGAATGAACGCAGAACCATGCAGAGCAGGACTCCGATCAATCCGACTACGCCCATCCAGTACCATTCAAAGACAAGTCCAAAGCCGGCGATACCGAAGGCAACAGACATTAAGAACGGTCTACCAGAGTTGCTTGGCATATGGATTTTCTTGAATTTGCTTTCAGGGTATAACTCGGTTTTTTCTTCTTTCATTTGATGGAATGCATCTTTAGATTTGACTTCAGGAAGCACCGCAAAGTTGTAGTGCGGCGGAATCGCAGAAGAAGTCGCCCAATCAAGACTGCGTCCCACACCCCATGAATCTCCGCTGATTTCACGAGTTGAGTAGCGGAAGCTGTAGTAGATGTTATAGCAAAGGATTAAGAATCCTACACCCATCATGAAAGCTCCGACAGTTGAAATAAAGTTCAATGTTGTCCAGCCGTCATTCGGTCCATATGTGTAAATACGGCGAGGCATGCCTTGAAGCCCCAAGAAATATTGCGGGAAGAAACAAATATTGAACCCGATCATAAAGATCCAGAAGAACCATTTTCCGATTCTTTCGTTCAGCTTGTGGCCGAACATTTTTGGATACCAGAAAATAAATCCGGCGAAACAAGCAAATACAGTACCTGCAATCAACACATAGTGGAAGTGAGATACAAGGAAGTACGTATTATGGTATTGATAATCCGCTGCTGCCATCGCAAGCATAACCCCTGTAACTCCGCCGATTACGAAGTTAGGAATGAACGCAAGCGCCCACAGCATAGGCGTTGTAAAGCTAATTCGGCCTTTATACATGGTAAAGAGCCAGTTAAAGATTTTAACCCCGGTCGGAATCGAAATTGCCATTGTCGTAATTGAGAAGAAAGAGTTAACGGACGCACTGTTCCCCATTGTGAAGAAGTGGTGAGTCCAAACTAGGAAACTCAATACGGAGATGGCGATAATAGAACCAACCATCGCTGTGTAACCAAACAATTGTTTTCTTGCAAAGCTTGAGATAATCTCAGAGAAAATACCGAATGCCGGAAGAATAACGATATATACTTCAGGATGTCCCCAAATCCAGAACAAGTTTGCCCAAAGCATTGGCATACCGCCTGCTTCCAATGTGAAAAAGTGAGCACCGAACAAACGATCAAATGATAAAAGTGCTAAAGCTACTGTAAGTACAGGGAACGCAAACACGATAATAACCATTGTAATCAGTGTTGTCCATGTAAACATCGGCATACGCATCAGTGTCATGCCTTTTGTTCTCATTTTTAAGATTGTGACCATAAAGTTGATCCCTGTCATCAGCGTACCGATACCGGCAATCTGAAGTCCGAGGAGATAGTAGTTCTCACCCGGTCCAGGGCTCATTTCGTTACTTGCAAGCGGCATGTAACTTGTCCAGCCTGCGTTCGGAGAACCTCCGATTACGAAAGAAATATTGAAAAGCATGGCCCCTACGAAGAACGTCCAGAAGCTCAGGTTGTTCAAGTAAGGAAATGCAACGTCTCGAGCACCGATTTGAAGAGGTACAACAACGTTAATAAGACCGATTAAAAACGGCATCGCCATGAAGATAATCATGATCGTACCGTGAGTCGTAAAAATTTCATTATAGTGGTTTGAGTCTAAAAAACTGTTATTCGGAAGCGCTAGCTGGGCACGCATCATCAGACCGTCGACACCGCCGCGGAATAGCATAATTACAGCAGAAATAATATACATGATTCCGAGTTTTTTATGGTCAACAGTTGTTATCCATTCAGACCAGAGCCATTTCCACTTCTTGAAGTAGGTCAGTACAAATATGATGGCAATGGTAGATAGAGCGATGGAAACTTGTGCGCCCAGAATTAATGGGTCACCTGTTACGAAAAATTCATCCCATTTGAATTTCATGCGGGCTTCCTCCTTTCCTGATCAATATCATTCTTCTGTATCATCAGACTTCTTAAATTCATTTTCTTTTACGTTTTCAAACGGATCTGTTTTAGAGTGCGGTGAAACGGCTTGATAGCCAAGGCGTTTACGGGCCTCCATCGCGTATTCTGCGTCTTGTCCGTGATCAACGTATTTTAAGTGCGTAGAAGAGAATGTTAATTCATCCACATTTTCAGGAAGCATCAATTGATCATACTTCTCTTTTGTCAGCTTAGGAGCCTCACTTTGAGTCTTTTTCACCCAGCTGTTAAAGTCTTTTTCTGTTACTGCATTTACATCAAACACTTGGTCGGCAAAATGTTCACCTGTGAAGTTCGCGTTGCGACCTTTATAAGTACCTACTTCATCAGCCTGTAGGTATTGATCCATCAGCATTCCTGCCATCGCGTATTTTTGTCCTCCAAGCTGAGGAATCCAAAGCGAAGCCATTGAATCTGCAGATGAAATTTTGAACAAGATCGGGCGGTCGACAGGAATGTTTAAGTAGTTGACCGTTTCAATATCCTGTTCAGGGTAGCTGAATACCCATTTCCAGTCTACCGAAGTAGCATAAACAACAAGAGGCTCTTTGTCCTTTGTTGCTTCAGGAGCTTTTTCTAACGAATATATCGTCTGTACGGTTGGCACAGAAAGTGCAATGACGATTAAAATTGGGATCACTGTCCAGACTACTTCTAAAAACGTGTTACCGTGAATTTTTGGGTTATAAGATCCATTATCTTTGCCTTTACGGTCGCGGTATTTTACTAAAATAATGGTAAATAGAACAAAGACGACCCCAACGATAAACAGCATAAATCCGATAGATAACAGGATTAAATCAGTTTGCTGTTGAGCTACAGGTCCTTTCGGATCTAGTACTGCAGCATTGCTGCATCCCCCAAGGACGAAAACCACAGTTAACAGCGCTAATACAAGTAACGGTTTTAATGCTCTGAACAAGAAGATCACCATCCTTCCTATTGATGTAATAAATCTGAAGTGCATACTTCCTCAAAATCTTTTCTCTACTTTGTTATGCTATCAAAAAGTTCACTTATTAGCTTTATTTTTTTATAAACTTCATCCCATTTTCGCTTAAATGTCATAAAATCGACAAAAACCGCTCCAACTTTATTCACATCTATCGCTTAAGATGAAAAATTTCTAGTTATTTCCGCATATAAGTAAAGAAAGATGATGAAGAACTAATTCTGACAAATAAAGGTTTACCATAATAAAAAACTTAGGTCAATCAAAAGTTTCATTTTGTTAAACTTTCTAGAAAGGAATTATTTTTTCCTTGTCTAGCAGCTTTTCACACGGCTACCATTTTAACGCAACCAATTTTGAAAGAAAAGGCTTAATAGAGCGGCGATATGCTCTGAACTGTTCCCTTTTTTTATGAGAGCATCCAATTGTTTATCCTCTACAAAAAAGAGGAATGATAAAAGCAAATAAATATAAAATAGGATGTGTTGTATATGAGTTTTATTATTTCCCTTATCGTCGCTATTATTATCGGATGGCTTGGAAGCCTGTTTGTGAAAGGAGATATGCCTGGCGGAATTATCGGGTCTATGATCGCGGGTCTTATCGGTGCGTGGATCGGACACGGGCTGCTGGGTACATGGGGCCCGAACCTAGCCGGATTTGCCATTATTCCAGCGGTGATCGGCGCAGCCATTGTTGTATTTCTAGTTAGCCTGTTATCCAGAAAAAGAGGATAATAATAACAGTGCCCAAAGCATCAGCGCTTTGGGCATTTGTTTAGCGGAAAAATCAGAAAAGCCTCAACCCTAGCGGTTGAGGCTTTTGACTGGTTTGACGCCTAAAAGGTCGATAAATCTTCTGAAGGCCTGTTTTCCTTCCGTTGTCTGTTTAAATACACCGGCGTGTTCAAGAATGCGCGCAAATACATGTCCAAGCTCTTCCTTTATGACTAGATCCACATTCTCGTTTGTTATCGTTCTTTTTTCCATCATCCGAAGAGCCCACTCCTTATGCTTTGCTGTGAGCGGATTTTGTTCTAAAGCCGATTTCGGATCAGCAGAGCATAGCGCCGCTGCTGTTTCTTTCATTTCTTTCTGTAAACGTCCCGGCAATATCGCCAATCCCATGACCTCAATCAGGCCGATATTTTCTTTTTTAATATGGTGAACTTCCTGATGAGGATGAAATATTCCAAATGGATGCTCCTCATCCGTCCGATTGTTTCTCAGCACGATATCGAGTTCATACAAGTCTCCCCTGCGCCGCGCAATCGGAGTGACCGTATTATGGGGCGTATCGCCTGTATAGGCGGCTATGCCGGATTTTTTATCGGAATAGGTTTGCCACGTGCGGAATATATGATCAGCAGCTTCTGCGACATGATCCGGCTTGTCTCCTTGGAGCCTGAGCACGGACATCGGCCACTTCACTAAGCCCAGCGACACGCCGGGATAATCATTTAATTCATAAACGTCTTCTGCTTTTGCTTGCGCCATCGGAAAATCGTGTGCCCCGCCTTGGAAATGGTCATGGCTTAGGATGCTGCCGCCGACAATCGGCAGATCTGCGTTTGAACCAATAAAGTAGTGCGGATATTGCCCGAGAAATGACAGCAGCCTTTCAAATGTTTTTCTGCTGATCTCCATCGGTTCATGCTCACCCTTTAAGACAATACAATGTTCCGGATAATAGACATATGGCGAAAACTGCAAATACCATTTTTCGTCTTTAAGGATGACTGGAATGATTCTGTGATTTTGGCGGGCTGGATGCTTCACGCTTCCCTCAAACCCGACATTTTCTTTACACAGCAAACACATCGGGTAATTTGTCTGCGCCTGCTCTTTTGCAGCTGCAATCGCTTTCGGATCCTTTTCGGGCTTTGATAGATTAATAGTCATTTCCAACTCGCCATATTCGGTTGGCACCGTCCAATGAACATTTTTGGCGATCCTGTCAGACCGGATATAATAGACATCCTCCGAATATTGATAGAATTCCTTTGTAGCCTGTTTTGGGCCGTATAATGCTTTTGTTTCTTCAAACTTGCGTATGACCTCGGACGGAGCAGGTACAAAACATCCCATCAGCTTTGCGCTGAGCAAGTCACGGTATGTGTCTGTATCCGCTTCCATCCGGCCGGTTTCCGCAGCCCATTTGTAAATAGGAGCAAGCAAGTCCGGCAGGCTTTGTGCCTGCTTGATGCTAGTGTGAGAGACCGGCTCGGGATGTTTAATGCCCAACGCTTCATAAAGGCGGTTTCTCGTATACTCCCGATCCCAAATCGAAATGAGTTTTCGTTCCAGTCCATACTCCAGCAGCTGTTCCAGATGTTCACTAATACTCATGTGTCATTCCCCCTTTAGCTCTCTCGCTCCCTCTCCAATATCAGCGACATAAAATTCCGCTTTGAGCCCTGTTTTTTCTTGATATCTGTCTCCAACCTTTTGGATAAAATCATCAACAAACGCATCTTTTACAATGCTGATGGTGCAGCCGCCGAAGCCCGCTCCCGTCATTCTTGAGCCAATCACACCTTCGTGGTCCCACGCCGCAAACACAAGCTCATCAAGTTCAGGACATGTCACTTCATAATCATCCTTCAGTGAAAGGTGCGACTCCTTCATTAATCGCCCGATTTCATCTACATTATTTTCCTTGAACATATGAGCCGTCTTGATAGCACGGTGATTTTCGTATACAGCGTGCTTTGCCCGGCGTCTGTTCGTTTCAGTTTGAATTAAGCTGGAATGCTCGTCGAAATCAGAGGGCTTGATGTCGCCCAGGGAGGCAATATCAAGTGCTTTTTGCAGGTCAAGCAAGGCGTCATGGCACTCTTGGCGTCTCGTATTATAGCTTGAGTCTGCCAATGTCCTTTTTTTGTTCGTGTTCGCGATAACCAGCGCCAGGCCTGAGACATCGAGTTTGCTATATTCATAGTCCAGCGTGTCACAGTTCAGCAGCATCGCATGGTGTTTTTTCCCCATTCCGATTGCAAATTGGTCCATAATCCCGCAATTGACACCGATAAATGTGTTTTCCGCATGCTGAGCCATTTTTACAAGCTCAAGCGCATCCACTTCAGGATGAAAATAGCTTTGGAGTACGACTCCCATCAGCAATTCAATAGAAGCGGATGACGACAGTCCCGCTCCGTTTGGAATATTCCCTGAAAACACAATGTCAAAGCCATGGGGAACTGAATAGCCCCTTTGCTGAAATTCATACATGACGCCTTTCGGATAGTTCGCCCAATCATCTTCTTTTTGATAGCGGATATCGTCTAGGCTGCATTCCTTGATCCCTGCGTCTTTAAAGTTGTCTGAATACATCCGGACAACCCCGTCGTTTCTTTCTGCAACAGCAGCATATGTACCCATTGTCAGCGCGCACGGAAACACATGCCCGCCGTTATAATCTGTATGTTCTCCAATCAGATTCACTCTTCCAGGTGCGAAAAAAAACCGCAACTCCTCTTTTTCTCCGAATACACTTGCAAATATTCCCTTTAGCTCTTCCCGCATGTGCGCTCACCTTTCATTGTTTTATTTTTTTATTTCCCCTTATTTCTTCATTGAAAACTGTAGATCATACGCTGCTGTCCCCTGTTATACCCCTTCTTCTTTTGTTTTTTTAAAGACGAGCCATTTGCTTGCGACATAATTAACGACAACAATAACCGCGTTGTCTAGTATTTTGGCCAAGGTTTCATTTGTATTGAACTGGCCGACAAGAATGATCATCATGCCTAGATCTATGCCGAGAGACAGGACCCGTACGCTGAAAAAGGCAGTGATCTCTTTTATCAGACTCTGCAGGTCATGTGTTTTTTGCTGAAATACATATAATTTATTTGTTATGTAAGCAAACAGCACGGACAATATCCAAGCGGCGACAGTAGCGGCTTTGTAATCCATATTCATGATCTCTACCAATATATAAAAGCTGGCGATGTTTACAATTGTTGTGAAAACCCCCATTATGATATACATAATCATTTCTCTATACTTCACTGATGTTCCTCGCTTTCTGAAAAACTTTTCAAAATTCTTGGGCTCACGTGCTCACTGTCCAGAGTAAAAAAAACAGAGAATGCGTCTAAAAAGCTGCGGAATGTGGCGGGCTGACCCAATACATACGATTGTTTGATGATTCCGTCGAGCACTGCACATATTATTTTAGCCGTATATTCCGGATCAATACAGGCGTCAATCAGGTTTCTCTCCCTCAGCCACTTAATATATAACGCATTTTCTTCCACCCACAATTCGTATAGCCCGACATAGGCCTTACATTTCTGAAGGACTTTGTATGTTGGCATATTCATGGCAAATGAGGTAATCTCCCACGACGGCTTATTTATATAATAGGAATAAAGCAGCTCAGCTGCATGTTTTGCAGCCTCGTCCAATGTCAGCGGTTTCACTGAGACCTGTTCCATTTGATCAAGATACCCGATGATGATCTCTTTTTTCATCTGCCGTCTTTCGAAAAGTTGCTGCAGAAAATCATCCTTACTGACAAAATGAACATAAAACGCTCCTTTGCTGTACCCGGCTGCCCTGCTGATATCCTCTATAGAAACCGGATCATACGCTCGGTCAATCAACAAATTTAAGCCAGCGTCTATAAAACTTTCAAATGTTGCTTCTCTTTTTATTTGAAATTTGTTTTTTTTCATATTTTTCTCCAGGAAAATGATTACCCTTATCTTACAATGGATCAATCTTTAGCGGTATTTATTTCTTTGAAAGCTAGTACTATTCGGTTCCCCTGAGGTCATTTTTAATAGGCTGAATGATTTATTTTCATTTACATACTATCCAGTCAGTATTTAATTGTTTATTATTATAAATAAGATTCATTGGCTATATTAGTCTTTTTTTTTAGGAAATAGGTAGGTGGTTTTTCCTTCAGTTTGTGAACACCGAGCAACTATGTGTGAAATTTGTTGTACTCGCCTCATCATCGCGTCGGCTCGTCTTTATTGCCCGCATGTTGCAGGAAAACATTTTATACAATTGGAGGTTACTATGAAAACTCAAGTTAAAAAAGATTTGGACAAAGATTGGCATATGTTAATACAAGAAGCTAGATCCATTGGGTTAGGCATTCGTGATGTGAGGCAGTTTTTAGAATCTGAGTCAGCATTGAGAAAAAATAATCACAAAAAAACCGTCCGCCAAGACTAATCCGAACAGGCGGATCTATTACCTCTGGCTTTTCTATCATCTGATCTGAGTTTTCACCATATCCTCTATTCGAAAGCGATTGCTATGCCGAGCTTGAGGACAAACGGTGTGTCAGCTAACATAAGACAGACAGCCGGTGATGCGATCACCTCTTGGCACATGCATCGTCATAAAGAGGTGATGCGGACATCTATTAACCGGGCTCTGGTAAACTGCAGCTTTGCTGAGAACAAACTGCTTTTCGGTGAGGTTTTGAAAGCAAACGCGTTTATACACGGCCGAGCTGGAAAACCTTCGCCTGTCTTTATGCCGCTATGTTCACCTCTTTAAGTCGTCCTTCTCTTTTCATTCTCCAGAGGTCATTCAGCATAAATCAGACTTTCAGTACATACTTATTGGTGTACCTTTTTGCTTACGTTTAGCGAATAAAAGGAGGAAGGCCATGTACAAAGCTGATTACAAACAGATTGCTGCAACGCCGTCTTTTCAAGCTTTCTTAAAGCAGAAACGCGCTTTTATTGTTCCTTCTGCGATTTTCTTTCTTGTCTTTTATTTTTCACTTCCTGTTTTGACGTCTTATTTCACCTTTTTGAATGCACCGGCCATTGGAGCTATTTCATGGGCTTGGCTGTTTGCCATCGCCCAATTCGCCATGACCTGGATCCTGAGTACGGTGTATTCCCGGAGGGCGGCTCATTTCGATCGTTATGTAAGCGCTTTAAATGAAGATCTGAAGGGTGAACAGACATGAATATGACTGCTTTTCTATTATTTTTAGCAATTGTCAGCCTGACGCTTGTCATCACATATTTTGCCGCGAGGAAGACGAAAACGACGAGTGAGTTTTATACGGCGGGCGGCGGGCTCACCGGTGTTCAGAATGGACTGGCAATTGCCGGCGACTACATGTCTGCAGCCTCGTTTCTGGGTATTGCCGGAATGATTGCGTTATATGGATTTGACGGATTCTTTTACAGCATCGGTTTTCTGGTGGCTTATCTCGTTGTCTTGTACATCGTGGCGGAACCGCTTCGGAATCTTGGGAAGTACACGATGGCAGACATGATTGCGGCTCGATTTAAAGAAAAGAAAATCCGCGGCGTCGCGGCACTCAATACCATCGCCATCTCTACTTTTTATATGATCGCCCAGCTCGTGGGGGCAGGTGCGCTGATCAAACTGCTGCTTGGGCTGGATTATACCGTGGCGGTTCTCATCGTCGGGGTGCTGATGACCATTTATGTCGTGTTTGGCGGCATGATCGCGACAAGCTGGGTTCAAATCATTAAAGCTGTTCTACTGATGGCCGGCACACTCGTGATTTCTATCATCGTGTTTTCGAAATTCGGCTTTAACCTTAATACCATGTTTGAGCAGATGAAAACGGCCACTCCGCTTGGCGCTGATTTCTTAAACCCCGGAAATAAATACAAGGTGCCGCTTGAGACCTTGTCGTTAAACTTGGCACTCGTGCTGGGAACTGCCGGGCTTCCGCATATTCTGATCCGATTCTATACCGTTAAGGATGCCAAGACAGCCCGGACATCTGTTGTGTCAGCGACATGGATTATCGGTGTGTTTTATATTATGACGGTGTTTCTCGGCTTTGGCGCCGCTGCGTTTGTCGGTTCTGACGCGATTACGGCGGCTGATCAAGCGGGAAATATGGCGGCTCCGCTCCTAGCGAAAGCGCTCGGGGGAGATTTCCTGTTCGCGTTTGTATCAGCCATCGCCTTTGCCACGATTTTGGCAGTGGTGACAGGCTTGGTGCTATCTGCCGCTTCAGCATTTGCCCATGATATCTACAGCCAGATTATTAGAAAAGGAGAAGCAACTGAAAAAGAACAGATGAAAGCGGCCAGATGGGCTTCTGTCGCCGTGTCAGTCCTCTCAATTCTCCTAGCGATTTTTGCACAATCCTTAAATGTCGCATTTCTTGTCGCACTTGCATTTGCGGTGGCGGCCAGTGCAAACCTCCCGTTGATTGTGTTTACGGTCTTCTGGAAGAAATTCAATGCTACAGGCGCTTTGTGGGGCAGCCTGACAGGCCTGTTCAGCGCGCTTGTGCTTGTATCGATGAGCCCGAGTGTGTGGGACCCGTCCGGAGGTGCTATATTTATCGGCGATCCGCTCATTCCACTTTCTAATCCGGGCATTATTTCCATCCCGCTCGGCTTCCTCGGTGCATGGCTCGGAACGGTGCTGTCCTCAAATAAAACAGTTGATGAAGAGACGTTTGCGGAAATACAGGTGAAGGCACATACTGGCATTCATATGGAACAGGAGTAGAAGTAAAAAAGCTCTCTTGTATAGAGAGCTTCAGCGTGTCAATGAAGCCACTTTTTGTGACTTAGTCGACACGCTGAGGTCGGATCATAAAGATCCGACCTATTTTTGTCAACAGTCTGAGCTGTCCTTTATAGGACAGCCTTCAGATGGGATCACACTTATTTGCCCTTTTTATACGTTTGAATATCTTCATAAAACTTGCGTGCGGCATCCTCTGGATCCTCCGCCTGACTAATGGCGCTGATCATACTGACACCGTCGGCCCCCGCTTGGATAACCGGTGCGGCATTTTCGATTGCGATGCCACCGATGCCCACAATTGGAATGTCGATGCCTTGGCGGCGGATCGCTTCGATGAGAGATACACCTTGTACAGCCCTCGTATCCTTTTTCGTTTCTGTCGGGTAGATTGGCCCGAGTCCGACATAATCCGCGCCATCTTCTTCGGCTTGCTTCACCTCAGACATTGTATGGGTGGAAACGCCAAGGATCATATCACCTATAGCGTCTCTTACTTCTTTTGCGTTGGCGTCTTCCTGGCCGATATGGATACCGTCAGCCTTCAGTCTCAGAGCCAACTCTACATCATCATTGACAATGAAAGGAATACCGGCTTCACGGCAGGCTTCCTGCACGTTTTTAGCAAATTCAATCCGCGCCTCTCCTGTCAGCGAATCCCCGCCCTTTTCACGAAACTGGTACAGAGTGGCGCCGCCTTTTAACGCTTTTTGTACGACCGTGACAGGATCGGCTTTCGTATTGTTTGACCCCATTATGAAGTAAACAGATAATAACTCTTTCATCATTTCCCGAGAAATACGTGTCATGAGACAGTCACCCTTTCTATTGTCGCCAGTTCTTGGACGTCTTGTTCAGTAACAGTTGAAAGCTTGTTCAGCAATTCAATTTGAAAGCTTCCCGGACCTTTTTCAGCTGTCTGCTGTGCGGCAAGCTGAGCCGCGACTCCATACGAAGAAATGGCAGCGATAGCCGCAAACATAGGATTTTCTTCCACAGCGCAAAACGCACCGACAATAGAAGTCAGCAGGCATCCGGCGCCTGTCACTTTCGTCAGCAGCTTGTGGCCGTTATGAAGGGTATATACGTTTGACGTGTCGGCAATCACATCCACTTCGCCGGTAATGGCAATGACTGTGTTTAGCTCTTGTGCTGCCTGCTGGGCCAGCCGGATGATGTCTCCTCCGTCTTCTCCCGCATCAACACCTTTGATCAGCCAATCGGTCACACCGACGGTATGGGCAATTTCCGCAGCATTTCCTCTGATCGCGGAGAGGCGCACCTCACGAATGATGTCACGCGCAGATTGAGTACGGAACGGTGTTGCTCCGGCTCCTACAGGATCAAAAATGACAGGAACACCATGTTCATTGGCTGACTTCCCCGCTATGATCATCGCTTCAACTGTTTCCTTGCTCAGCGTTCCGATATTTAAAACAAGTGCACCTGCAATCTTCGCCATGTCGGCGACCTCTTCTTTCGCGTACGCCATAACAGGTGATGCGCCGAGGGCGAGCAGGCCGTTTGCTGTAAAATTCGTTACGACGTTATTGGTTATGCTGTGCACCAGAGGGCTATGCTGGCGGACAGCAGTAAGACGTTTTGCTGCTGATTGTGCATCCATGTTTGCATCATCCTTTACTCTCTTTTTTCGGGTTCCATAAATACGATTTCGTATGTTCGAGCCAGGCTCTGGCTGCAAAGGACAAGTAGCGATCCTTTCTCCAAATAATGGCGAGGTGCCAAGGGATGACCGGATCGACAAGCGGAATGACTTTCACTTTTTCCGGGTCAAGTCCGCGGCAGATTCGTTCCGGCAATAGCCCGATTCCAAGGTTGGCTGACACCATCTCACTGATAAAATCCCATTGTGAGGTTTCATAAATGATATGAGGCCGGAATCCAGCTTTGATACATTCCGTCATAATTCGATTGTGCAGGACAAAGTCCTCCCTGAAGAAAATAAAAGGCTCGTCCTTCAATTCACGCAGCATGCACTCTTTTTCGTCTGCCAGCCGGTGGGAAGGGTGAACGACAAGCATTAAGGTTTCTTTTACGATTGTAAACGAATGAAAGATGTCTTCGTTTGCAGGAAGAACGACGACGCCGATATCAAGTGAACCGTCCCCGACACCTTCTTGGACTTTTATAGAACCGTCTTCGACTAGCTGAAAGGTGATATTCGGATAGTTTTCACGGAAATCGCCGAGCACTCTAGGGAAAAATCCCGATCCGATCATCGGCGGCAGTCCAATCCGTACGTGCCCTTTCTTGACCTCCATAATATCATTTAATTCTGACGTCAGGTTTTGAAATGATTTAATAATTTCTTGCGCCTGCACATACATGCTCTGGCCGGCATCAGTCAGATCCACCTGCCTGCCGTTTCGGTAAAATAGTTCAATTCCGAGTTCTTCTTCTAAATTTCTGATCATTTTTGATATCGTCGGCTGAGAAACATAAAGGGATTGGGAAGCCTTCGTAAAGCTTTTTAAACGGGCGACTTCCAAGAAATATGTTAAATGGCGGATATCCATCTGCTTCACCTCTTTCTATAGACAAAAGGAATACTTATTATTCTTTATATATATTTTACCTATAGAGAAACCTTATGTACAATATGAATATAAGGGAGGCATCAATATGAAAAAACTGTTGCTAACCGTTATTCAAATCGCTCTGTTATTTATATTTGCTCGGCTGATTAATTGGGTGACAGCCCTTCTTCATATAAATATTCCCGGCAGTATAATTGGGATTGTGATACTCTTCACATTATTACACTTTAACATCATCAAGCTTGAATGGATAGAGCTTGGCGCTGCGTGGCTTCTCGGGGAGCTGCTTTTATTTTTTATCCCGTCTGCCGTCGGAGTGATTGAATACGGAGACATTATGTCGAAATTTGGTGTCAGCATTCTGCTTGTTGTCATCATCAGCACGTTTGTCGTGATGGTGTCTACAGGAACGCTTACACAAATCATTGCAAAAAGAAAGGAGAAAAAACATACGTGTTCATCGGAATTGTAAGTTTGTTTTTAACGGTTTTGGTGTATGTAGGAGCAAAAAAGGTATATCAACGCTTTCCGCGTGTCTATACGTCGCCGCTATTGGTGACGCCCGCTGTGTTAGTCGGTCTGCTGCTGCTGGTGAATGTCCCGTACGAGTCCTATAATCTCGGCGGCGGATTGCTGACCGATATGCTTCAGCCGGCCACCGTGGCATTCGCGATCCCGCTTTATAAATATTTCCCTGTTTTAAAGAAATACGCCTTGGAAATTATTTTGAACGTGGCCGTCGGTTCATGTATCGCGATTATTTCAACCGCTCTTATTGCGAAATGGTTTCACCTCGGCACCGGCTTAATCGACAGCCTCGTCCCGAGATCAGTGACAACACCGATCGCTATGAACGTATCAGAAATGATCGGCGGAATGCCTGCCGTCACAGCCGTGTTTGTGATTTTGACCGCTTTGTTAGGCACAATGATCGGGCCGATGGTGATCCGCTATTTCCGCATTGATAACGAAATTGCGCGGGGCGTGCTGCTCGGCACCAGCGCGCACGGAGCGGGAACGTCAAAAGCATTTGAGCTCAGCTCTGTGTCCGGCACGATTTCCAGCGTATCGATGATCTTAGCTGCGATTATGACGCTTTGCGCGGCGCCTTTTTTGCTTTCATTTATGTAAGAAAAACTGTCCTATCAAGGGCAGTTTTTTTTATGTGCTTCCCCTTATTGAAAAGCTGGCGGATTCCAATATAATGTAATTGTGGATACCGAAGGAGGCACCCCATGCACAACTTGCAGGTGAAACGGCATTACGCCGCGTTAAAAGGATTTTATTTATTTGCTTTTCTTGGCACGGGCAGCATTATTCCCTTACTTAGTATGTATTTAACGAAAGAACAGCATTTAAGCGGATCACAGGTCGGCTTGATCATGTCACTCGGCCCGATTGTGATGATTTTCTTTCAGCCGTTTTGGGGCATGCTGAGCGACTATACGCAAAAAACGAAAAGCCTGCTGGCGGTTTGCACATCAATCACAGGTATCATGGGATTAGGCTATATTGTATTTGATGGCTTTCCTCTGTTTATTCTGATTGCAGCATGTTTTGCAGCCTTTCAAAGCACGATTATTCCATTATCGGACAGCATTTCACTAAGGTACACACAAGAAACAAACGGCAACTACGGCGGAATCCGCCTATTTGGTTCTCTCGGCTTCGGCGTTGCGGTGTTTGTCATGGGACAGCTTACGAATCGGCTGTACCCCATTCACGTCATTTTTTTCTTTGGCTGTGCCTTTCTGTGCATGGCCGCCATATTGGCCTCACAAATGCCCGGTCAGCAGAAAACAAAAACAAAGGTCAATATCCGCAAAGGATTCCGGGAGCTGATCAGCAACAAAACGTTCCTCATCTTTATGATCATCACTTTTACGACATTTGCTCCAAACTTAGCGAACAATACGTATTTCAGTCTTTTTCTGGACAAAAGCGGCGCGTCACTTTCCGCTATCGGCATTTTATTTTTCATCGGCGTCATTTCAGAGATTCCATTTATGCGATTCGCCCAAACATTTATAGATAAAATGGGGCTTTTAAACGTCATTATGCTGTCAGGCGGGGTCTCATTATTCAGATGGGCGCTCTATTTCACAGCGCCTTCATTATGGATCATTTATGCGACGGTCTTTCTTCAGGGAGTGGCCATCGGTTTATTTATCCCAGCGGCGCTTCAATACGTAAAAAAGATTACTCCTAGCCACGTTGAAGCAACGGCGCTGACCATGTACGCGGCCATCGGCAATGGATTCGGCAACTGGTTCTGTACATTTGCGGGCGGGTACATTTTTGACTACGTGTCCATCTTCGCAGTCTACTTGCTATTTGGCATGCTGAGCATAGCAGGCTTTGGGCTGACATTCTATTTAATGAAGGCAGAAAAAAACAAAAATATACTTCAGCAGCCGGCTGTTACTTTTAAACCATAATGACTATAATGAAAAAAAGAAAGGATGAGCGCTATGAACGGGCAAGAGCGAAGCAGCATTTCGAAAGGATTACAGGTGGATATTGTATTGAAAGCAGATCAAAAAACAGGAAAACTGACGAGAGGGACAGTGAAAGATATTTTGACGAAATCAAGCTTTCATCCGCACGGCATTAAAGTCCGGCTTGAAGATGGCCGCATCGGCCGCGTCCAGAAAATCATTTCTACATAGAAAAAGCTGCTCCTGAACACAGGGCAGCTTTTCGCTTTATTTTTTCTGCAGAAAGACCACTTTTAGGTAGTTGCCTTCAGGAAACGGTGAAATCGTTTTGAAATCCTCCGGCAGCGTAAATTCCTCAATGATCGTGTAACGTTCATTTGTTTCTTTAAAGGCGGCATCGATAAAGCCTTTGAATTTCTTCATGCCGAAGGCGCTGCTGTTTGTGGAAGCAACGATGATGCCCTTGTCAGCTGTAATGGCGATCGTTTCCTTCAGCAGGTTTTTATAATCCTTGGCCGCGCTGAAAGTACGTTTTTTTGTGCGTGCAAAGGAAGGCGGATCAAGAATAATGAGATCAAAACGCAGATCCTTTTTCGCCGCGTAAGAAAAATAGTTAAACACATCCATTACCTTAATGTCGTGTGCCTCGTAATCAAGCTTGTTCACACTGAATTGCTCGATCGTTTTGGCCATGCTCCGGTTTGCCACGTCCACGCTTGTTGTTTTCTCCGCTCCGCCAAGCGCCGCTGCCACGGAAAATGCTCCTGTATAAGAAAACGTATTTAACACTGTTTTTCCTTTTGCATAGCGGTCTCTGATCGCCTTGCGCACATGTCTCTGATCCAAAAAGATGCCCGTCATGGCGCCTTCATTCAGATCCACCGCGTATTGAATGCCATTTTCCTGAATGATGATCGGGAACTCGCCTCTTTTCCCTTTCACGAAGTCATCATCTTCAACGTATTGTCCAGCCGTATCGAAGCGTTTTTTCTCGTAAATCGCTTTATAATCAAGCTCCAGCTCATCCAAAGCGGAAATCAGCATGTCTTTAAAGGTGTAAATGCCTTTGCTGTACCATTGAATCAGCAGGTAGCCGCCATAATAGTCAATCGTGACGCCGCCGACGCCGTCTCCCTCACCATTGAACAGGCGGAATGCCGTTGTATCTTGGGAAGCGAATAGCTCGGTGCGCCCTTGGGCCGCTTTTGATAATTTGCTGAGAAAAAATGCTTGGTCAATCTGTTCTTGTTTATTGCGGGTAAGCGTCCAGCCGACCCCTTTGTTTTGTAGACCGTAATAACCTCGCGCAAGAAACTCGCCGCTCTCTGACACGATATCAATGAGGTCTCCTTCTTTCACGTGCCCCGCACTCCCTGCGAGAGCTTCCTTATCAATGAGCGGATAGCCTTTTTTGATTTTTGCAGCATGTGCTTTATTTATGGTAAGTAGCTTCATATTTGTTCGTCCTCTTTCCGTATGCTTTCTCTTATCGTACCACAAAACGCCAAGTTGTCTGCATTGACAGAAAGGAAAGGTTTTTCTACGATAGACAAATAAGAGTTACGAGGAGGAGCAGCATGGCAAAACGAATTGATCATACAGGCATTATGGTAAGGGATATCAACGCGTCCATCACATTTTATGAAGAGGTTCTCGGCATGAAATTGAAGGATCGCATCACACATACGAACGGTGTCATCGAGCTTGCTTTTCTTGGCTTTGTAGACGGACCGGAAACAGAGATCGAACTGATTCAAGGCTACAGCAGCGAGCTTCCCACCGAAGGAAAAGTGCACCACATTGCCCTGCTGACGGATGACAATCGCGGCTGAATATACAAAAGCGGAAAGAATGAACGCGAAATTTATCGACGAAGAGATCACAACACTTCCTAACGGGTACCGCTACTTTTATATCGAAGGCCCTGACGGCGAGTGGATTGAGTTCTTTCAGCGGTAAAAATAAAGAACGTACATTTTGTGATGTACGTTCTTTTTTATCTATATGTATTCTAGCATCCCGCATCCCCCTTTACATATTTAACATTCACTTTTGATTAAAAGAAGCTAATCATCCCTATAACAGACTGATTAGCTTTAACAAAACACTGATCTCAAGATTCAACCGCACTCTCTTCCCGCCATTTTTGATGGTCCCATATCCTGAAAAACGGATAGTAGATAGCACAGGTGATTACAAGATTCACCAGCTGCATAACGGCGCCCGATACCTTTCCGCCTGTCGCCAGGTAGCCTGATATGAGAGGCGGCATCGTCCATGGCACGGCGATTCCCGCTGGCCTTGCCACCAGTCCGGTGCTCATTCCGATATAAGTTGCGGTAATTGTGAGGAGTGGTGCGATGATGAATGGAACGATGAGGAGCGGGTTCATGACAATCGGCATGCCGAAAATGATCGGCTCGTTGATATTAAATAGTGCAGGCCCAATCCCCAGCCGGCCAAGCTGCTTCAATTGTTTGCTCCGGGAACGCACAAGCATCGTCAGGACAAGTGCCAACGTCGCTCCGCTTCCGCCGACATTAATCCAAATTTGAAAAAACTGGGTTGTAAAAATACTCGGCAGCGCCTCTCCTGCTTGGAACGCGAGACGGTTGGCATCCATCGCGCCATACCAAATCGGCGCCATAATTCCGCCAATAATTGAAGCTCCGTGAATCCCGCACGACCAAAGCAGCATCTGCACAAATTCAGCAATCAGGCTCCCGCCAAGACTGCCGCCAAGAATGGAAAGCGGTGTGCCAAGGAGGTCTCCTACGACATTGTGCAGGCTCTGAAAAGGCGTCATTTCAATCAGAAGACGTGCCAGCCACACGAGAAACACAATGATAAAGCCGGGAATTAGCGCGACAAATGATTTGCTTACCGCCGGCGGCACGCCGTCTGGCATTTTGAAGACGATATTTTTTTGAATAATATACCGATATATTTCAGTTGAAAACAAAGCGATCAGCATCGCGACAAATAAACCTTTGCTGCCAAGCAGTGTAATCGGGATACCGCCACCAACCAAAATGGATTCCGTGGAGCCATCCGGCGTAAACGGCACCTCAAACGGCGTGGCCAATAGAAATGCGGCAATTGATATCGCTCCGGCAGAAAGGGCATCGACACCATAGCTTTCCGCAAGACGATAGGCGATTCCAAAAGCGGCGATCATCGCCATAATATCAAATGAAGCATTAACTGGATAACCGAGCTTATCCGCCCACTCTTTTCCAAACACACTCGTCATGAAATCAGCATAACCGGGAATCGGCAGGCTCGTTAAAATCAAAAAGACAGACCCGATAATAATCAGCGGCATGGTTAGGATAATTCCGTCACGCAAAGCGCTGAGATGCCGCTGCCCGGCAATTTTCCCAGGCATGATTTTTTCTTCCATCACCCGAGTGAATGCGCTCATCTGAAAAAGCCCCCTTTTTCATTGCTTTGTAAACAACCTTCGCAATGTTTTCTTTATCTTATTTTGAAAACGCTTACAAATTCATTTGGAAAATTTCCTCTTCCTGCGGAAAAAATCTGCATGCTGCTGAACAATCCAGTCCATGAAAAATTGTTTCCTCCTTACTGTCAAACTCTCTTTTTTCTCCGATATATATATCAAACATCATAGAAAAAAGGAGATGAATCATGAAAAACATGTCATGTAAGCTTGTTGTATCAGTCACTCTGTTTTTCAGTTTTCTCGTCATAGGCCCTCTCGCACATGCGAAAAACAGCAGCGAAAAAGAGGTTATTGTGGTTTATAAAAACAAGGCTGGAAAGGAAACCGTTCTGGACAGCGATGCTGAGGTTGAACAGCAGTATACGCATCTTCCGGCGGTAGCGGTCACGGCAAATCAGGAGACAGTGAAAGATTTAAAACAGGATCCTGATATTTTGTATGTGGAGAACAATGTCACATTCACCGCAGCAGGCAGGACGGATTTCAACGTGCTGTCAGACGGCACTGACACCTCTGACAACCTTGAGCAATGGAACCTTGAGCCCATTCAGGTAAAACAGGCTTGGAAGGCAGGACTGACAGGCAAAAATGTCAAAATCGCAGTCATTGACAGCGGGATCTCCCCCCACGATGACCTGTCGATTGCCGGCGGGTATTCAGCTGTCAGTTATACCTCTTCTTACAAAGATGATAACGGCCACGGAACACATGTCGCAGGGATTATCGGAGCCAAGCATAACGGCTACGGAATTGACGGCATCGCACCGGAAGCACAAGTATACGCGGTTAAAGCGCTTGATCAGAACGGCTCGGGGGATCTTCAAAGCCTTCTCCAAGGAATTGACTGGTCAATCACCCACGGGATGGACATCGTCAATATGAGCCTTGGCACGACGTCAGACAGCAAAACCCTTCATGACGCCGTGGACAAAGCAGATGAACAAGGCATTCTGCTCGTTGCCGCAAGCGGTAACGACGGGAACGGCAAGCCTGTGAACTATCCGGCGGCATACAGCAGTGTCGTTGCTGTTTCGGCGACAAACGAAAAGAATCAGCTTGCCTCCTTCTCAACAACTGGAGATGAAGTTGAATTTTCAGCGCCGGGAACGAACATCACGAGTACATATTTAAACCAATATTATGCAACTGGAAGCGGAACCTCCCAAGCGACACCACACGCCGCTGCCATGTTTGCTTTGTTAAAACAGCGGGATCCTGCCGAGACAAACGTGCAGCTTCGCGCCGAAATGCTGAACCATATCGTTGATCTCGGAAACAAAGGCCGCGACCAGCAATTCGGCTACGGCTTCATCCAGTATAAAGCGCAGGCAACAGATTCAGCGTACGTGACAGCAGAGAAAGCCGTGAAAAAAGCAGAACAAACAAAAACACAAACAGATATCGATAAAGCGAGAGAACTCGTCAGCCAGCTGCCAGATTCTGACGCCAAAACAGCCCTGAAAACAAGACTGGATAAAGTACAGTCTTACAAAAATGTAAAAGATGCGAAAGACAAAGCCGCAAAGGCAGAAAAGTATAAAACAAAGCAAACTGTTGATACAGTACAAGCTGCCGTTAACAAGCTGCCGAACGGAACAGACAAAAAGAACCTGCAAAAACGCTTAGACCAAGTAAAACGCTACATCGCATCAAAGCAAGCGAAAGAGAAAGTAGCGAAAGCGGAAAAAAGCAAAAAGAAAACAGATGTCGACAGCGCACAATCAGCAGTCAGCAAGCTGCCGGCAGGTTCAGAAAAAACATCGTTGCAGAAACGCCTTAGCAAAGTGAAAAACACCAATTTGAAAACAGCTCAGCAATCCGTATCTGCAGCTGAAAAGAAATCGACTGATGCAAATGCCGCAAAAGCACAATCAGCAATCAATCAGCTTCAATCAGGCAAGGACAAAACGGCATTGCAAAAACGGATAGATAAAGTGAAGAAAAAAGTGGCGGCAGCCGAAGCAAAAAAAGTCGAATCTGCCAAAGCAAAAGTGAAAAAAGCGGAAAAAGACAAAACAAAAAAGTCAAAGTCATCCGCTCAGTCTGCAGTGAATCAATTACAAGCATCCAATGAAAAAACAAAGCTGCAAAAACGGCTGAATGCCGTCAAACCGAAAAAGTAACCAAATAACCTGTAAGACTTGTATTCTGGGCCTTACAGGCTTTTTCCATTCCAATAACAGCATGCACAACCTTTTTCCCATTCAGTTCACAGGCTTTTCCTACTATTGCTATCAGGCCATGAACAGCATAAAATGAACGTTATTACAGTTATCACCACATATGGAGGGATTGTGACTGGCAGGCAGGCAAGACCCATGATGCAAAGGGAGTATTAGTGCCTTAAAAAGCAGGGCATTTTAACTCTTCTTTTCGTGTTGGGCTCATAACGGCGCCATGGACAATCCCTATTCTCATGCTCCGTCACCGACGCGGGCATTTTTTGTTGTCCCTGCACGTTTTTGCCATTTTCAAACGGTATTTCTCACTTTTTTCATTTTGATTGACAACTTTTCATTTGATACGATGAACAAGCCGACTTTTCTTCAGCAAAGGAGGTTTTGATTGCTTGCAAAAAGAGATTGCAAAAGAATTATTGCTCCTCGCAGGAGGTAAAAGCAATATTATCAGCATCAGCCATTGTACGACCCGTCTTCGTTTTGAGGTAAAAGACGAGACGAAAATCGATATACATGCCATTGAAAATCTGCAAGGTGTACAAGGTACCTTTTTCCGATATGGATTATTCCAGATTATCTTCGGAGCAGGCGTCGTCAATAAAGTATATAAAGAAGTCGTTCACGTGTGGGAGGCCGCGCCTTCTGAAAAGCCTGTTCAACAGAAAAAGGCCAGCCGGAAGCTGAGCCCTGTCGCAGTATTTGCGAAAACAATATCCGATATTTTTGTGCCGATTATCCCGGCAATCACAGCAAGCGGCCTGCTTATGGGATTGATCGGAATGATTAAGGTGTTCCACTGGTTCGCAGCCGACAGTCCATGGATCAAAGTGCTCGATCTCGTATCCAGCACAGCTTTTATTTTGCTGCCGATTTTGGTCGGTTTCAGTGCCGCACGGCAATTTGGCAGCAACCCATATTTAGGGGCAGTCATAGCTGGGCTCCTGACGCATCCTGATCTGTTGGATCCGTCTATGCTCGGCAGCAAAACCCCCGCTTCCTTAGACATCTGGGGGCTGCATATTCCAATGATGGGCTATCAGGGCTCCATTATACCAATTCTTCTCTCCGTTTATGTCATGAGCCAAATTGAGAAGCTATTAAAATCAATTGTGCCGAAGTCGCTTGATGTCGTCATCATTCCTTTTATTACGGTCATGGTGACAGGGTGCCTCGCGCTGATTATGATGAACCCCGCCGCGTCCATCATCGGCCAAATTATGACACAGTCGATTGTCTATGTTTATGACCACGCCGGCATTGCTGCCGGAGCTCTGTTCGGCGGCATCTACTCCACCATCGTTCTATCCGGGTTGCATCATAGCTTTTATGCGATTGAAGCAACGCTGCTTTCCGATCCGCATGTCGGCGTGAACTTTTTAGTGCCGATATGGTCGATGGCGAATGTGGCCCAAGGCGGAGCGGGGCTTGCTGTTTTCTTCAAAACGAAACAATCAAGTCTGAAGAAAATTGCGCTCCCCGCTTCCCTGACCGCGTTTTTAGGCATTGTAGAGCCGATTGTATTCGGGGTTAATGTCAAACTAATCCGTCCCTTTATCGGAGCTGCCATCGGCGGCGCTATTGGCGGAGCATACGTGGTTGCGGTACATGTCGTGTCGAATTCCTACGGACTGACAGGCATTCCGATGATTTCAATCGTGCTGCCGTTCGGGACCGCTAATTTTGTTCATTATATGATCGGTTTTTTGATCGCGGCCGGGTCTGCTTTTATAGCTACATTGTTTCTCGGGTTTAAAGAAGAGACAGAATAACTGGATTTATTCGATTTCATTCATAAAACGGGGGATGAAAGGACAAAAAAGCTATGAAAATTAAAAGAATCTTAAATCATAATGCTATCGTCGTAAAGGATCAAAATGAAGAGAAGATTCTCTTAGGCGCAGGAATTGCGTTCGACAAAAAGAAGAATGATATTGTCGATCCATCAAAAATAGAGAAAACCTTTGTCAGAAAAGATACAGCTGACTATAAGCAGTTCGAAGAGATTTTAGAAACATTGCCAGAAGACCATATTCAGATCTCTGAGCAAATTATCTCCCATGCCGAAAAAGAGCTGAACATCAAAATCAACGAGCGTATTCATGTCGCTTTTTCAGACCATCTTTCCTTTGCGATCGAACGCCTTAGCAATGGAATGGTCATCAAAAATCCGCTGCTGAATGAGATCAAAGTGCTTTATCCGAAGGAATTCCAGATCGGCTTGTGGGCCAGAGCGCTGATTCAAGAGAAACTGGGGATTCACATTCCTGACGATGAAATCGGCAATATCGCCATGCATATCCATACGGCTAGAAACAATGCCGGTGACATGACGCAGACACTTGATATTACAACGATGATCCGTGATATTATCGAGATTATTGAAACTCAGCTGTCAATCAATATTGTAGAAGATACCATCTCTTATGAACGGCTTGTGACCCATCTCCGCTTTGCGATTCAACATATCAAAGCGGGCGAATCCATTTATGAGCTAGATGCAGAAATGATCGACATTATTAAAGAGAAGTTTAAGGATGCCTTCCTGTGTGCCCTAAGCATCGGCACATTTGTGAAGAAGGAATACGATTTTGAGTTTCCTGAAAAAGAATTATGCTATATTGCCATGCATATTCAGCGTTTTTACCAACGGTCAGTGGCGCGCTGAGGCAAAAAAACGCTTTTGAAATGATCAAAAGCGTTTTTTATATTGAATTTATTGGTTGATGGCCGGGTTCCCGATCGTATTCCACTTCGTATAGGACATGTAATGGAAATACTCATCGCGATACGGATGTTTTGTATTGGAGTTCCAAGGCTTTTCTCCGCCGCAGAAGTGCACGATTGCCGGGTTTTCTCTCGTTTCATTATATTGCTTCTGCCCTAACAGTGTCGGAGGGGTTTTCAATTTTAACATGATGTATGTTTGAGCGTTCCAGCGCGGGTGAAGCTCATACCACTTATCATATAAGATCGCATTCAGTGCATCTTGGTCGTGCAGCACGAGAAAGTCTTCAGATGGGTTTTCATTGATAAAGTCGATGACTTTTTCTGTGATGTTTTGCTTTCTCCAAGGTTCAAAATCAATAACCATGATACCTGAATTAAAATACTTCCCTGTATCAGTGACATTCATTTCTTTCAGGCGTTCATGCTGCCCCGCATCTTCAACAGCAGCCACCGTATATGGCGCAATATCCAAGTCCCACAGTTTCGAAATATCCTCAAGAATAATCGCATCACAATCGACATATATCATTCGTTTGATGCTCTCATCCTTAATTAAGTCAGGAATCGAAATGCGGTAATACGCTGCTTTTGTAATATGGCTGCTCTCTACCGCATGTTCATACATATTAGTATCCACTTCTAAAAACTCAATCGGCACGCCGAATTTCAATGTGGTTTCTTCCAGTCTTTTCTTGTTATCAGGTTTAATTCCGCCATCAATGACGTATAGTTTTACCTTTCTTTCCTGATCCATATTCGTCAATAAAGAAACGAACATCCCACCTAAATGACGAGCATAATTATCATCTGCGCATGACACAATATGCATAACTTCATCTTTCTTCAATGATATTCATCTCCCTTTTTGTTGTACAAATTACATTCCCGATTTCAGAAAATTAAACACCATTCTTCAATATTTTTATGGACAGAATGTGTTATACAGCAAAAAAGGCGTCATTTTTTGAACATGTGATAAAGCCAATAAAGGATGTAAAAGCTGGCGACCGTTATGGCTTCAGCCGAAGCGATGTACCACGGCCAAGGTCCGAGAACATCTAAAAGAGAAGAGCCGCCCGGTTTTTTCGTCAAATACATATAATTCGCGCCAAGCCACCGGTCAAGCAGATAAATGCAGACGCCGTACACATTGACAATGAGAACAGTCCCCCATAAAGAACGCTGTCTGAGTCTGTACGTCCCAATTACCGCCATCAGCAGACAGGACAGAAACACGGACCCGTGCGAAATAAAAAAGAGGATATATCGAATATGCGGAAATGAAAACATACCGAGATCAGGAGTGGCAAGCGCCTGGATCGAACTGCCGATGCCGACAAAATATAAAAATACATACAGCTTCCTGCTTTTGGTCACCAGCATGATGGCCGACAAATACACAGACAGGTCACTAAGCTGGAGAGGCAATGAAGTGCGCATTGACCACCTGTCCGTGGCGATCATCCATATTTGATAACCGATTTGCGAACCAAGCAACAGAAACACAAACAAATAACGCAAAAACTGGCTGGCCTTAGGCCTCTTGACCGCTTCGCGGAACAGAAACAACAGTATAGCCAAAAGAGCGATAATTGCTAACGTCACCACATGCTCTGCAGAAAAAAGGTGAAACGGATCATGTTTATAGACGGATTGAACATAATTTTGCAAGATGGCACACCCCCGTTTGCGGCTTTTTGTTTATTGTGGTGTTGTATGGGCCTTTTTTATTCAAAAAAGCGGATCGCTAGTAGTACGCGAACCGCATCGTAAACTCAATTCTCTTTTTTTATGTCGTATAACTCAATTTTTCTGTATAGCCTGTTTCTTGTGATTCCGAGCAGCTTAGCAGATCTCTGTATGTTCCAATTACAATAATTTAATACATCTGAAATTGCTCTCTTTTCAGATTCCTCAAGTGAAAGGGGCAAACGCTCTTCCGGTTTGTTCATGACGTCAATTTGAATGTCTTTACTGCCGATAACATGGCCGTCAGATAAAACAACAGCTTGAGCCAAGACACTATGCAATTCTCTAATATTCCCAGGCCAATGATACTGTTCAATTTTCCTCTTCGCCTCTGCAGAAAGAACTTTTCTAGAAATGCTGGCTGTTTGTAAGTATTCCTCTGCAAGTTCTAATACATCACTTCTTTCTGAAAGGGATGGCAATCTTAGTGTTATACCTTTTAACCGATAGTATAAATCCGCACGAAACTTACCCTTCTCTATCTCTTCTATGAGATTTTTGTGTGTTGCTGCGATAATTCTGATGTCAATGTGAATAGGCTTTATGCCGCCGATCGGTGTAACCATTTTTTCTTGCAAAACCCGCAGAAGCACACTTTGGGCGCTTAAAGTCATATCACCAATCTCGTCTAAGAAGATGGTACCTCCGTTTGCAGCCAAAAACTTCCCTTCACTCCCTTTTTGGTCTGCTCCTGTAAAAGCACCCTTTTTATATCCAAACATCTCACTCACCACAAGATTTTCAGGAATAGCGGCGCAGTTTATCGCTATAAAAGGTTTATCTGATCGACTGCTTATGGAGTGAATGGATTGTGAAACCAATTCTTTTCCGGTTCCGCTTTCTCCCAAAATTAACACGGGCAAATCAAATTCGGCCGCTTTCTTTGCTAGAGAGACCTGTTCTTTCAGTTTTGGACAGCTGCCTTTGATATCGGAGAATGTATATTGATGATTGCTTCGCTCTGTCTGATAAAAGATTTTTGTTTTCCAATTCGGATTAGAACGACTGCTGATTGTCTCAGTTTTTAAGGACTGATCAGGAAAAAAATCTTCCCCCACACAGTCGCGACCGAGGATATGCTTAGCCGCCCGGTTTGCTTTCAAAATGCGGTGAGAAGGACTTGTAGATACTATGGGAGCTTGATATTTATCGAATATTTTATCCAGTTCTTGCTCTAGATACGAATATTGTTGCTGCTGATATTGTTCATCTAATCTGTTTTGAATCAGTTTGGCAGCCATTTTTGCAATTGAAAATGATACAGGATCAAAAACTCCAGAATGCCTATAAACATTAACGACTCCTCTAAAGCCCTCCTTTTTTGTAAATATTGGGCTGGCTGCGCAATTAAATGTTGAATGTTCTGGGTAATAATGCTCGGGCCCTTTTACTATGACTGGTGCTTTTTCTATTAAGACGATGCCGACAGCGTTCGTCCCCCTGTAGGACTCACTCCAATTCACACCGATTTCTGATACAGTATTTTTTTGAGTACAGCCTGGTTCCTGATACACATATAAAACCCACCCATTTGCATCCATAAGAGAGACAGAATGCCCTGTGTTCTGAAGATAAAAACTCAGGTGCTCTTCAAATACTTCAATGGAGTATTCTAGAAACAATTGATTTTCTTGATACAGCTTATTTTTATCATAAGTCGTTAGCTTTTGATCAATCGGCCTAGTCCTTTTTAAATTTGCTTTTTCACAACGAATATAAGACTCACGGATTAAACTGTTTCTATCCGGCATGACTGAATTTGTCAAAAAATCGCCTCCTTCATTCGTATTCATATGACTATTATACTGAATTATCGAAATTAATATAATATTTAAATTTATATTGTTCTATTTTGATGCACTTTGCTATAAAACGGAACACCCCTTCCGTTTCAAAAACCATTTATGACGCTGGTTTCCGCTTGGCATAGTTCTTGCATTTACTAGTTCATGAAGATATCAATCTCTTCAAAATGCGATTTGATGAAAGGGGCGGAATGATGAAAAAGACGTACCAGTTATACATTGGCGGGCGATGGGTAAATGCTGTCGGAGGACAGACCTTTGAATCCCTGAACCCCAGTACAGGCGAAGTAAATGCGATTGTCCAAAAAGCAGAAAAAGAGGATGTCAATCGCGCAGTACAGGCTGCTAAACAGACTTTTGAGGGCGGAAGCTGGCGTCAGATGAGTCCAAGCGACAGAGGGCGGTTATTATATAAGCTCGCTCAAAAAATGGCAGAACACGCAGACTCCCTCGCGGAAATAGAATCCAATGACAACGGATTGCTGATTACTGAAACAAAACATATTGCAATACCCGCCACAATTGATGTTCTTGAGTTTTATGCGGGACTTGCAAACAAAGTGCAAGGAGATACATTATCTTCACCGCATAACAGGCTTAATTTCACCTTAAGAGAGCCTGTAGGCGTTGTCGGGGCCATTGTTCCCTGGAATTTTCCATTAATGCTTACCATGTGGAAGCTTGCTCCTGCTCTCGCAGCTGGTAATACCATTGTTATTAAACCAGCAGAGCAGACACCTGTCAGCATTCTTGAACTCATGTCGCTATGTGAAGAAGTCGGTATTCCAGAAGGTGTTGTGAATGTTGTGACCGGTTTTGGCGATGCCGGCGAAGCCCTCGTTTCAAATCCTGATGTAGCTAAAATCGCTTTTACAGGGTCCACTTCTACAGGCCAGCTGATTCTCCAGAGTGCCAGCAAAACGTTAAAACCAGT
Source organism: Bacillus sp. T17B1 (assembly GCF_026796395.1). Taxonomy (NCBI): domain Bacteria; kingdom Bacillati; phylum Bacillota; class Bacilli; order Caryophanales; family Bacillaceae; genus Bacillus; species Bacillus sp. T17B1. The sequence continues at coordinate 85,071 of NZ_JALAYA010000014.1, forward strand.
CACTGTAGAACTTGGCGGAAAATCACCGAACATCGTGTTCGATGATGCAGAAATTGAAGCAGCTGTTAATGGGTCAATGTTTGGAATTTATTTTGCTCAAGGTCAGGTTTGCGCTTCAGGTTCCCGATTGTTTGTTCAAGATTCTGTGTACGACGAATTTATGGATCTTTTTGTGAGAAAAGTGCAATCCATCAAAGTCGGTCAGGCATTGGATCCAGCTTCACAAATGGGTCCGCAAATTTCGCAGGAACATCTGCAAACGATCGAACATTATGTAGCGGCCGGATTAGAAGAAGGCGCCCGTATCGTCACTGGCGGGGAACGATTCACCGCCGCAGGAAATGGAAACTTTTATACGCCGACTGTTTTCGAAAATGTAACGAACCAAATGAAAATTGCAAGAGAGGAAATTTTCGGCCCTGTCGTTTCAGTTATTCGTTTTAAAGATGAGGAAGACGCTCTGCAAAAGGCAAATGACACTGTTTACGGTCTTGCGTCAGGTGTGTGGACAAATGATATTAAACGTGCAATGAGAATGGCAAAGGGCATCAAAGCAGGCACTGTGTATGTTAATACATACAACATGCTGGACAGCACAGCGCCGTTCGGAGGCGTAAAACAAAGTGGATTCGGCAGAGAACTTGGTATTCAGGCAATTGACATGTATACCCATCTGAAACACGTTTGGGTTGATCTCAATAAAAAAGGCGAAGGTCTTAACTGGTTTCAGCTTTAACTTTTTCAATATATAGGAGGAATGAAATATGAACCCAATCATTAACCAACAAACAGCTGGTATTAAAGAATTAGCAGAAATGGATAGAAGACATTATCTGCATCCGACGACACCGCCAAAACATCATTTTCAAAACGGTCCCTCTGTCATTTTCTCTGAGGCAAAGGGCATCTATTTAAAAGATATAGAAGGAAAGGAACGAATCGATGGGGTATCCATGCTATGGAATGTCAACCTCGGTTATGGAAATGAAGAACTGGCAGAGGCCGCAAAGCAGCAAATGCTTACTCTTTCATATGCCTCTTCATTCTCAGGCCAATCCAATAAACCTGCTATTTATCTAGCTGAAAAAGTAGCTTCTCTAACACCTGGCGATTTAAACGTTACTTTCTTTACCTCTGGCGGATCAGAATCAAATGATACAGCCTTTAAGCTTGCACGATTCTATTGGAAGCTCCAAGGCAAACCGGAACGCACTAAAATTATCGGGCTGGAACAAGGATATCATGGCGTAACAATGGGAGCAACGAGTGCTACAGGCATTGAGGGCTTCCAAAAATTCACGACGTCCAATTCGCAAAACTTCCTCACAGCTGCTGCCCATCAGCTTAAATGTGAACTTGGGGATCGAAAAGATCCTCACTTCAGCCGTTCAATCCGTGGCCTTATCGAATCAGAAGGTGCAGATACAATCGCTGCAGTTATTTTGGAGCCAATCCAAGGGGCCGGCGGCGTGATCTTCCCGCCGGATGGTTATTTGCAGGCTGTGCGCAAGCTATGTGACGAGTATGGCATCTTGCTGATCGCGGATGAAGTCATTTGCGGATTTGGGCGGACAGGAAAGATGTTTGCTGTTGACCATTCTAATATTGTTCCAGATTTCCTTTGTATAGCCAAAGGAATCTCAAGCGGCTATGCTCATCTCGGGGGAGTTGTCATGCGAGAGCATGTCCGCGAAGCGTTTGTCAATTCAGATGAAATGATGTTCCATGGCTTTACTTACAGTGGACACCCTTCAGCTTGCGCAGTCGGATTGAAAACATTAGAAATTATGGAACGAGACCAGCTTGTTGAAAACAGCAGACTTCGCGGAGAAGAAATGCTAAAGGGTCTTCAGCACCTGGAACGCACACACAAACACGTAACAAAAGTAAGAGGACGAGGATTACTCGGCGGTTTTGAATTGTTCCAGGACCCGGATAAAGGCACACCATTTGATGTGTCTGCACATGCGGCGGCAAAATATGTTGATATCTGCTTTGAAAAAGGGCTTCAGCTTCGCTACTTTGACTGGAGAGGCACCAACACCGTGGCAATTGCCCCGCCTCTGATCATTACGAAAGAACAAGTGGAAGACATCATCAACATCATGTCTGATGCTTTGACTGCTTTTGAAAAAACATGTTAAAGATTGACTGAATATGGAGCCATGAGCCTCAAAAGCCATGGCTCCTTTTCAAAGGAGGCATTCTATGGGAATGAAAACCAAAAATATACCGGACAACAGCGGATTAAAAAAAGTAATGAAAACGAGAGATCTAGTTATCTTCGGAATGGTGTTTATGGCTCCTGTTTCTGCTCAAACCTTATTCAGCGAACTGTCAAGGGTATCAACCAATCATGCGGTGCTCTCGTATTTGGTCGCACTAGTTGCGATGGTTTTTACAGCATTGAGCTATGGTAAAATGGCGGGAACATTCCCTTCATCAGGATCTACTTACAGTTATACGTCAAAAGCTATTCATCCGGTTGCGGGCTTCATTGCCGGATGGGGCATATTGCTTGATTATCTGCTGATGCCAATCTTGCTCTGTAAGTTGAGCGCTGTTTACGCATTAGAGCTGTTTCCTGGAGTTCCATTTTGGTTCATGCTGCTAGTTTTTTTCCTCCCAGTTACCATCAGCAATTTTCTGGGTGCCGCTGTGTCGTCTATTGTAAACATCTTCATGACAGCTATTATGTTAATCAGTCTGTTCCTGTTCGTGGGCTTCGCTATCAAACATATATCTGCAACAGACGGGATGCAGGGCCTTTTTACCTTCAAAGGTTTATATCAAGCTGATACTTTTTCCTTTCAAACAATGATGGCGGGTGCTTCTATTGCAGTCCTATCTTACTTAGGGTTTGATGCAGTGACAACAATGGCAGAAGATTCCACTGTAAAGGGTAAGATGGTCGGGAGGGCAGCAGTTATTGCTTTATTTATGAGCGCGTTTTTGTATTGTATCCAAGCTTACTTTGCAACACTGATTACGCAAACAATCGGAACTTTAAAATCTCCTGACACTGCTTTTTTCGAAATCGCACAAACAGTCGGAGGGAACAGTCTGGCACTCTTGATTACACTCGTTATTTCTATCTCTGGAATTTCCACAGCATTGGCCGGGCAAGCTTCATCTTCACGGATTATCTTCAGTATGGCTCGTGACAAACGTCTTCCTGCTAGCTTCGCCAAATTGCATCCAAGATTTAAAACACCATATATCAGCATTTTAACATTAGCCGTTCTCGGTTACTTGGGTGCTTTGTGTATTCCGTTAAGCATAGTCTATACGATTATGGTATTTGGAGGATTAATTGGATTCATATGCGTAAATTTATCCGTTATTTCTGAATTCTCAATTAAGAGGAGGAAAATGAAGGGTCTTGGCTTTTTTAGTTACTTTTTATTTCCTGCCATCGGGTTTCTGATTAGCACGTTTATTCTTTTCAGTATGGACGTAATCGGAAAAACAGTTGGGGTTTTATGGCTCATTTTCGGTTTGGTGATACTTGGACTGACGGAAAAAGGTATTAGAGTGAAAGAAATCAACATTGATGAATTTCAATAGTGTAGTTTGTCTTGGCTCCGCTATCTGCTGGCCATTCAAATTTCCTGCTTATATCTCACGCAAACGAAACAAAAGCCTAAGAAACGATTTCTTAGGCTTTTGTGTTACTTCCATTATGCAATTTTTTCAACTGGGAGACAGTATGAAGCAAATCCCTCTTCAGCTGCTTTGCCGATGGATAGAAGCATAACCGGTACATAGCGTTCTTTTTCAAGTCCGAATGCCTCAGCGATATTTTCTTTATCGTATCCCCCGATTGGGTTTGTATCGTGCACGTGCTGTCAGCATCATTTGCATGGAAACAAGACCTGCATCAACCAAGATGGTTTCCCGATTCTCCTGGTTGGAAGTTTTTCGAAATGCGCTGTCAATCCTTTCAATTGCTGTCCTTTACCTCTTGCGGCATGTAACCCATCTCTACGGCTTTTGAATAAATTTCTTCTAATTAGTCAGCATTATTCATATCTGCAAAAATTGATAGACAGCAGAAGACGTGTACCTTGTGTTTAATTGAATTTGGCAAGAACTAAAGCCTTTCTTTGTCTTTTTGGCTTTCAATAACAAGAAATCACCAAGTCTGTGCGTTAACTGCCGATGGTGCAGTAGTCGCTTCTTCTAATATAAGCGTCATCTCTTCTTTGCTGATTTTGATGGTTGGATCATAGCTGCGGATGGAAAGACGGCCTTTCATAATCTCCATAAAATCGTTTGTTTTTAAAGCAGCCCCCATGTCAAAACGTTCCTCTACTGTTAATATTGTATTGCAATCGCATGAGCAAGATTTGCTGGCAAAGTTAGACACAGCCAAGTTGATCAATTCTTATTTTTATATCTCTGATGAATATTATTTTTTTTGTATGTCCCTGCTTCACTGAATTCTATTATCTCCAGTGATAAAGCCAAATAACGTGTGTTAAATAGTTCTGAAAAATACTCTGTCATCGCGGAAAAGATAGCATCCCCCACCGCTCTCTTCTCCTCTATCGTACGGCCGGCTCCTATCTTGAGCGCCGCGTGAACAAAAGCATCATCCTCTGTCCCATCAGCGACAACATAATCTGTCAGCTCAATAGCCCTTGCTCTGATTCCTCCGGTTGGAAACACTCCGCCTTGGGCTATGATCGCCTGGTTGATATCACGCAAAAGCTCTTTGATATTTGCTTCTTGTTTTATATTATCTGTGTATTCAACAATAATATGAGGCAACTGTTCCTCACTCCTTACAGATTGGAAGATGATTTTATTCCTATGCTCTTTGTTGTTTCAAATGCCTCATCCCCGACAATGTAATTAACAAGCTTTCCGATGCCCTCTATTTCAGTCACAACTTCGTCCCCAACCTTTGTGTCTACTGTTCCCTTTGGCGTTCCTGTCAGAATGATATCGCCTTCTCCAAGGGTCATAAAAGATGAGATATATTCTATTAAGAATGGAATATCAAAGACCATGTCTTTTGTTGTGCCTTCTTGGGTTTTCTCGCCATTGACATAGGTTCTCATTGCCAAATTCATAGGGTCAGCAATGTCTTCCTTATCGACCAGCCAAGGACCTATCGGTGTGCATGTATCTCTGTTTTTCACTCTGAGATTCGGACGGTAATAGTTTTCAAGGTAGTCGCGAAGCGCGTAATCATTCGCGATGGTATATCCTTGTACATAGTCATAAGCTTCTTCTTTTTTAATGTGCTTTCCTGATTTACCGATCACAACCGCCAATTCGCACTCATAATGCATGTACGTCACATCTGCGGGTCTCCTTGTTTCAGCTTGATGTCCCACAAATGTGTTTGGTCCTTTTAAAAAAATGAGCGGTTCTTCCGGCGCTTTAAACGCCAGTTCGTTTGCATGGTCCGCGAAATTCAACCCTAAGGCGAAAACCGTTCCGGGAACGACCGGCGGCAGCCAAACAGTCTCATCTTCTTTTACTGTACGGCCATCTGTCAAAGTCAGTATTCCCTCATCTGACACACTCGCATCATGAATTGCTCCTTTATAAGCAATGCGCGCTTTTTTCACGACTGTTCCTCTCCTTCCCCTATGATAGCATGGTGCAACGAACCAATACCGGAGATTTGTATTGTAATATTGTCCCCTCTTTTGGCAGCCGGAGACCGTAATGGCACACCCGCAAGCAGCACGTCTCCGGGCGAAAGCGTCATAAATTCAGTCACATCGGCAATTAGCTTAGGAACCGATCTTATTACCCTGGATGTATTGTACTCCTGCTCAAGTGTTCCATTGATAAACAGCGAAATCGTCAGTTGATTAGGATCTTGAATAGCGGATTTGCTCGTAATCCAGGGGCCAATCGGACAAAACGAATCTCGGCATTTTTGACTGACTGCCGGCCTGAATACACTATCATTCGGAATGCTGATATCATTGACAATTGTATAGCCGGATACATAATCGAGCGCGTCTTCTTGCTGAACCCTGCACGCCGTTTTTCCAATTACAACACCGAGTCCGGGCCCCATGCTAAGGGACTCTGTGCCTGGCGGCATTGGAACGAAAGCATTTGGCCCGATCACCGTATTTTTTGGCTTAATATATAAAACCGGAGCTTTTGGCGGAATTTGATAAGGCTTTTCATATAAAGCGTCACCAAGCTCACTGAGATCCTTCTCCATATTTAACGCCACTCCATAAACAGTACCCACCTCAGGGGCATCAATGACAGCGTTTTTTAAGTCATATTTCTTGCTATCCCTTATGATTGTCTGGCCATTTTCCTGTAAAGCCGCTGTTGTCATGAAGCTGTTATCTCGAAACTTCACAAAAATCTCCGTCATAAGTATGCTCCTTTCAAACTGACAGTTTCCTCACGTATTTGCTCAATCCATTGAAGTGATGCTGATTGTCCCAAAGAACAGGCATGATTGCCGCATCCGTTAACACGAAGAACGCTGCTGTCTTTTTCCACCCTGCACCATCCCTCTATTGACGTGTTCTCTTGAGAAATCCTGACTCGGTACATTCCCTCCTGAGGCAGAAAATAACTGGCATATCTAAGCATTAATATAAGCTGATTGCCCTTCCCGTATTTCTGGAAAGCTAGAACCGTGCAGTTGACTTGATAAAAGTCTCCTAAATACTCTGGGATATGCCTGACACTGCCTGACATCAGAAGTTCTCGGATTTTCGATGAACTGATTTTATTCATTTGAAAGGCCAGCTTGGGGACAATCGTGAGGTCATATCCCCCTTTGGAAGCCTCTCTTAATGTATCTGTATTTCCAGTTCCTCCTTTTCCAAAGGAGAAATCAAATCCAGCAACCACCTGTTTGCAGTTTAGTCCATAAATAAATTGTTCAATAAATTGGTCTGGGGCGATGTCTGCGAAGGCTTGATCAAAACGAATGACATACGCTGCATCTGCCCCTTCAGCCTCAAAGGCCTCTAGTTTTTCTGGAAGCGGCGTTAAATACCGTCTGATGGCTTTATGCGGTGTAATGATTTGGCTCGGATGCCTGTCAAATGTCATCACCTTGAAAGCCAGCCCTTTTTGGCGGGCCAATGTTCTCGCTTGGCGCAGCAACTGTTTATGCCCTAGGTGGACACCATCGAAAAAACCGAGAGCCATGACACAGGGCTGATGAATGTTTTGTCTGGGTGAAGAGGGGACGCTCAATTCAATGACTTCCATTACGTCAGTCTCCTTTCAGCATCATTGATATCGCCATGATCGACCTCCAGCCCATCTGCTTATTGCCGATTGATCACAACTAACTTTGATTCTGTCATTTCTTCGATCGCATATTTGATTCCCTCGCGTCCGGTTCCGCTTTCTTTCACACCGCCGTAAGGCATTTGGTCTACTCGGAATGTCGGAAAATCATTAATGATCACACCGCCGACTTCCAATTGGTCTGCCGCATCCAAAGCGTCATTTATGCGATTCGTATAAATTCCCGCCTGCAAGCCATAGCGTGAATCGTTCACTCGTTCAATTGCCTCTTTTAAATCAGTAAAAGAAGATGCCGTCACAATCGGCGCAAACGCTTCTTGGCAGTTTACTTTCATTTCTTCATGCGCTTGCTCAATGACAGTCGGAGCAAGTATTTGCCCTTGTACATCTCCGCCATGCACAGAAGCCCCCATTTGTCTGGCTTCATCAACCCATTCCTTAGCACGCTCCACATCCTCGGCTGAAATCATAGCTGATAGATCGGTGTCCGGATCAAGCGGATCGCCCATCTTCAGCTTCTTTGCTTTCTCTACAAACAGCTTCATAAATGGCTGATATAAGCTTTCATGAATAAACATTCTTTGAAGGGAAATACAGACCTGTCCTTGGTAGGAAAATGCCCCGCTCACACAACGTTCAGCAATTTTTTCGATATCAGTCTCTTTGTCTATGATAACGGCCGAATTTGACCCCAGCTCTAGTGTGACTTTTTTAAGCCCCGCTTTACTCCGGATTTGCACTCCCACTTCCGGGCTTCCTGTGAAGGTAATCATTTTAACTCTTTCATCGATGACAAGCTGATCTCCCACAATTTTGCCGCTTCCTGTCACAACATTCAGGGCGCCTTTTGGCAAATCAGTTTCAGCGAGCAGTTCAGCTAAAAATAACGCTGACAACGGCGTTTGACTCGCAGGCTTTAACACAATGGGATTTCCTGCCGCAATCGCAGGCCCGACTTTATGCGCCACCAGATTCATAGGAAAGTTAAATGGGGTAATCGCGCCGACAACGCCTAAAGGCTCTCGATTCGTAAATGCCATACGGCCTTCCCCGCCAGGCGCAGCATCAATCGGGATGATTTCACCTTGCAGACGTTTCGCTTCCTCCGCGGCAAATTGATACGTTTGAATGGTCCGTTCCACTTCCGCTTCCGCCACTTTCAGCGGTTTAGCCGCTTCTAGCGCGATCAAACGCGCCGCTTCATCCCTACGCTCTTGCAATAAACGAACGAGATCCGCTAAAATGTTTGAGCGTCTGTACCGTGAGAGCTTTTTCATTTCCGGGATTGCCCGATGCGCGGCATCTATCGCCTCTTTTGTTTCTTCTGTTGTTGCTTGAGGTATTTCAGCGAGAATGCTTTGATCAAACGGGGCCTTTAAGATTTTATAATGACTGGCCGTTCTCCATTCCCCGTTTATAAATAGCTTTTTTTGTAATTCATCCTTGACGAGCGCCATGTTTTTTCCTCCCTTACATCAGAATAGCCGGCTGAGAGACCGGCATGTTCTGACAATGATCAAATAACAAACGTAGGTTTTCTCTTTTTCAATGTAGGCTCTCCTGTTTTTAGAGGCTTGCGAGTCTCTATATCTAGCACGCTGGAAGCTTCGTTAAACCAACTGTCCGGCGCTTCATGCCCCCAGAATGTTTGCCGCTGTGGGTCGTCTAAATTCCAGCTTACCGGGTTAAAATCCGGATCACTGGTAAGGTAATCTCCGTTATACAATTCAATACGGTGTCCGTCTGGGTCTCTTAAATAAAGGAAAAACGCATTTGATAATCCATGTCTGCCCGGCCCTCTTTCAATGCTCTTGCCGAAGCCTGAAGCAGCTAAAACATCACACGCATGGATGAGTGCCAACGGATCAGGCAGCCAGAATCCGATATGGTGAACCCTAGGTCCCTCCCCATTCATAAACGCTTGATCATGCACCGTATGCTTACGGTGCAGCCAGGCTGCCCAAATTTTCTTCTGTTCGTCTTCGGTATATTCCGAACATGCAAATCCCAACTCTTTTATATAGAAGTCATACGCTGTTTCCACATCTTTCACCATGCAGTTAAAGTGGTCGATCCGCTGGACTCTTGAACCCGTGTACAAATCATAGCGCTGAAGCATGCGGTCCACCTGATCCATAGAAGCAAAATACTCGATCGGGAGTCCGGAAATATCCTGAACGCGCAGCGCCCTGCCGACTCCTTTTTGAGTCCCTTTTTCCATCCAAATTGTATTCATTCCTTTTAAAGTGAAAAACTGTTCTAAGCGATCAAGGTCTTCTTCTGAAGCGACTTTATAGCTGATGGCTTCCACATGAGCTTCATCTGACTTTTTCAATAAAAGGCTGTGATGTCCGCACTCCTCCAGCCCGCGCAAATAAATGTGCTGATCATCTGCGTCTGTTTCGATAAAACCCAATGCTTTCACGTAAAATTCTCTTGATTTATCTAGATCGGTCACATGCAGAACCGCTCTAGCACAGCGAATAATATTAAAATCCATACCGTTTCCCCCTATACATTTGTATAATGAACTGCGTCTGCTTTGGCTTTCTTTAGAAACTCATCAACGTAACCTGTATACGTTTCCTTATCGTATTGATCGAAATAAGACATCCCCATTCTGACCGGATCTCCGAAGAAATAATATTCGTAATGCATCTGCCTGCTGCCGAAAGCGCTCATTGTCATATCCCATGCGAGTCTGAATAACTGGACACGTTCACGCCCTTCCACATTTTTCCCTTGAAGGCCTCGATGAATGAGTTCTCCAATTTCTTCGTTCTGGAAATCAGCCTCAGTTGGAATCCCCATCAAACCAGAAGCTCCCAGCACCCGTAAGATCTCCACAAGGCGAGGGTAAATACGCGGGTACCATGTTCTGGCCGCATCAAGAGCATCGTAATCAGGTGTCATTGTTCCCCATTTATCCAGTTTCGCGTTTTGTTCCGCCCGGAAAAGATGCGAACGCATTGTTTCCAGCACAAGCATAATCTCAGTTCCTTTGTCTTTTACATGCTGGAATCCATCAATACCGATGGCATCCATCATTCGGAGCGCGACACCAAGTAAAAATTCTGTTTTTACAATGTTTTTAGAAACCACCTGATGCGACATATGGACGACGGCATTTGTTTCTCTGAACGTTCGGTTACAGACGGAAGAGTTTCCACAAACGAAGACACGCTCCCACGGAACAAATACGTTTTCAAACGAAACAATGGCATCACCTTCTTCAAACCTTGAGGAAAGCGGATGATCCCAACTGTTTTTGCCGTAATCGAATGACTCACGGCTAATGAACTTTAAGCCCTCTGTATTGTTTGGAATCGCGAATGCAAGAGAATATGGATCATCCTCCTCACCCGCTTTTTTAACCGTCGAAGGAAACACTAGTATTTCATCCGTAATTCCCCCTTGTGTCGCTAACAGACGGATCCCATCCACAATGATTCCATCTTCTCGTTTCTCGACAAGGTGAAGCGCAACGTTTGCGTCTTTTTGTTCATGCTGCGCTTTGGAGCGGTTCACTTGAGGATGAATCAGAGTATGCGTGAGGCTAATGTCATGTTCACGCGCGAATTCATAATAGTTGTATGCGTTTTCAGCAAACCGTTTGTCTCCCTCGTCAAATAAGTCATTCGCTATCCCCATTGCCATAACTTCGGCATTTAAGTAATCCGGCGATCGTCCCATCATTCCGCCTGTCATCCGGGCCCATTCCTGAATCGCTCCTCGCCTCTTTTGTAAATCCTCTATCGTTTTTGGCTGAAGGAAGGTCATTCCGACTTTTTGTCCGCTGCTTGGTGATGTATAAAGCATTTTCTCTGGCTTTTCGTATTGGAGATCGTATAAAGACGCCATTGACTTGACGACTCCTTTTAAGCCGGGATGCTCAGTAACATCCTCGACTTTTTCTCCGTGCAGATAAATGTTGTTTTTCGCTTTTTTTAAGCGTTCAATATACTCTTTTCCTGTTTTTGCGGGCAAGTTGGTTTCCTCCTTATGATTATTTCTTTCCAAATTGCGGAATGTGATGATCACTTATGGAGACATGGATGACTTTAGGTTCTGTATAAAACTCAAAGATGGCATAATGTCCGCCCTCTCTGCCGATTCCGCTTGCTTTTGTGCCCCCGAAAGGAATTCTAAGATCACGGACGTTTTGGGCATTAACCCATAGCATGCCCGCATCAACAGCTTGAGCGACCCGGTGGCCTTTTTTGATATCATTGGTCCATACATAGCCTGCGAGCCCGTATTTGATATCATTGGCCATATCAATTACTTCTTCTTCCGTTTCAAATTCAATCACAGTCATGACAGGCCCGAAAATTTCTTCCTGTGCAATTTGCATGTTATTTTTCGCATTCAGGAGCAGAGTCGGCGGGATAAAATAGCCTGATTGGCAATCAACAGGAATCTCTCCTTGCACAACTTCACACCCTTCTTCCTGTGCCAGTTTGATATATGATGCGACTTTCTCATAATGTTCTTTGCCAATCAGCGGGCCAAGCTGTGTTGACTCATCCATCGGATCCCCGATGACAATGTTGTTCACGCGTTCTTTCAATGCTTGGATGAAGTCATCTTTTATGGCCTTATGAAGAAAAACACGGGAATTCGCGGTGCAGCGCTCTCCATTGAATGAAAAGATTCCCCATACAGCGGCATCCAGCGCCCGTTCCACATCAGCATCGTCAAACACAATCAGCGGTGACTTCCCGCCCAGCTCCATTGATGTTTTCTTTAACGTATCAGCGGCATTTTTGATAATGATTGATCCTGTTGTCGTTTCACCCGTGAAGGAAACTGCTTCGACATCAGGATGCGCCACAAGAGATGCGCCCGCCGTTTCACCGAACCCATGAACAATATTGAATACCCCTTTTGGCAAGCCTGCTTTATGAATGACCTGAGCTAATTTATTAGCGGTCAGCGGTGATAGTTCAGCCGGTTTTAAGACGACTGTATTACCGGTCGCTAGGGCTGGGGCAACTTTCCATGTTTCCAGCATAAAAGGCGCGTTCCACGGCGTAATCAGACCCACTACTCCGAGCGGTTGATATACTGTGTAGTTAAGAAACTCTCCATCAACCGGGTAAGCCTCTCCGTGCAGCTTTGTCTGCACCATCCGTGCATAAAAGCGGAAGTTCTCAGCCGCCCGCGCCGTCATTTTTTTGGTCTGGCTGATTGGCAGGCCGGTATCAAGTGCTTCCAGCACAGCTATTTCTTCAATTTCTTCGTCGATGACATCCGCAATGCGGTTGATATACGCCATACGTTCCGCAAGTTTCATTGATCCCCATGGACCGGAAACAAATGCTTCCCTCGCAGCCACAACCGCATTTTGAATATCCGCTTCTTTTCCGGAAGCGACTCTGTTTATCACTTCATTTGTAAAGGGATTGATATTTTCAAATGTCTCTCCATCATTTGCTTCTGCAAATTCACCATTGATGTATAGTTTGATATCATCTGCTGTTTGATGTCCTTTTCTATCTTGCGCTGTGTATTGATATTGTTTCATCTTATCCCACCTTTCAACATTTTCACTTTACGGCTGTGACATCAGATAGATTGACATACTTTTGCAATACAGACTTAATTTCCGCTTGCAGTTCTTCTGAAGGGAGATCCATTGGGAGACGCAGGACAGGCTCTATTTTGTTCATCATGCCGAGCGCCGCTTTTAAAGGAGCCGGGTTTGTATCTTTAAAGAGCACATCGTTTAGCTCCATCAGATCATAGTGAAGATCTTGCGCCCGTTTGACATCACCTTCAGCCCAAGCATTGTAGACATCAGCGACCTGTTTTGGCGCGACATTTGCGGTGGCCGATATGTGGCCGGCTCCGCCAATCGCAAGCATTGGGTAACAAAGCAACTCAATTCCGGAATATAGGAGAAAATCTCGCCCGCATTCTTTAAGCACGCGGTTAATATGTTCAAAATCTTTATTGGATTCCTTGGCGCCGATAATATTCGGGCAATCACGATGTAACTTTGCCAGCGTCTCTACTTCAAGGTTAACGGCTGTTCTGCCAGGGATGTTATAAACGATAATTGGAATTTGCACAGAATCTGCTATAGCCTTGAAGTGTTTATACAAAGCGTGCTGAGACGGTTTATTGTAATAAGGGACAATAACAAGGGCAGCATCAGCACCCATCTCTTCTGCCTTTTTCGTTAAATAAAGGGCTTCTTTATGGTTCGTTGAACCCGTTCCAGGAACAAAAGGAACCCTTCCGTTTACTGCTTGGCATGCATGTTCCATTACCTTCACTCGTTCTTCAATTGTCAGCGAGCTTGGCTCACCTGTCGTTCCGGTGACTGAAATTCCATGGCTGCCGCTTTCAATATGCCAATGTATTAATTCTTCCAGTTTGTTGAAGTCAATAGAACCATCCGTTTGAAAAGGTGTTACAATCGGTGCAATAGAACCTCTTAATTTTTGTTTGCTTTCTTCATAGTTCTTCATTGTGATAATCTCCTTTACTTTACAAATGTAAGTGTTTACAATTCAGAATATATAAATATTTCTGAAGAGAAGACCTTGTCATCAATGTAACATGCGGATTCCCATATGAAAAATATTGAAAAAGTTGCTTTTCTATATGAAAAACATATATGTGTGGAAGGGTGATGTTAATGGACGTAAGACAGCTCCGATATTTTTCTGTCATTGCAGAGGAAAAACAGATCACGAAAGCGGCTAAAAAACTGCACATGGCTCAGCCGCCGCTCAGCCAGCAGCTGAAATTACTGGAGGAAGAACTCGGCGTTAAGCTGATCGACAGAAACGGCCGATCTTTGGAACTGACCCAAGCAGGCGAGGTGCTGTATCAAAAAGCGAAGGATTTATTAATCTATCTCGAAGAAACTAAAAAAGAAGTTAAAGAGATTGGCAACGGCCTAAAAGGCAACCTTGCAATTGGCTCAGTCAAGACCAGCTTTTCTCTTATTCCTGAACGAATCAGCTATTTTCGAAAGTATTATCCCCTTGTGAGTTTTACGATTAAAGAAGGCGATACTTTCACTTTGGCAGAGGAATTGAAAAATAGAACAATTGAATTAGCTATTGTAAGACTGCCATTCAATCTTGACCTTTTCTCTCATCTTCCTCTTCAGTCAGACTGTTTTGTAGCTGTAATTCCTGATCACTGGCATTATGAACATGGCATTTCTATGGAAGAAGCTGCCCGTCTGCCGCTCATTATGCTGAGTACGATGAAGGGAGCAGGTCTTTACGGTTTAGTCATGAATGAGTTTAAACAGAAGGGTCTTATGCCTGAAATCGTGTGCCGGACACCTGACGCCGCTATGGTCCTGTCTCTCGTACGGGCAGGTGTAGGTGCAGCTCTGCTTCCTCAGTCCGCTCTAACAGCATTGCCGCTTACCGGTGTTAAATCTGTACCCATTTCCGATGCCGACATTTATACAGAAACAGTTATCATCTGGCTGAAAGATCGCTATCTTTCCAAAAATGCTCGTCATTTTTTGCACACGTTTACTGAAGAAGAGCCATGCTTCATAGGCCACTCTAATATGCCTGCTCCAAAATAGACATTACATCATGAACATTCGCTTTTCTTGGATTGAATTGAAAGCTGTGTTCATTTAACGCATCTATCGCAATCGTTTCAAAGTCCTCCTTTGCTACGCCAGTCTCACGCAAAGGCGGGATATTTACTTTCTTGCAAAGCTCAGCTACAGCTTTAATCACTCTGCTTGCTGCTTCTTCATCCGAATCTTGTGCTGTTTCTATACTCATTGCAGCGGCGATTTGCCGGTATTTCTTTCGAACCGATGCATTGCCTGCATTATAGCTCAGGACATAGGGAAGCACTGCCGCATTTGCCAGACCATGAGGCAGGCCGCAATGCGCGCTCAAAGGGTGTGCGATCGCATGGACTAAACCGAGAACTGCCGAATTAAAAGCAAACCCGGCAAACAAGCTTCCCAACAGCATATTGCTCCTCACCTCCACTTCGTTTCCGTTCGTCACTGCCTGCTCAAGATTCTGATAAATGAGATTGATCCCTTTTAAAGCATTGTGGTCAGAAATCGGAGAGGAGGCCTTAGACAAAAAAGCCTCTATTCCATGAGTAAGAGCGTCCATTCCTGTAAACGCTGTTACATCAGGCGGCAGCTTTATAGTTACCATTGGGTCTAATAACGCAATATCGGCACAGCAGTTTTTTCCGCTTATCACCATCTTTTTCTTACGCACCTGATCGGTCACAACAGTGAAATCCGTGGCTTCACTTGCTGTGCCGGCTGTTGTCGGAATAGCAATCAAGGGTTTTGTGTTATGACAAACTAGATCAGAGCCTTCATATTGACGAATCGGCGAAGGGTTTGTCAGCAGTATATTAACAGCCTTTGCCGTATCTATACTGCTTCCGCCACCTACAGCGACAATTCCGTCCACCTGTGTGTTTCTTGCCGCTTCAGCAGCTTCTTCGATTGATGCTTCATCTGGATTGGGAATGACACCGCCGTACTCCGAGCATGTCAGGCCGGAAGCTTCAAGGCTTAGCATAATATGATCCGCAATTCCTGCCGCTTTGATCCCAGGGTCATATACACATAATACCTTTTCCATTCCTAGATCAGCCGCAATCCGTCCCGTATTTTTTGATACACCGCTGCCAAAATAAATCTTGCTCGAGATGTTAAATGTAAACATCGTCCTTCACTCCTTCGGTTTTCGTCTGAAGATGGCTTTCTCCAATAATGGATTTCACAACAATATCATCAAAATTCCCCTTAACTCCTCTAGTGCGGCTCAGGACGGTCCCCACATAGCAACCTAAAAATCCAAGCGGTATGGAGATAATCCCCGGGGATGTCAGCGGGAACAGCGCCTCTCCCGTAAAAATAGCCGCGCCAGGCACAGGATCCCACACACTTGGGCTCAGCATGACCAGAACAATCGTCGAGAGCAGTCCAGTCAGCATTCCAGTAATAGCGCCAATATGGTTAAATGTTTTCCAAAAAAGGGTGAACAAAATGACAGGGAAGTTAGAGCTGGCGGCAACGGTTAACGCCAACGAGGAAAGAAATGCGACGTTCATGGACTGAACAAATAACGCAATCAAAATGGCCATAACCGTAATTCCGACAGACGCGGCCCGCGCCATTCTTACCTGCTGTTGCTCTGTTGCTTTTCCGTCTTTTACAATTTCATTATAAAAGTCATGTGAAAACGCGGTTGCGCCTGACATTACAATACCTGCCACCACCGCCAAGATAGTCGCAAAGGCCACAGCGGCGATAAAAGAAAATAAAAGATCTCCGCCTAAAAAGTCAGCCAGCAGCGGAGCCGCCATGTTGCCGGCGCCGTTAGCAGCTTTAATGGCTTTTTCCCCTACAAATTTAGCTGCTCCAAAGCCGAGTATAATGGTCATGAGATAAAATAATCCAATAATCCAGGCCGAATATACCACCGATTTTCGTGCCGTTTGTGCATCAGGAACAGTTAAAAAGCGAATAAGCAAATGCGGTAATCCAGCCGTTCCCAGTACAAGCCCCAAAGTAAGTGAAATAGCATCAAGTCCATTCCCATATTTTACACCTGGATGTAAATACGCCTCTTTTAATGATGTGGCGCTCTTCATCTCCTCAAAAATCGCCATCACATTAAAATCAAATTTTCCCAATACAAGCAAAAAGATAATAAATGTTCCTGTAAAAAGCAGTACGGCTTTTATCATTTGAACCATACTCGTTGCAGTCATCCCTCCAAAGATGACAAACATCAGCATAATAACCCCGACCGCCCCTACCGACAGTTCGTATGGAACATTCAGCAGCAATCTAAATAAAGTGCCTGCCGCCACCAGTTGAGCGATCATATAAAATATAGAAATTGAAAGCGTATTAAAGGCTGTCACCCCTCGCACTTGTTTCCTCTTAAAACGAACATCTATCATGTCAGCAAGTGTATAGGTGCCTAAGTTGCGGAGAGGTTCCGCCACAAGGAGCATCACAATCACATAAGAGACAAGTGCCCCATACACCAAAAATATTCCGTCAAACCCAATAAGGGAAACCGCTCCAATTAACCCTAAAAATGAAGAAGCTGACATAAAATCTCCAGCAATGGCTAAGCCATTTTGCCATCCGCTGAGCCCGCCCCCAGCCGTATAAAAGCTTTTTGCGCCACTCGTTCGTTTTGAAGCAAAATAAGTCACCCATAATGATAACAACAGTATTGCTGTAAACATTAAAATAACCGAAACATTCATAAATGTTCACCCCTACTTCTTATCGCTTCCGCCATACTGTCAAACTGCCTTGCCTTTCTGATGTACATGAAACAGATCAGCCAAGTCAGGACAAACTGGCCATAAAAGAAGGCCCATCCAAGTGAAATGGCTCCAAATACCTGAATAGTTAAAACATCAGTATAAAAAGCAAGCAATGGAAGCAACAGCGCAAAGGCCAGAGCAAACAATGTAACTGAAATGTTAAAACGCATTCTGGCACGCATCAATGTTTTGTAATCCTCAGTCAACAGTCTCCTTTGGTTCACAACATAGCCCTCCTCTATTTTAGAAAGCGTTTACAAAAATGAATTTATCATATACGATTCTCTTTGAATAATATAAATAACATAGGTTTTAGATCTTAAAAAAATATACAATGGGCTCGACACTTGGCGGATGAATATTAATCGCGCAAATGGCAAAGAATTTATATATTTATTTTTGTATAAAAAGACAAGAAAATGCATATGTATTCTTTTTTACGATATATGATATATTTTGATAGTGATAAAATTACAGACTTAAAAAGGAGGAAAAATATGTCTATCTCATACCAAAAGACCCTGAACTCAAAACAAGTCGAAGTATATATTTCAAATATGGAAGAAACGAAATGGGAGCCTTTTGTGGTGGAAGGAATGGAACTTGGACAAGTTCACGTACTAAGAACTGATATTGAAACAGGGACAGGGTCCGGCTTATGGAAGCATTCACCTGAAGAACATCCAGACGGCATGCCATTTTTGATACATGGCAATGAAACATTCTATGTCTTACAAGGTAGCGCTGAATTGTATACGCCTGATGGTGAAGTCATTCAATTGAAAAAAGGCGAGATGTTTTCTGGTTCAGATGGATTTTCCGCTACTTGGAAGACAACCGCACCATTTATAAAGTTTTATACTATCAGCTCCGCAAATTGAACAATTTATCATGAAGAGGAGGCAAAAACACATTGAGTAAAAGACAAGAACAGTATGACGTTATCATTATCGGAGCAGGGTTTACAGGGGTAACAGCTGCTAGAGAACTTAGCCATAAGGGTTTTCGCACGCTTATCCTGGAAGCAAGAGATCGTTTAGGTGGACGCACATGGCATGATAGACGTTTAGGAATTGATTTAGAAATGGGCGGAACCTGGGTCCATTGGTTTCAACCATACGTTTGGGCTGAAATTGGAAGATACGGTTTAGACGTTGTTCCATCACCTGTTCCTAATACTCTGTATTGGATTGCGGACGGCAAACGACATGAAGGGAAACCAGACGAATTTTTTTTAAAAATAGATGGGCCCAACCAAAGACTTTTAGAGCCCGCGCGCCGTTGCTTTCCGCTTCCATACATCCCTTTATCCTCAGAAGAGATTCACGACATTGATCAGAGTACATTGAAAGAAAAACTTGCTGAGTTACAACTATCAGACGAAGAGCATGATATGATGGAAAGCATGTGGTCCTTGAATTTCAACAGCCCTCTGGATGAAGCGGGATTTTCACAAGCGCTCCACTGGGCAGCGTTGTCAGATTATAATTGGAAACTGATGATGGACATCTGTTCCAGCTATAAACTGACAAAAGGGACAAAAACATTGATTGAATGTATTTTCAACGATGCCAAAACAGATATCCTATTTTCCTCCCCAGTGAAACGAGTCAATAAAATTGATAGCGGTTACAAAGCTATAACATATGCAGGGGATGAATATACTGCAAAAGCCGTAATTAATACGCTCCCGGTTAACATTTTAAACAGTATTACGTTCTCACCTCCGCTTTCCGCAGAAAAAACGATGGCTTGTACTGAAAAACAAAGCAGCAAAGGAGTTAAGTTTTGGGCGAAAATAAAAGGAGTTACCGAACCTTTTGCAGCTTTTGCCCCTTCACGGTATCCTATTCATTATGCCCAATTTGAATATGTTCAAGGAGCTGACGGGATTATTGTCGGTTTTGGGGCTGATGCTGAAAAGCTTGATCCGAATAATCGAACTGAGGTTGAATCTGCACTTCGACACCTTTTGCCTGACATTAAAGTGCTTGAGTCCTGCGGACATAATTGGGTTAACGACCCATTTTCTGGAGAGACGTGGACCATGAAGAAGAAAGGACAGCTAACATCTTATTTGTCTGCTCTTCAGGAGCCCGAGGAAGGTATATTTATTGGAGGTTCAAGTTATGCCAACGGCTGGGCAGGATTTATTGACGGCGCTATAGAAAGTGCTTACGCAGTTAGCCGGCTTGTATGTTCTTACCTAAATAATGAATTTGCCACGGGATCCGCAGTTAAAGAATAAAGGCAAAGAAAGGGCTTGCCCCCTTTCAAATATTTAAAAGATCACTCCAGCATTTTATAGATGCTAAAAGATATACTTACAATAAATCCTTTTTTTCACTTTTTTGTTTGCTAAATATCTAATTAAAATGACTTGAACTTCATATCAGACTCTGTTACAATTCATTTCGTAGCTAATGATTCTGATAATTTAAGGCAGGCATAAATAGTGAAACGTTCCTATCAACATCAACAGCATCGGAAAGAAGAACACGACACACTTTCTAAGCTTAAACAAATGCCCATCGAGTCACTCAACCTGGAAGCCATATCGATTGCGACGAATCTGTATCGATCTGCGCAAAAGCTCCGTATCAAAATGGAGACTAAGGTTCTTTCTTCCTATGACCTTTCTTGGACAGCTTTCTCCATCCTTTATGATCTATGGGTATGGGGAGCACTCGAAACGAGAAAAGCTGCTGAGCTGTCAGGCATTTCAACAGCTACAGCAAGCAACGTGATCAAAACGCTCGAAAAAAAGAATTTTTGCCGTAAAAGCATCGACACAAGAGATCGGCGACTCGTTTTTGTCTCCATCACTGATTCCGGCAAACAAGCTATTGAAGAACTCTACCCTGAGTTTCACAAAGGGGAAACTGAGCTTATTGCGGGCATGACGATAGATGAACAAAAAACATTGACAGAGCTGCTTAGAAAGGTAGCTGACAATCTTCATACAACATAAGCTTTGACGGGAATCCAGTAGCGGTTTGTCTCCCTGTTTCAGAGAGCCGGCGGAAGGTGCGAGCCGGCACACAGGCAAACGCGAATTACCTCCCCGAGCTTTCTTTGTGAACCTTAGTAGCAAAGAACGGGAAACCGTTATTCGAATGAGCGGAAGACAATGTCTTCAACCAGGGTGGTACCGCGTGCATAGAGCCACGTCCCTTTTCGGGATGGGCTCTTTTTGTGTTTTTAAAAAGGAGGAAGAATAATGAAAACTTTTGAGCAACTCACAGCAGCACAGCAAAAAGAAGTCGAAAGACAGCTTCAGTTATACATGACAGGCGCCCACGAGGTCATACCGCCGGAGGAATTAAAGGCCAAGCTCGTGAAATCAATTTCTACAGGAATACCATTAAAAATTAAGCTCGGATTAGATCCGTCTGCTCCGGATGTACATTTGGGCCATACGGTTGTGTTAAACAAGCTTCGCCAATTTCAAGAAAACGGCCACATTGTCCAGCTGTTAATTGGGGATTTCACAGGAAAAATCGGTGATCCGACCGGAAAATCAGCAGCCAGAAAGCAGCTGACTGATGAAGAAGTACAGCACAACGCCAAAACATACTTTCAGCAATTCGGAAAAGTGCTGGACCCTAAAAAAGTCGAGCTTCACTACAATTCGAAATGGCTGAAAACATTGAAACTGGAGGATGTCATTGAATTGGCAGGAAAAATAACCGTAGCTCGCCTGATGGAACGCGACGATTTTGAAGAACGCATTGCCATGCTAAAGCCAATCTCGCTTCATGAATTCTTTTACCCGTTGATGCAGGGATATGATTCCGTCGTTCTCGAAAGCGATATTGAATTAGGCGGGACAGATCAGCATTTCAATGTCCTCATGGGCCGGCATTTCCAAGAACGATACAACAAGGAAAAACAGGTCGTCATCCTTATGCCGCTCTTGGAAGGCTTGGACGGCGTTGAGAAAATGTCGAAATCTAAAAATAACTATATCGGCATTGATGAGCATCCAAACGACATGTATGGGAAAACGATGTCACTGCCTGACAGCCTGATGAAAAAATACATTCATTTGGCAACTGACTTAGAGCTTGAAGAGAAAAAACAGCTCGTGAAAGACTTAGAAACCGGCGCCGTTCATCCGAGGGATGCCAAAATGCATGTCGCCAAAACGATCGTCCGTATGTATCACGGAGCGGAAGCCGCTGAAACTGCCGAACACTCATTTAAAACAGTCTTTCAGGAAAACAGCCTGCCAGAGGATATTCCAGCTGTAAACTGGAAAGGCGAGAAAAAGATAGCGATTATTGATTTGCTCGTCAAGCTAGAGCTTCTCTCTTCGAAAAGCGAGGCACGCCGCATGATTCAAAACGGCGGTGTCCGAATCAACGGAGAAAAAATAACAGATATTCACGCCATTGCAGAGATAAAAGAAAATATGATTATCCAAGTCGGCAAACGCAAGTTTCTAAAACCTAGTTAGTCTGATATTCCAAAACGCTTATGACTCTTTATTCATAAGCGTTTTTTTGCAGGTATAAAGCACTGTCTTTTCAAAAATGTTCTCCATTTTTGCAGGGAATTCTTTTAGCATCCCGAAATATTCCCCATCCAGACATTAGGGAGGTTTTTTTCTGATGAAAAAGCTTTTGACTGTAGTGACGATGGCCATTTTAACTGCCGGAACGGTTCTCTTGCCGGCACAGGGTGTCACCCCCGCCGCGCGCGCTGTTCAAATATCAGACAGTGAGCGAGAGCTTCCATTCAAAGCAAAGCGTGCGTATTCAACCATTTCTCAGCTTAGTGAAGCAATCGGTCCCAGAATAGCCGGAACGGCCGCTGAAAAAAAGAGTGCCCTGTTCATCGCTTCATCCTTGAAAAAATTAAATCTAGATGTGAAGGTACAACGATTCGATATTCCTGACCGTCTCGAGGGAACGCTGTCTTCAGGGGGAAACGATATTCTTATCCGGACGGCATCCGGCTCAGCTCCAACTGAAGAACAAGGCCTGACGGCTCCGCTTTACAATGCCGGATTGGGCTATCCAAAGGATTTCACCGCTGACGCCAAGGGCAAAATCGCCTTGATTTCCAGAGGAGATCTTACGTATTATGAGAAAGCCAAAAATGCCGAGGCCGCCGGAGCCAAGGCTGTCATCATTTATAACAACAAGGAAAGCCTCGTGCCTATGACGCCAAATCTGTCAGGCAATGAAGTCGGCATCCCTGTCGTCGGCATTAAGAAAGAAGACGGTGAAGCCCTTCTCCAGCAAAAAGAAGCAACCTTACATCTAAAAGCGTTCACAAACCAAACCTCCCAGAACATCATTGGAATCAAAAAACCAAAGAACATCAAACATCCAGACATTGTGTACGTGACGGCTCATTACGACAGTGTTCCTTTTTCGCCCGGAGCAAATGACAACGGCTCAGGAACCTCTGTTATGCTTGAGATGGCACGTGTCTTAAAAAACATTCCTTCTGACAAAGAAATCCGCTTTATCGCTTTCGGCGCTGAAGAGCTCGGCCTGCTCGGCTCCCATCACTATGTAGATCACCTATCGGATAAAGAGCTTGAACGAAGCGAAGTGAACTTTAACTTAGACATGGTAGGCACAAGCTGGGAGAATGCGTCTGAGTTGTATGTCAACACATTGGACGGCCAATCGAACGATGTTTGGGAATTCAGCCATACGGCCGCTGAAAACATTGGGTTTGACAGCCTGTCTCTCACACAGGGAGGATCATCTGATCACGTGCCGTTCCACGAAGCCGGCATTAATTCCGCCAACTTTATTTGGGGAGACCCGGAAACCGAAGAAGTTGAGCCGTGGTACCACACTCCCGAAGACACGATCGAGCATATCAGCAAAGAACGCCTCCAGCAAGCCGGCAATCTTGTGACAGCCGCTGTCTATCAGGCTGTGAAAACAGAAAAGAAACCGAAAACCAATAAGAAACAAATGAAGGCCAAACCCTCTGACATTTATGAAGGTATCAAATAAAAAAAGACGGCACATTGTGATATTATCCCCTCTAAGTAGACAGTGTAAAAAGCCCACTTTTCAAAAGTGGCTGTTACACTATACTTGGAGGGGATTTTTTATGGCGAGAAAAGGGCAACACTTTCAGCACTATACCAAAGAATTCA
>NZ_JALAYA010000015.1:0-138969 GCF_026796395.1 Bacillus sp. T17B1
TCAAAAACGGGGGTCAGTCCCCTATGGCATGGCGTTTTTATTTTGTCTACACGCACGATTTTACCCATAAAAATAGTGTGCGGAAGTGTTGCTGCGTGGCAAAACGTTGGAATAATGATTTAAATTGAGAACGTGATTAAAGCCATGAAAATGGCTAACATTAAGCCCGTAAGTATTAACACACGGCTAACGGCATTAAGGGCGTTATTTAAATTGGCTAAACAAACGCCGTTACATTAAAGTTAACCCTATGCAAGAAGATAGTATGTTAAAGCACCGTAAGGAAGTTATAGCATTGTTACCAGCACCATATGGACAGGATTGTCCCTTAATCCTTCTGCTTATAATTGCGTTCAATTTTTCTGAACAGGTTTTACATTTCCACGAAACACGTGCACTTAGCTTGGTGAAAAATCTCAAGCGGATAATCCTTCATTTCTTTCCTTATTCCATACTTCTGCTATAATGGAAACAGAAAAGCTATACTTCTTTCATTTTTTTGCATCTTAGCAGAAGCTTGTATGATTAAATTATCTCATTCTATGTTGATATCCATTTTGTTTAAAGCGGCAGGCATCGAATTCATCAATGGTTTCTATTATCTTTTTATTTATATTAAAAATTCCCTTTGATCATTTATATGGTTTATATTACCATCATTTAAAAACAGCAAAACAAGACGAGGAGAAAAAGTATTAAGAGAAATACTAAACTAGTTCGCATACGAGAAAAGAATGGTTACCTTTTTCTTAAATAATAGAACAGACTTTGGTGAAAGGATGTTCCATAACCAAAATTACATTTAGAACATCCCCTTCCACGTCTTCTGTTATCAATACTTGCTTCTTATTAATGATGACATTCCTGACATTTCCACCAAACTTTTTTCCTGATACAGTAGATATCTTAATTGGATCGATTGTTTTGTTTTTTGTAGGATGCCATTGAGACATTAAATAATGTAACAATCATTGGGAGTCAGGCTATAATTCCATTCCATAGCTAGATCAAGTCTCTTAGTCTTTAAAAATCTCATAATCTACCAAAAGGTTGAATCGATCGAAAATCCATCCTTTGAAATTTTTTCCTTGTTGCTTGATATAATTCTGCCATTATACCCATTTTAATTACAGTCAACTTACGTAACGTTTCTTGATTCATTATTATTTATTCCCCCAAAGCACTTAGCTCTACGTACAAATGCATAGTTATTGCTGTTGGTTTGATCACTATTTTGTATCTGTCTTTTGATTTTGTTTTCGATTATCTTCTTTCTAACACTCTTTAGGTTTGTTGATATTGTTTGTGCTGCTTTCTCGGGTTCATCTTTTGGGTATTTTCTTGATAGATTTGTTAATCTACTAAGGTATTTATTACTTTTTTTCGACATTCATTTCTAAGATATAAGAAATGAATTGCACCACAGAAGTTCCAATCGTCTCTGCCCATGCGCAATTTATTTCATGGATGTGTTCTGGATATAATCGATGATTATCAGGCATTTGGTCAATGTTTGTAGAATATGACCTTTCTCACCATTTTGTCTTTTATGGGATGCAATTCGAGCTTTTTTGAAGTGAACATCAGTTTGATCCGTTGTTAGTCAAACATCGACCATACTCACGGACGTAATCATATGGAACTGAATAATACATTCGATCAACTTGGATGTGATAGTTCAGTTGAACTTTTGCTGATCTCCAATCCGGAAATTTGTAACGTGTTTGAGGAAGCTGTGAAGGTAGAAATTATTCTTCCCCAAACACTTTTTGCGAGAATCTGATCTTTTTTGGATATGTAAATGCATTTCGTTGTCCTCTATAAAACTTGAAAAGTATTTTTAGAAGTAGGAATAAAGGTTTTATATTAGTAATTATTTAACTTAAAGCTATTTTATAATTTCTTTATGAGTAACAAGCCATGTTTTGAGCTGATTAAAAACAGGTAGTATGTTGACAATAGCGTATGATGAACGTATTATGAACATATGAGGATT
This sequence comes from Bacillus sp. T17B1, assembly GCF_026796395.1. Classification (NCBI taxonomy): domain Bacteria; kingdom Bacillati; phylum Bacillota; class Bacilli; order Caryophanales; family Bacillaceae; genus Bacillus; species Bacillus sp. T17B1. Next base: position 1,997 of record NZ_JALAYA010000015.1, read on the forward strand.
GTGATTATATATTCATATAAATGAAATATATTGGGACTATCTTTAGTTGAAAATAAGATTATCTCCAAATGTAGAGGAGGGAAAATATATGGCAAGAGGTTTTACCCATCATGAGAAAGAAGCCATTCAAGAGACTTTGTTAAAGCAGGGTCAAGAGCATTTTATCCGTTATGGTTTTAAAAAGACAAATATAAGTGAACTGTCAAAGTTAGCTGGGATTGCTCAAGGTACCTTTTATAAATTTTACGATTCAAAAGAAGCCCTATTTTTTGATATATTAAATAAGGAAGAAGCTAAGGTTAAAAAAATACTATTAGATGAAAATATGACGGGAGGCGAGATAACTCGTGCGTCCTTTAAAAAGTTCTTGATGAAAGCGTTGGATCTAATTGATAATAATCCTTTCATTCAGATGATATTTATTGGTGGTGAATATGATAATCTTTTCAGAAGACTGTCACCTGATCAGATGCAAAATCATATTGACCGAGACGAGAAACAACTTATTCCTCTTGTGGAAATGTGGCAAGAAAGTGGTAGGTTAGTGCAGGAGGAACCACATGTTATCGTTGGGACTTTGCGTGCATTCTTTCTGTTATTCTTACATAAGAAAGATATAGGTGAGGAGATTCATGATCAGACTATGGAGTTTATGGCCACATGCCTATCTAATAGTTTAATATTTGAAGATTGATAATACTCCAGAAACAGGTATAAAATGTATAATAAAGTGAATGTCCCAATAAAGCTGGTTAAAATAATATAATATTCAATTTGAAAATCCTGGGTATAACTTCAACGGTCTCTATACAGTATTAGCTTTTTAGTCTTATCTTTAATTGTCCATATTAAACATAAGATGGAAGTTTGGATGAATATAGTAAAGTAGCCATGAACTTTATGTTTACATCAATCATGTTTTATTATATGGATAATTAAAGATAGATATAAGGTCTTCATTGCCGGATAGCTGGAAGAGCAAAAGAACTAATCAGGTAAGAGTTTGAAGCAAAAAGGATTACACTTGAACAGGGTAGTATTGAATAAATTCATACTCATTATTACTGCTAGAACACCAAGTTTAGCGCTAGTTAAATATTGCGATAACTTAAAGGACGATCATCAAGATTACTGAGATGAATTTTCAGAAATGAAGAAAAAATTGAGAACAACACCACTTATGAGTAAGAGGTTACTTTTGTGCCAGTAGGAACTGTGGCAGAAGAAACAACCCGTAACTACACTGCTAATCAGCTCCATGACATAAAGATGAAATATTCAAGATTGATAAATGATTTCAGTCAGTCTTAGAGTATGTTTTAGCATATGGACTTTATATAGTTATTTAGTTGGAGAACGATAGTCGTCGGCATTTATGTCTAAGTCTACCTGCTTTAGTAGGTAGACATTTAAATAGGATGAGATTGAAAAAAGGTGTTGTATATGCTAAATACGTATAAATTAACGCAATTGAAATCAAAAACTTCACTTTTTAAAAACTATATTTATATTATTAGTGATAAAAATACCAAAAATGCGGCTATCATTGATCCAGCATGGGAAGGGGAGGTTATTTATGATGCCCTTGATGCTCTCGGTGTAAAATTAACAACTATTTTATTAACTCATTCTCATTATGATCATGTAAATATGGTTAACCCCATTCTTGAGAAATATTCACCTCAGGTATACATGTCTCAAAGGGAGATAGAAATTTATAATTTTAGATGTGATAATCTACATCCCCTCCAAGATATGCAATATCTGAAACTTGGTGATACTGAAATATTATGTCTATTAACCCCTGGCCATACTGCTGGAGGAATGTGTTTCTTGTTATCAGATCATATTATAACAGGGGATACAGTTTTTATTGAAGGATGTGGCAAATGTAATACTGACGGTGGATCAGCAGAAGACATGTTTAATAGCTTCCAAAAGCTGAGAAATATGGTTCCTTTAGATGTCCGAGTATGTCCAGGTCATTCTTATGGGAAAGAAGCCGGGTTAACGTTTAAAGAAGTCCTAGAATACAATCTTTATTTTCAGATTAGTAAGAAAGAACATTTTGTAAGGTTTAGGATGCGTAAGTATCAAACTGGATTGTATGAGTTTAAGTAGGGGGGAATAATATGGAACAACGTGTTGTTTTTATGTTCTCAGGTCAAGGTTCACACTACTACCAGATGGGCGAACGACTGTTCAATCACAATAATACTTTTCGTGAAGTGATGATCGAGCTTGATGGGATGGTTAAGAAGCTGATTGGTGAATCTATTATTAAAAAAATATATCAGAAAAATAAGGGAATGATGGATTCGTTCGATCGTCTCATTTATACCCATCCAGCGATTTTTATGGTTGAATATTCATTAACTCAAATGTTGATACAAAAAGGAATAAAGCCAGACTGTGTTTTGGGCGTTAGTTTGGGGGAATATTCCTCTGCTACCATAGCGGGAATATTAAACGTCGACGAAGCATTGGAATCAATTATCGTACAAGCTAATGCGGTTGAAAGAACGTGTCCTGCTGGCAAGATGCTGGCGGTACTAGGTCCCTTCAGTATTTTTGAAGACCCTAAGGTGAATCAAAATAGTGAACTAGTTTCAATTAATTATGATTCTCATTTTGTCATTTCTGGTGAAAGTAGAAAGCTTGATAAAATCGAGCAATATTTACATAATAAAGGAATATATATAAGTAGATTACCAGTTTTGTTCGGCTTCCATTCATCAGCTATTGATCCTATTTCTCAACAATTCAAAAACTACTTAGACTATAAATCTATTCAATTACCACAGATTGATTTTATTTCCGGATTATATGGCGAAAAAATGGAACAAATCAATACTGATTATTTGTGGGACGTCATTAGACAACCAATGAAATTTTCTGAGGCTATTCGTTTTCTTGAAGACAAGTGTGACCATTTATATTTGGATGTCGGTCCTTCAGGTACCTTATCGAATTTTGCTAAACATCATATTAATTGCCATTCACACTCAAATACGTATAGTATTATGACTCCTTTCAAAAGAGAATTACACAATTTGGAATATTTTGAAAATGAAATAATACGAGAAAGGATGGGGAAGAGATGAAAGCGTTTATTTTCCCTGGTCAAGGTGCGCAGAAAAAGGGCATGGGTGCCGGTTTGTTTGAACAGTTTAAAGGCAAGGTAGCATTAGCTGATCGAATATTAGGTTATTCTATTGAAGAGCTTTGTTTAGAGGATCCACAAAATGTACTAGGGCAAACTCAATATACACAACCCGCTCTTTACATTATAAATGCCTTTCATTATTTTAATAAAGTCGATGATTCAGGGCAGCTACCTGATTTTGTTGCGGGTCATAGTTTAGGAGAATATAACGCTTTATTAGCCGCCGGAGCTTTTGATTTTGAAACAGGGTTAAAACTTGTGAAAAAAAGAGGCGAACTGATGAGTCAAATCTCTGGAGGAGGTATGGCTGCTATAGTGGGACTAAACGTGGAACGTGTGGAGCAACTACTTCGAGAAAACTATATACAAAATATTGATATTGCTAACTATAACACACCTTCTCAAACGGTTATTGCTGGACCAATTGAAGATATTGATCGAGTAAAACCCATTTTTGAAGATGCTGGCGGGATATATATTACCTTAAAAGTAAGCGGTGCTTTTCATTCAAGATATATGAATAAAGTAAAGGAAAAATTGTTAGTATATTTAGATGGTTTTGAATTTGACGATCTAAATATACCCGTCATTTCCAATATTCATGCTCAGCCCTATCGTACCAATGAAATCAAAACAAACTTAATTGAACAAGTTGATCATCCTGTAAAGTGGACGGACAGCATCCGATATCTTCTTGGACATGGCAATATTGAGATTGAAGAGGTAGGGCCAGGTCAAGTTCTTTCTAATATGGTTAAGGGAATCAAGAAGGAAGCAAAGCCGTTAATAATACCAGAAAAAACAAAACCAAAGCTAGATAAAGAACCACAAAAACAACAAGCGATTATTACCGCATCCTCCTTGGGAAGTGAAAGTTTTAAAAATGACTACAACATTAAGTATGCTTATGTTACGGGATCAATGTACCGAGGTGTAGCATCTAAGGAATTAGTGGTCCGTATGGGTAAAACAGGGTTGATGGGATATTTCGGATCCGGTGGGTTGAAAAAGTCTGAGATAGAAGATGCTATTTTATATATAAAACACGAATTAAAAAATGGACAAGCTTACGGTATCAATCTTTTATCAACACCTGATAATCCTCAAAAAGAACAAGATATCGTGGATTTATTGCTTAAATATAATGTTAAAAATGTAGAAGCTGCAGCTTATATTAGTATGGGGCCTCAACTAGTCAGATATAGAGCTCATGGATTAGTTAGAGATAGAGATGGAAAAGTAATATCAACTAATAGGATTTTAGCTAAGGTATCTCGTCCAGAAGTAGCTGAAGCATTTTTGAGTCCTGCCCCAGAGAGAATTGTACAAAGATTACTTCAGCAAAATGTCATCACACAGCAACAAGCTGCTATGTTGAAGGAAGTTCCGATGGCAGATGATATTTGTGCGGAAGCGGATTCAGGTGGGCATACAGACCATGGAGTGGCATTTGTTTTACTACCAGGTATGTTACGTTTGCGAGATGAAATGATGAAAAAGTATCAATATACAAAGAAAGTAAGGGTTGGGGCTGCTGGAGGAATTGGAACAGCGGATGCCGCCGCTGCAGCCTTTATACTAGGGGTAGACTTTATTGTAACAGGTTCGATTAACCAATGCACGGTAGAATCAGGTACGAGTGACGAAGTAAAAGATATGTTAAATAACATGGATATTCAAGATACGGCGTCTGCACCTGCAGGTGATATGTTTGAAATAGGTGCACGTATTCAAGTGTTAAGAAAGGGGCTATTTTTTCCAGCAAGAGCAAACAAACTGTATGACTTGTATCGTAGTCATCAATCTTTGGAGGAGATTGACGAACATACGAAGGTACAAATCCAAGAAAAATATTTTAAAAGAAGTTTTGAAAGTATATACGAAGAAGCTAAGAAAAAGATGCGTCCTGAGGTAATTGTCAAGGCAGAACGTAATCCCAAAAGTAAAATGGCGCTGGTTTTCAAATGGTATTTCAATCATACCTCACAACTCGCCTTAAATGGTGATCCAGACCATAGAGTAGATTATCAAATACACACGGGGCCAGCGTTAGGAGATTTTAACAGATGGGTAAAAGGAACTGCATTGGAACATTGGAAAAACCGTAATGTTGACATTATAGCCGAAAAAATTATGGAAGATACGGCGAAAATACTGAATGAACGGTTTAAACTCTTGACCGAGACAGGTAATGGAGGGGGTGAACTTTATGCATGAATATACAGGGGATATTGCAATAGTAGGTATGGCTTGTCGTTTTCCTGATGCGATTAACTATAACCAGTTTTGGAATAATATTCGGAACGGGGTTCAGTCTGTAAAGGATATCCCTCAGGAAAGATGGGATAACGACCAGTTTTATTCGGATGATATAAACACTCCAAATAAGATGAATATTCGTCAAATGGCCATGCTAGAGGGAATTGATTTGTTCGATCATAATTTCTTTAACACTTCCCCAAGAGAAGCGAAGAATATGGATCCGCAACAAAGAATATTATTGGAAGAAGCGTGGCATTGCATAGAAGACTCAGGAATTTCACTAGAATTGTTGCAACAAGCAGTTACTTCGGTGTTTGTAGGTGTCATAAATACTGAATATCGTCATATTATTACCGAAAATGAAGCAGATATTGACAGTTACATGAACCTGGGGACGTTAGAATCTGTATTGGCCAATCGTATATCTCACATATTCAATTTTAGTGGGGCAAGTATGCCAGTAAACTCAGCTTGTGCTGCTTCTCTAGTTGCTGTGCATGACGCAATGAGATCGTTGAGGTTAGGAGACAGTGATTATGCACTAGTAGGAGGAGTTAACGTAGCATTAGATCCAGGTAGATACATTTCCTATAGTAAGGCTAGAATGTTAAGTCCGGATGGAAAATGTAAAACGTTTGATAAAGATGCTAATGGTTTTGTGCCGGGTGAAGGTGTTGGGGTTCTTCTTTTGCAACGCTTAGAGAATGCGCAATCACAAGGTAATTACATATATGGAGTTCTAAAAGGATCAAATGTAAATCATTCAGGAAAAACAGCATCAATTACAGCTCCAAGTGTTGCGGCTCAGAAAGATCTAATATTGGGAGCATATGAAGATGCAAAAATCAGTCCTGATACCGTCTCATATATCGAAGCACATGGAACAGGGACTAACTTGGGAGACCCAATTGAGATGGAGGCACTGATCCAATTGTTCCAGGAATATACGAATCGAAAGCAATATTGTAAAGTCGGGTCAGTAAAAACAAACATTGGACATTTGGAGTCTGCATCAGGAATAGCAGGGCTTATTAAAGTGGTAATGATGATGCGTTATAGAAAAATAGCTCCTACGTTAAATTGCAATAACATAAATCCGATTATTGATTTTGAATCTTCGCCATTTTGTTTAGCCAATGAGCTAGTTGATTGGCATCCTACACAAGGACACTTACCCCTTCGGGCAGGAGTGAGTTCGTTCGGTTTTTCAGGGGTCAATTCCCATGTACTTGTTGAAGAATATACAAATCATGCAATTACTAAAGTTACAGAAAAAGACGATGAAATCTTTATATTATCAGCTAAAACGGCTAAAAGCTTGGAAGGGCAAATTGAAGAATGGCAATCATTTGTTGAAGAAGATATATTTAAAAACAATAATTTGAAAGATATTTGTGCCACTTTACAAACAGGGAGAGGGGCTTTTGCATACCGATATGGGGTTCAGATTAATAGTAAGGATGAGTTAATGTCTCAGCTAAAAAACGCGACTATATCTAATGTAGAAGATAAACCATGGCACTTATGCATAGGGGAAGTCGACTTAACGGGGTATTCAGAAGAGATTGAAAAACTTATTAATGGTAACTATAGGTTTAATAAACACTTGACTCATGTCTTATCACTGGTAGATAGCAAAGAATTCTGGAATAAACATTGGAGAAATGAAGTTCGTTCACAATATTCGTTTGCAGTATATTATGCATATGTACAAATGTTGATGGAAATCGATTTTATACCTGATTTGATTTCATCGAAGCAAAGTGGTTTATGGGTTAGTATGGCCATAAGCAATATTTTGAAATTAGAAGATGTTTTGGATATATTAAGTGGTAAAAAGGGAGAAGAAAAGGTGGCATTTTATCGGCCAACAATGCCTTTTTATGATTCGGTCGATAAAAAAGTTGTTTTGCCATGGCATTTTAATGAGGATTACTTACTACAGCTGCGATCAAGGCTATTCGAAGATGAAAACTTATACCTTAAATATGTACCAACATATATTGAAAAAGCTCGGCTACTCTTAACAAGTCAGTTTACTTTCAAAAGATACATTGAAGAATGGAATGAATATACGAAAAAAGAATTGGGATTGGATCTTATCCTGTTTTTATATGATGATTCATTACTTCATGTTAAATCTAAGGAAAAAGGTATTAAAAGATTATTGTTGATGACCATCATGAGTTCATTAAATAAGTTGAATCTTAAATGGGGTTTATCAGAAAAAAAGCAATTTGAACATGATGCTTTTTATGAATTACTTCATTTAACTATTGATGAAGTGTTAACAAAACAGAGGTTTCTTCAATTTCTTATGGGTTCAAATATACATTACAGAGAGATTGCCGAATCACTAAACGAACGCCAAAGTAATCTGAATAGAGATCGTGAATACCCTTTGGCTAAAGCATTAAATAAGAGGGTTACGGAATTTGGTAATGCTTCTAAATGGTTGTTAAGTGCAATTTCTGAAACAAACATTCACGTTAATGAAGATATGCACAATATTGTACTGGTAAACCATAATAATAGAACCTATGATTCGGTTAGTTGTGGGATTAACCTGAATATGAAATCTACATTTCTTCAACTTTGGCAGAAAGGGGTTAACATAGAATGGAATAGACTCTATGAACAAGAGGACTTCCAAAAAGTACCGTTACCTGTCTATAACTATACACGTCGATCATTCTGGCCATCTAATGGTAATAAATCTGTTCCTCAACCAATTAAAAAAGATAGTCCAAATGACGGGCATTCAGTTAGGACATATTATCAAACAATATGGAAGGAAACTGATTTAAGGGCTGAGATGTCCCCTGACAAGTTTAAGGGTACCTTGCTCTTATTTGATGATCAGACTAAATTGTTTGATACGTTAGATGAACAACTAAAAAGTAATTTAGAAGCGCAAATTATTCTTGTTCAACCAGGAACTAAATTTGTGGATAAAGGAAATAATAAATATGAAATAAACCCAATGCAACAAGAAGATTTTACACAATTATTTAATCACCTAAAACAAAGGATGCTCATTCCTTCCGCATTTATTCATCAAACGTCTTATACTACATCCTTTGCTGAAGAAAATATATTACGCCAACAACTTTATCTAGGGTTTTATCCATTATATTACATGACCCAAGCATTTATGAATTACAAACTAGATAAAATCACACTACTAACTTTGTCAGCAAAGAATACTTTTCATCCACAGCCTCAGCATGAAGCTTTAAGCAGCTATATTAAAACAATTCAACAAGAAAATCCATCGTATACATGTAAATATGTACAGATTGATAGTTCATATGAACTGGCAGATTGGAGTCATATTATTTGGAATGAATTATTCATTTCCGGGGATACGGCCAATCATATTCAATACACAAAAAATAAGCGGTTAATAAAAAGATTTGAAGAAGTGGAAGTTGAAAATCAACGAACCTCACATATTCAACTTCACGAGGATGGAGCATATATCATTACAGGAGGTCTAGGTGGGCTGGGATTAATCATTGCCGAGCATCTGACCAAACAATCAAAAGTATCGTTAGTACTGACTGGGCGCTCTCCTTTAGATAAAGTAAAGGAACAACAGATAGATAAATTAAGAAGACTTTGTACTAATGTTACCTATATTCAGGCAGATGTTTCGGATAAATCTGATGTAATTAAGTTAATAAAACAAGTCAAAAAACAATTTAATTGTATTCGAGGTATTATACATTCTGCTGGTTTACATAAAAGCGGAATAATTATGAAAAAGACTATTGATGAAATAGAAGAGGTACTTGCACCAAAAGTCTGGGGTACCTTTTACCTCGATGCATACACAAAAGATGAGCCATTAGATTTTTTTGTTATGTTTTCTTCTATAGTTAGTGTCGTAGGGGAAGTTGGTTTAAGTGACTATGCTTATGCTAACAGCTTTATGGATCACTATACAGAATGGCGAGATATGCAACGGCAAAAACAGCAACGTTCAGGAAAAACACTATCAATTAGTTGGCCAATATGGGAGGAAGGGGGAATTCAATTATCAAAGATTGTAAATCAACAATTTTTCGAGCAAACAGGTCTTAACCCTCTCCCTGCACAACAGGGCACTCAGTTTTTTCATAATCTAACATTTAACGCAGCAACTTCTACTCATTGCTTAGTAGGCTATGGTGATAAAAATAAGGTTCAATATTTTTTGGATAAACATTTTGGTCAAGAAAAAGTACTTGTTCCAGAAGAACAACAAGTACAACATGAACAGGTAGATTTAGATTTATTGTATGAAAAAACTTCACATTTATTAAAGACAATCATTGCGGAAGAATTGGGTGTAGCAGTCGAAGAAATAGACTTGGAAGTAACTTTTGAGGAATATGGTATCGACTCGATTATGATTCACCATTTTAATGCAAGATTAGAAAGTGAATTTGGTTCCATTTCAAAAACTCTGTTTTTTGAGTATCGATGCTTGAAAGATTTGATTGATTATTTTGTACAAAATAATGTGCAATTACTCGTTTCTCACTTTGGTTTAAACATAGAAGAATCTTTAGTAAATATTGAAGAACAACAGGTAATAGTTAATTCTGAGATTCAGAATGATAAGGCGTCTGAAGCGCAAATACAAAAAGCAGAGCATGATGAAAGGTCAAAAGTACCTATTAATAAGAGATATCAAAATGATGATATTGCAATTGTAGGTGTAGCTGGACGTTATCCAGGAGCTAATAACCTAGATGAATTTTGGAATAATCTTGTTTCAGGTAAAGACTGTATTACTGAGATTCCTATTAGTCGTTGGGACTACCGAGACTATTATGATCCTAACCCTGATAAAGCAGATGAGGGAAAAATATACTGTAAGTGGGGTGGATTCCTTGAAAATGTTGATTTTTTTGATCCCTTGCTTTTTAATATTTCGCCTCGTGAAGCAGAAAGAATGGATCCCCAAGAGCGCATATGGCTACAAACTGTATGGTCCACACTAGAGGATGCAGGATATACTCGGGATCAACTTCGAAAATATGTTGATCACAAAGACCAAGCAGATATAGGTGTTTTCGTTGGTGTAACCACCAATTCTTATCAATTGATTGGTCTAGAGTCTTGGCGAAATGGAGATAATCGTATTCCGCATTCCTTGCCATGGTCACTAGCAAATCGTGTGTCATATATTTTTAACTTCAATGGACCAAGCATGCCTGTTGATACAGCATGTTCATCGTCACTTACTGCCATTCATTTAGCATGCGAAAGTATACGTAAAGGAGAAAGTTCAGTTGCAGTGGCTGGAGGAGTAAATTTATTGCTTCATCCTATGGAATATGCCTTTAGATGCCAAAAAAGAATGCTTTCTCCAACAGGTAGATGTCACAGCTTTGGGGAAAAGGGAGACGGCTATGTGCCGGGTGAAGGGGTAGGCGCTATCTTGTTAAAACCACTACATGATGCAGTTGCAGATGGTGATCATATTTATGCAGTAATAAAGGGGACTGCGATTAATCATGGTGGTAGAACAAATGGGTATACTGTTCCAAACCCAAAGGCTCAAGCAGATGTTATTACTCAGGCACTAGAGAAATCTAATGTAGATCCCCAGGAAATCAGTTATATAGAGGCACATGGGACAGGGACATCATTAGGTGATCCAATTGAAATCACCGGTTTAACACAGGCATTTAATTCTTATACTGGGCTTAAACAATATTGTTCTCTCGGCTCGGTAAAATCAAATATTGGTCATTTGGAAGCTGCAGCTGGGATATCCGGTCTAACTAAAATTTTGTTACAAATGAAATATAAACAGTTAGTTCCAGCTCTTCATGCAGAAAAAATTAATCCGAATATCGATTTACAAAATACGCCTTTTTATGTACAAAAACATTTCACCGAGTGGAAGCAACCTGTCATAACACAAGACAATGAAACCAAAATATATCCACGCATAGCTGGAATAAGTTCTTTTGGAGCGGGGGGAGCCAATGCCCATGTTATTTTGGAAGAATATAGTGTGGCTGATTCAAACATCTTGAGCAGGAATAATACGCATTCTTCATACGTTATTGTTCTATCATCTCAAAACGAGGACCGATTAAAGGAAAACGTGAAAAGCCTTTATCAATTTCTCGCTAGAGAATTAGACAATGTACCACATGCAATCGATAAGAATGATTTGATTCATCGTATTGATCAGGACTTGTTAGATATTTTTGAAGAAATATTTAACGTGAGCAAAGAATCCTTGCCTGAATTAGATTTTGGTGATTATTTTGTTGATCCTATTCACTTAAAGCAATTGGCAGACCGTATGAATGAAGAATTTGGTTTTGAAATATCGCCTTCACTTTTTTCTGAATTTAATGTGCTGAGGGATCTTGCGGAATATTTATACACTGAGTATAAAACAAAACTTCAATCATATTACAAAGATAATTTATTGAATAATAAAAATGTAAAAACAGCAGATCGTATAAGCCTAGCTGATGTCGCCTACACATTACAGGTTGGCAGAGAAGAAATGGATGAACGCTTTGCTGTAGTTGTTTCCGATATGGAAGATTTAATGGAGACCTTATATGAATTTTATAATGGTCGTACTCTGCCAAAAGTATATAGGGGAGATGTTCAACGGGATAAAAAACGTTTTAGTCTTTTAACCACAGGCAGGGCAGGGAAAGAATTTTTAAAAATTATTGTCCAAGATAATGAATGGGATCAATTGGCTAAGTTATGGGCTTCCGGAATTAAAATCAACTGGGAACTGCTTTATTCTAAATATCAACCGAAACGAATATCTTTACCAAGCTATCCGTTTGCACAGGAGAGCTATTGGTTGAGAAATCAAAAGTCACACAGCACTAATCAAGTACAAAAATTACACCCGCTTTTGGATCGAAATTTGTCCCATTTTTATGGACAGAAATATAGTACGACATTGCAAAAAAATAAATTTTTTGTTTCGGATCATGTAATTATGGGGGAGAATGTATTTCCTGCGGCTGCCATGTTGGAAATGGCTCGAGCAGCTGGGGAGTTTGCGGAAGATAGAAAAGTGCATAAGATTACAAATGTTGTTTGGCCAGAGCGGATAACAGTCGGGCAGGAACACCAAAAAGTTTATATTGGATTACGTACTAATGATGAAGGTGGTGCGGACTTTAAAATTACTTCATCGGAGCGTAACACTACGGAGCACCTTCACTCAGAAGGTAGAATAGAATTTTCTGAAGAAAACGGATCATCAAGCGAATTTATTGACATAGAAGCAATTAGCAACAGATGTACACAAAAAATATTTAAACAGCAATATTACAATCGTTTAAATGAAATCGGACTACAGTACGGCCCATGCTTCCAAGCGATTCAATCGGTTTCTTATGGAAAAAACGAAGCTATTGCACATCTACTTTTACCAGACGAACTTTCTAATAATCCTGAATCAAGTCTTGAAAGTTTAGTGTTGCATCCTTCTTTAATAGATGGGGCTTTACAATCATCTTTAGTATTACTTAACGAAGCAATGATAAATCATACAGTACTGCCTTTTGCTATCGGTGAAATGAAGATCATCCGACCACTAAAAGAGGAATGCTATGCTTATGCAACCTTGCATGAAAAACAGCTAGGAAATGGTATATACAGAATGAATGTAAATATTACGGATCAGCAGGGACAGATATTAGTAAAAGTACAAGATTTTACACTTAGAATATCTCGTCAAGGTGTAAAGAAACGTGAAGAAGTATTGAAACTATTCCAAAGTCTAGAACGGAATGAAATAGATATCGCTGATGTTGAACGTTTAGTGGAGGGATACTATGAAAAATCATATGTATTTGAATAGGCGAGAGATATTAGAAAAAATTAAAAATCGTCAAATTACCCCAGAAGAGGGGATAGAGTTGTACGAACAGTTGTACACTCAAAATCACGTTACCTCTAATAGTGATCAAACAATATATTATCGTACGGATTGGAAAAAGTCACAAATTCAATCCTCGGTAAAAAAGAAACATGTAGAGGGGCCAACGCTCATTTTTGATAGAAATACGGATTTATTTGATCAATGGAATCAAGAAAATGTGGAACGTGAGCATCAGGTTATTCTAATTACTCCATCTGAAAGTTATAGGGCCGTTAATAGAATTCATTATCAAATAAATCCATTTGATAAAAGGGATTATCAGAAATTATTAGCAGAATTAAGTAGTTATCACAATCAGCCAACTCAAATTATTTATAATTGGTCTATAAATGAACCGTTATTTGATAAGACTAAAGAATTTTATCCGGTTTTTTATTTATCACAAGTCTTGATAGAACAGAAATTGAACAAAGAGGTAACTTTACTTTATTTTTATTCAAATGAGCAGGGACAAAATCCTCAATGTGCAGCAATAAGTGGTTTTGCTCAAACAGTACGCCTAGAATATCCTTTACTTAAAATTAAAACAATTGAACTAGGTGAAAATACCTTTAAGATAGCTACACAGTTGTACGTCAAGGCAAAGAACGAGTTTCAGGCCGGTGATTCCATAGTTATCTGTTATAAAGGAAATTACCGTTATATAAGGATCCTAAAAGAATACCAAATCGAGAAGGGACAACCCACTACTTCAGCATTTAAAGAAAATGGAGTTTATCTTATAACCGGTGGGGCCGGGGGGTTGGGATTGACTTTTGCAAAGTATATAGCAGAGAAAATTAAAGTAAAGTTGGTTTTGGTAGGCCGTTCTTCACTTACTCAAGAATTAAAGAAAAAAATTCAAGTTATAGATAATTTTGGTTCAGAAGTTATGTATATTCAGGCTGATATTTCTAGGTGGGAAGAGACCGAGGAAGTCGTTCGTCAAACAAAATTACGATTTGGAAGCATTAATGGTGTTATCCACTGTGCCGGCGTTATTCGGGATTCCTTTATATTGAAAAAAGATGTTCAACAAGTCAAGGAAGTACTATCACCAAAACTACAAGGAACATGGAATCTTGATGAAGCAACAAAGAATCAAGATTTGGACTTTTTTGTTCTCTTCTCATCGATTACTGCTTTGATTGGTAATGTAGGACAAAGCGATTATGCTTACGCAAACCATTTAATGGATCATTTTGTTTATATGCGCTCCCAGGCGAATAGGTCAGGTAAATCACTGACTATCAATTGGCCCTTTTGGGAAGAGGGTGGTATGAGTATCGATCAAGAATTAGTAAAGGATATGTATAACAGAATGGGAATTGTCCCTCTTAAGAAAGATTCTGGACTAAAGGCATTTGAATATGCTATCCAATCATCTGCAACACAAATATTAGTTGTTGAAGGTGATAATCAAAAAATGAAAAAGGCTTTGGAAATGAATTCTTCACATACCATTACACGAGAAAGAAAACAGATATCTACAAAAAAAATTGTACCCAAAGTTGATTTTAAAGGGGACTTGATTCATTACATTAAGAACTTGCTATCAGAAGAAACACAATTTCCAATAAGCAAAATAAACGCTAAATTTCCATTGGAGGAATACGGAATTGATTCTGTTATGGTACTACGCTTAACAAGTGAATTAGAAGACCAATTTGGTAATTTATCAAAAACATTGTTTTTTGAATATCAAACCATCGAAGAATTAGCTACTTATTTTCAAACCTATCATCACGAACGATTGGTTGAAATGTTCGGAGTTAGAACAGAGGAGTCTAAACAATCTGAACAAAGTCAGCCTCAGTATCAACTAGTGACTCACGATGAGATAAGTAGCACAACAGATGAGATAACAAACGATAGCAACTTGTTACATCAGCATCGTTCCAGTGAACAGAATTTGGATCAAATTGATGATGAAATAGCTATAATTGGCGTTAGCGGACGTTATCCAATGGCTAATGATATCGAGGAATTCTGGAATAATTTAAAGAGTGGAAGGGATTGTATTTCAGAGATACCCAAGGAGCGATGGGATTTAAGGAAGTATTACGATCCCGATAAGCATAAAAAAGGAAAATCCTATTCAAAGTGGGGGGGCTTTATTGACAATGTAGACAAATTTGACCCGTTGTTTTTCAATATATCTCCACGTGAAGCAGAATCAATGGATCCACAGGTACGTTTGTTTATGGAAACAGTTTGGAAAACAATTGAGGATGCAGGCTATACAAAGGATTCGTTACGTAATGTGGGGGTTTATGTGGGTGTTATGTACGGACACTATCAATTATTCGGCGTAGACGGAAGACGGAATAATATGGACTATGTTCCAGACTCAACGTTTTCCTCTATAGCCAATCGCATTTCCTATCATTTCAATTTTCAAGGGCCAAGTATGGCAGTAGATACAATGTGCTCTTCCTCTTTGACAGCTGTTCATCTTGCCTGTGAAAGTATTCTCAAAGGGGAATGTGAAGCTGCAATTGCAGGAGGCGTAAATCTAACGATACATCCCAATAAATATCTTCAACTAAGTCAAGGTAACTTTGCTTCAACAGATGGACGTTGTCGAAGCTTTGGAGCAAACGGGGACGGATATGTACCGGGTGAAGGGGTAGGCTCAATCCTATTGAAACCAGTTAAGAAAGCTATAGAAGATGGGGATTATATTTATGCTGTTATCAAAGGAACGACTGTAAACCATGGTGGGAAAACTAATGGCTATACCGTACCTAACCCTAATGCTCAAGCACGTTTGATAGCGAATGCATTAGAAAAGTCAAACATTGATCCAAGGACAATAAGTTATTTTGAGGCACATGGCACAGGAACAGCATTAGGAGATCCAATTGAAATTACGGGATTAACAAAAGCTTTTGAGGAAAAGGCCAGGGACAATGGTTTTTGCTCAATAGGTTCTGCTAAATCTAATATCGGACATTTAGAGGCGGCAGCTGGGATTGCTGGCATCACTAAAGTTCTATTGCAAATGAAATACAAGCAACTGGTACCTTCAATACATTCAGAAGAGCTAAATCCAAATATAGATCTGGATGCCTCTCCTTTTTATATACAGCACAAATTGGAAGAATGGAGACGTCCAATTATAGATGATAATGATGTTGCAAAAACTCTCCCAAGAAGATCTGGTATTAGTTCCTTTGGTGCTGGAGGATCAAATGCGCACATTATTATAGAGGAACACCAAAATCAACATCGTTTATTATCACAAGAAACTGAGCAGGTACCATACCTAATGGTATTATCAGCTAAAAATGAAGCTAGACTTCGTAAGTATGCCCAAATATATACTGAATTTTTAAAAGAAACTTCAAGTTCCCTTCGTGATATAGCATACACTCTACAAGTAGGAAGAGAAGCTATGGAAGAAAGAGTGGCTATGGTTGTCTCTAGTAAGGAGGAATTTGCAGAAAAACTATCTCGCTTTTCTCAAGGTCAAGAGGATATTGAGCAAGTATATCATGGGAATTTAAAGGGGCAGTTAGAAAAGGAAAACATCATTGACGGGGAGGAGGGCGATGCATTTATCCGTTTGATTATAAAAAATCAGAACTTTGTTAAACTAACACAGCTTTGGGTAGCAGGTGAAGAGATTGACTGGAAACTGTTGTATTGGGGGCAAAATCCTTACCGTGTTTCTCTACCTACGTATCCTTTTGCTAGTGAAAGCTATTGGGTTCCCGATGTAGAGGGTGACGAGGAAAAATCTTTAACGGTGAATGGAGAAGTAGGAAAAATACATGAATTGTTGGATGTGAACGAATCTACTTTATATGAACTACGTTTCAAAAAAGTGTTGAAAAGTGATGATCCACTATTAACTGACAATCTCATCCATGGTAATCGAGTGGTTCCAAGTGTTGTCTTTATAGGAATGGCCAAAGTGGCAGGTCAACTCGCATATAGTAATAAACAGGTAACACAGATTCTTAATGTAGAGTTTTCTAACCCACTTGTTATAAACAAAGAAAAACAAGATATATGGGTCAATCTATTTACAGATGATCAGCAAGTATATTTTGAGATTACTACTATGGATGAAGACCAAAAAATCATATGTGCTCAAGGGGAATTAATATATGAGAAACAGGGTCAAAGCAACTCTATCACGAATAGAAGTATTGAAAGTATAAAAGATAGGTTTACGAATCATTTAATTGATAAGGATTTTTACTCCGTATTGGATAAATACAATTTTCATTACGGACCGACGTTTCAGGTCATTAAGGAATATAGATATACGCAAAAGGAATTATACGCTTATTTAGAATTACCACATCTAGTAGAAGAAAAGTTTTCAGTTGATTCTATGTATCTACCATTTATGAAGGGGGCTTTACAAACATTATATGCATGGGTATCAAAGGAGAGGCCTTTAGCTAGGTATTCATACGTGTTGGATTCCTTAGGAAACATTAATATTCTTGCCCCAATGTCTAAAACATGTCACGTTCATGCTGTTTTACTAGAGGAGGAAAGTAGTGAAAGCCTCAAAGTGTTTGATTTGTTTCTATATGATAATACTGGTCAACTTGTACTCAGTATGAAACATGTGAAATTAACTCCTAATCAGGAAATCATTCATCAATCTCCTGAAAAAGAAATGTACATTGAAACAGGTCAGCATATGTTAGTTAAACAATGGAGGGAAAGTAGTGGAAAGCAAAAGCGAACTGAAAAGCATGTAGACTCAGTACTAATCGTTGTTAACGATAGGACCCGGATACTAGGGGAGCAGTTAATTAATCAGTGGTCGGTCAATGGCACAATCTTAGATTATGCAGAATTAGACAATGATATTGGTGAGTCGGAAATATTAAAGCAAAACTTTAATACTGTTGTTGATTTTTCTGATTTGTATGGTTCTACTGAGGACTCAGCTAAGAGAAGTATGGAAAAACTGGTACTATTACAAAATATTATAAAAAACAATCAGCAACAGCCACTTGTTATTTTGCATGCGACAGGGGGATTACAAACCTTCCGAACCCAACATTCAATACTGGCTGGAGCGGAGTTAGCGGGTGTTGTTAAGATGTTAGGGGCTGAATATAGCAAAATACAAGCACGAACTATAGATGCCGATTTTTCCGTGACCGACGTGGATTCCTGGTTAGAAATGCTTACTAATGAAATAGCTATTGTGGATTCAGAAAGTGAAATTTGTTACCGTGACGGAAAAAGATATATCCCGTACATGACTAAGGTCGGAGCCGAACATCAAAAATTGAAAAAGACAAAAATAGACAAAAATAAAGTGTATGTAATTACAGGTGGTACCCGTGGTATAGGGGTGGAGGTGGCAAAACACTTTGTCTCAAAAGGTGCACGTAAATTAGTATTAATGGGGAGACAACAATTCCCACCACGGAATGAATGGAAAAACATATTAGAAGATCAACATGTTGATACGAGTTTGAGCAATAAATTAAGAACAATTTTGGATTTGGAAAGACACGGAACTCATGTCTATTTATATTCCGGCTCATTAACTGAGGAGAGCAACTTAAGATCATATTTCAATGAGATTAGGCAACATGGCGGTGAAATAGGTGGGGTTGTTCACTGTGCAGGAGTTGCGATAAACAATAATCTAGCTTTTATTAATAAGAAAGTAGAAGACATTGAACAAGTTTTCGAACCTAAAGTAAAAGGATTACAAACATTGCATCGGATTTTTGTTGATGATTCACTTGATTTCTTTATTCTCTCTTCTTCTGTCTCAGCACTTATTCCTGTTTTAGGTGTAGGGGTCAGTGATTATGCCGCTGCGAATTCATTTATGGACTATTTTGCGGCTTATCAGCAGAGTCAAGGTTATAACTATTATTTATCGATTAATTGGCCAAGTTGGAAAGAAGTCGGTATGGGAGAAGTCACAAGTTCTGTGTATAAAAATTTAGGTTTGCTCGCTCATTCAACAGTAGATGGATTAGATATGTTGGACAATGCAATGGAATTAAATCAAGAAACTTGTATGCCTTGTCTGGTCAATTTAAATCAATTTGAATTGCAAGATTTACTGTATTTTCAGGGGAGTGAGAATAGCGATAACGATAATAAAACCTTTTCAGTACAAAAAACAAAAGAAGGGAATCATTCGATAAATTCGACAGGTAATTCAACTTTTCAAAAATGGCTGACAGAACTTTTTTCTAAGGAATTACGTATCCCTGAAGAAAAGTTGGAGGCTAATACAGACTTTGGTGAATTTGGCTTAGATTCTATATTACTGGTAGGTATCATTAATAAAGTTGAGAAGAGATTAGATACCAATTTAGATCCTTCAGTATTCTTAGAGTACCCAACATTGAAAAGACTAAGTGAATTTTTAACAAGCAAATACTCAATTCAGATTAATGAAGAAGAGAAAAAACAGAGACAGGGAGATGAAAATGAAACAAGTAAGCGCCAAATGGGTTCTAACTATTATCAAGATATTGAGCTAGATTTTAACAAGAAAGCTCGAAAAACGTTAACCTCCTATTCCCAACGTTCGGATTCCCTTTATAAACTGTCGACCGAAAAGAAATTTATTACTCCGAAAATAGCAGTAATTGGGATAGGGTGTCACTTCCCTGGAGCCAGTAATAAAGAGGCTTTTTGGAATAATTTAATAGAGGGTAAAAGCGGTATAGTAAAGGTACCATCAACGCGTTGGGATGTTGAACAGTTCTATTCCCCATATCATGAAACAGGAAAAAGCATAAGTAAATGGGGTGGATTTATTGATGGAATAGAACTTTTTGATCCAGAATTTTTTGGTTTTAGTCAAGAAAGTGCTGCTCAAGTTGATCCTCTAGTTCGTCAGTTTTTGGAAGTAAGCATTGAGACAATTAGAGATGCCGGATATGAACATAATGAACTTTCCAATAGACGAATTGGTGTGTTTGTTGGATCAAGAGTAAGTGACTATTCATCCCGCATTACCCGCTTAATGAAGAATAGTATTGTAGGAACAGGTCAGAACTTTATCGGGGCCTATGCTTCTCATTATTTTAATTTCAAAGGCCCGAATATTGTCGTTGATACTGCTTGTTCTTCGTCTTTGGTCAGTATACATTTAGCTTGCCAAAGTTTGCTCTCCGGTGAATCTGAAATGGCTTTAGCAGGCGGAGTGGATATTTTACTCGATGAAAATCCTTATCTTGTTCTCAGTGAAGGTCGCGCACTGTCCCCTGATGGAAATTGTCATACTTTTGATGCCAAAGCTAATGGATTTGTTCCAGGCGAGGGAAGTGGTGCTGTTTTACTTAAGCCTTTTGAACAGGCTTTAAAAGATGGTGATCAGATTTATGGTGTCATTGATTCAACAGCTATTAACAATGATGGACGTACAATGGGTGTCACAACACCGAGCGAAGAAGGCCAACGTGCAGTAATATTAGAAGCATTGCATAAAGGAAAGATCAACCCTAATACTATTAGTTATATTGAAACACATGGTACGGGAACGATGATCGGAGATCCAATAGAACTAAAGGCTTTGACAAAAGTATTTCGTGAATTTACTGATGAAAAACAATTCTGTGGGGTAGGAAGTGTAAAAACAAATATTGGCCATCTCTTAAGTGCAGCTGGTATTGCAAGTTTTATTAAAGTTATACTTTCACTACACCACAAAAAGCTTCCACCAACCTTAAATTGTGAAACGCCTAATCCGCGGTTTGAGTTTTCTGAATCACCCTTTTATCCAAATATCGAGTACAAAGATTGGGATGCATTCAACAGCATACGGCGTACAGGCATCAGTTCCTTTGGATTTGGCGGAACAAATGCTCATGTAATTGTTAGTGAACCAGATCAACAGCTACTTGAGCAACATCAACAAAAACGAAAGCCGTTATTGCCCATAGAATTTAACCGAAAGCGATATTGGTTAGAGAAACAACCAGATATTAAGCAAGAAAAAGAGGGGCAGCTTCCTTCATTATTCAAATTTGATATTATTTAGAAAGGAAGTGATCACATGGATCAAGCTAATAAGATTCGATGTTATATTGATGTTAAAAATGAGAATTTTGTTCTTCGGGATCATCGGGTTCATCAAGTGCGGATTATGCCCGGAGTAACATTTTTAGATCTCATATATAAGCTTTTACAGGCAAAAGAATTCAATCCTGAACAGGTTGAGTTACGACATATTCTCTTTAAAGAAGCGATTGCAACTACCGAATTTTATGACAAAAAAGTATATATTAACATTTATCGTGATGAAACAAATCCATTTTGGACAGTAGTTGCCAAAAGTAAAAAAGTCAAAAATGGTCTTGAGTTAGAGGATGAATGGGTAGAAAATCTTCAGTGTGAACTTCACTTAATAGAAGCAAAAAAAGAACAACCCATTAATATTGAAGAATTAAAACGTTCTGCCGATGAAGTAGTTGATTTAGATAGCGTGTACTCATTAGCTCGCCAATTGGATATCAATCATTATGAGTTCATGAAAGGGTTAGGGACTTTATATAAGGGAGAGAGATTTATCCTAGCTGAAGTTTCATTAAGTCCTTTGTCAAAAAAGTATATGGAACAGTTTTATTTACATCCAGCTTTCCTAGATTGTTCAACTTTAATTCCTTTCTTTCATGATGATAACATTAATATTTCAGAGCCATTTATACCTATATTTATCGAAAAATTTCGGACAGTCGATTCATTAGGTGAGAGATGTTATATCTATATTAATGATCCAGCTAGAAGGCGTTTGACGGATGATATGATGACTGCTCAATATGCAATATACAACGAAAATGGGGATATGGTTGCTAAATTTGAAGGTTTTTCATCAAAAAGAATTCGTTCGAAAGAGTTTATTACCAAATATTTGGATCATAAGAGAGAAGATTATTTGAGCTATAAAGAAATAAATGATGAGGTTGATGCAATTTCTATATCTCATAATGATATGGATTCTGAGGAAGTGACGATTGAAAATGATTTGCGTAAAATGATCGCCACCGTTCGTAATTGCAGTATAGATGATGTTGATCCAAAAATAGCATTCTATGACCAAGGCTTGGATTCTACCGAACTATTAGATTTGGTTATGAAAATTGAAGAAAAATTAAATTGCCAACTATACCCTACCCTCCTTTTTGAATACACGAATATTAAAACATTATCCAATTATCTAATGGAGGAGTACGGAGAGCAATATAAGTCTTATTTGGAAACGAACTATAATAATGTAAGTGCTAAACAAGTACAAGAAAAACAAAGTATCAAAGAGAGTATGACAGCATCACAAGCTCGACCATTACAATTAAAAAGAAGTCATGTTAAGTATGACAACTCAACGGATATTGCAATAATTGGTTTGTCAGGTAGATATCCACAATCCCCAGATTTGTACTCTTTTTGGGACAATATTTCAACAGGACGGAATTGTATTACAGAAGTTCCTGCAGATCATTGGGATGTAGAAACGGACTTAGATCCTAATCCAACAAGCCAAAATAAGAATTATAGTAAGTGGGGAGGCTTTTTGTCCGAAGTCGATAAATTTGATCCTGTTTTCTTTCGAATTGCTCCCAGTGAAGCAGAAAAGCTTGATCCCCAATTAAGGATTACGCTGGAGACTGCATGGCATACTGTTGAGGATGCAGGCTATACTCCTGATAAACTCTCCAAAGAAGATGTCGGGGTTTATGTCGGGGTCATGAATAATGACTTTACTTGGGTGGCCTCTGAGAACTATATTAAGACAGGAGAATTTAGCTCCCCGGGCAATTTTAATCATGAAATAGCTAATCGTATTTCGTATTGCTTAAATTTAAGTGGTCCAAGTTTAACCGTTGAAACAGCTTGTTCTTCTTCATTGACAGCTATTCATTTTGCTAGAAATGCAATCATTGGTGGAGAATGTACAGTTGCACTAGCTGGAGGTGTAAATTTAAGTTTGCATCAGAGTAAGTATCTGATGTTAAGTGGACTTAAAATATTATCTCCTGACGGAACGGAAAGAACTTTTGATGAGGAAGCGAATGGATATGTGCCTGCTGAAGGAGTAGGTATGGTTCTATTAAAGTCGTTACCGCAAGCGATTGCGGATGGTGATCATATATATGGCGTCATCAAAAGTTCATCTGTTAATCATTCTGGATCAGAAGCAGGGCAGCATGTTCCAAATGTGAAGTCTTTGGCACGTTTGGCGCAAAGATGTATTGAGCAATCGGGTGTGAACCCAGAACATATAGGATATATTGAAGCGCATGGGACAGGTACTTCAGTGGGTGATACATTGGAATTGAAAGCTTTAGGGACTGCTATTCGAACTTTTACCAATAAAAAGAGCTTCTGTGCGCTTGGTTCGAAGGCTAACTTTGGTCATTTAGAATCTGCATCGGGAATATGTTCTTTAACCAAGGTGTTGCTCAGTTTGAAGTATGGCAAAATACCAAAGTGTGCTAACGTAAACCGTGTGAATTCTGCTATTTCATTAGATGACTATCCTTTTTATATTCCTCAAGAAACTATGGAATGGGAGAGTAATAACCGTCCGAGAGTGGCAGCAATTAATTCCTTTGGTATCGGAGGGGCTAATTCTTTCATGGTAATAGAGGAATATGTGAAAGAAACAAATGAACAAAATGATTACTCCAATCAGCATGTGGTAGTTCTATCTACGCGTAAAGAAACTAATTTGAAGCAATATGCGCAATCGGTTATTGAATTTTTAGATCAAGAAAGTGAAAACTTGAGAGAACGAAATACTAACTCCTTTTTGTCTAGCATGGCGTATACTTTGCAAACAGGACGCAAGCCTTTTCAAGAACGGTTGGCAGTTGTTGTGTCCAGTCCCGATGAGTTAAAGAATAAACTTGTCCGTTATGTTTCGGGGGAGCAACAAATAAACAATTTGTTCGCTGGAAATGTGAAAAAGGGATCTACTAAGCTTAAATCATCCCAATGGAGAGCAACTATAGAATCCGATAAACTAAGCGACATGGCTGAAAAATGGGTATCTGGAGGGGAAGTGAATTGGGAGTCTTTATACGAACGTCCTCCGCAAAAAATGTCACTTCCAAACTATCCTTTTGAGAAAAACTCATTATGGATTGGACAGATAACGGGATTACACAGCTCTGATAAATCAAAAGATGAAGTTGTGTTTCCGCCTAGCGTGAACTCAGAGTATTTAGAAGGCGTGAATCGAGTATACCTACGTCATGTTTGGAATAAAAGTGATTCAATGCTGAGTAAGCATGAATCATGGCATGGAGAATCTATTCTCATATTCGATACAGACGAACATTTACGAGATATCTTACTAGAAAAGATTGCTAGAGAAGGAAGTAAAGTAAAAGTAATCTTGGTAAAACCAGGTGATGCTTATCGCTACGTAAGTTCAGAGGTATTTGAAATAAAACCAAATCAATTCAGTGACTATGAGCGGTTAATCACAACGCTTAAGCTTAATAATGCTCTTCCTTCAAAAGTTCTATATTTATGGTCAAAAGAAAGGTTTAATGATGAAACTCCAGAATTAGACAAACATCTGCATAAAGGGTTATATTCAGTATTTCCATTGACACAAGCGCTTATGAAGATGAAATTAAAACATACCGTTAAATTATTGTATGTTCATAGTGAAAAACAAAAACAGATTTACCATGGGGCATTGGCTGGATTATTTAAGACCGTTCAAATTGAAAATCCATGTTTTGTATATAAGTCTGTAATGATTGATTTTCCTTTGACAGAATCGGAACTACTCATCGACTTATTGCAACGTGAATATCAAATGAGTGATAGTGCAGTCGAAGTTAGATACACCCAGGGGGAAAGACATGTAAGAACATTAAGGCAGTTTGATCCGCCTGTTGATCAAATGCAGTTCAATATGCTGAAAGATCACGGTGTTTATCTTATTACAGGAGGTTTAGGTGGCTTAGGTTTCAACTTTGCACGTTATATTGCAGAGCAAGTTCATGCCAAGATAGTGTTGGTAGGTCGTTCAGTGCTTAATCCAGATAAAGAAGCCAAACTAGATGAATTGAGATCTTTAGGGGCAGAGGTAGTGTATATCCAAGGAGATATCACTAGAGAAGAAAGTGTAAAAGAACTGATAAGAGAAGTGAAAGCTATGTATGGTGAATTGCATGGCATCATTCACAGTGCAGGAGTAATTCAGGATCGTTTGCTCATCCAAAAAGAACAAGATGAAATAAAGAAAGTGATTGCTCCCAAAGTGTACGGCAGTGTTTATCTGGATGAAACAACCAAAAATGAGCCGCTTGACTTCTTTGTGCTATTTTCCTCCACAGCTGGTGTTATGGGGAATACAGGTCAGAGTGATTATGCTTTTGCAAACAGTTTCTTGGATAGTTTTGCAGCGGATCGTGAAGAAAAACGCCATTTTGGAAAGAGAAATGGAAAAACAGTCTCGATTAGTTGGCCCTTATGGAAAGAGGGTGGAATGAACGTAGACGAGCAAACTAAACAATATATTCTAAAAAAGTATGGTATGTCACCAATGAATACCAAGACGGGACTGGAAGCCTTTCAGTATAGCTTGTCAAATTCCGAGAGCCATATTGTTGTAGCAGAGGGGAATCGTCAAAAAATAATAGAGGCAATAGGTGACAATAGTGAAAAAACTACAGAAGAGTCAGAGTTAATCATTCAAACAAATGATAGACAGGTCCTAAATTCAGAAGAACAACATGTACAGTCAAGTCAATTAAATAAGTATCTTTATAATGATGTTCTCTCTATTGTGGTAGAAATACTAAAAATAAATGAAGACGATATTGATATGGATACTGAACTCAGTGATTTTGGATTTGATTCAATATTACTGACTAAATTTAGTGAGCATTTAAGTGATTTATATCATGAGAATATTTATCCTTATATTTTCTTTGAATACCGAAACCTCGGTTCTTTGATAGACTATCTTGCAAATGAATATAGAGGAAAAATGGTAGAGCGATATCTGGAAAATTTTAAGGGTTTACAGGAAGATTCAGAACAACAACTTCAATCTATTTCAACTGTTGATGAAAAATCAGTGGAAATGGATAGAGGATCTACATTTGAACCTGTTGCTATCATTGGGATGGACGGTACGATGCCACAGTCGGAAGATTTAAATTGTTTTTGGGAAAATATTGAACAAGAAAAAGATTTGATTACAGAGATACCAGAAAATCGTTGGCACATAAATAATGTTAGTGAAGAATTTGACGGTGAACAACATTCCTTTCCAAAATGGGGAGGTTTTATGGACGAGATAGACAAATTTGATCCATTGTTTTTTGGCATCTCACCCTGGGAAGCAGAATTAATGGACCCACAACAGCGTCTTTTTATGGAAACAGTTTGGAAAACTATAGAAAATGCAGGATATAAACCTTCAGATCTTTCGGGAACTAGAACAGCATTATTTGTTGGTGTTGCTACAACTGATTATCGTGAACTTTATCAAAAAAATCATACTGAAATAAATGCTCAGACTACCACAGGAACATCCCATAGTATTCTGGCAAATAGAATTTCGTTTTTGCTTAATATTCATGGTCCAAGTGAGCCAATTGATACAGCATGCTCTAGTTCTCTTGTTGCAATTCATCGAGCTGTTGAAGCCATACAATACGGCCAGTGTGAGATGGCAATTGCTGGTGGGGTTAATATAATCGCAAGCCCTAACCTTAATGTTTCATTTCACAAAGCTGGAATGTTAGCTACTGATGGGCGTTGTAAAACATTTGACAATAAAGCTAATGGGTATGTACGTGGAGAAGGTACTGGCGCACTACTTTTAAAACCATTAAGACAAGCTGAAGCTGATGGTGACCATATATATGGTGTGGTAAGAGGAACAGAAGTGAATCATGGTGGACATGCAAATTCATTAACTTCGCCAAATCCAATAGCACAGAAGAACTTGTTAGTAAGAACCTATCGGAAGTCAGGTGTAAATCCTGCTACACTGGGCTATATTGAAGCACATGGCACAGGTACGTCTCTGGGAGATCCTATTGAAGTTGAAGCCCTTAAAAAAGCTTTCCAACAGTTACATGAAGACTGGGGAATTTCACACCCCCCACAACAGTACTGTGGTTTGGGTTCAGTGAAAACAAACATTGGTCATTTAGAGACCGCTGCTGGTATAGCAGGCGTATTTAAAGTTTTATTAGGAATGAAACATAATCAAATACCAGGAACCCTACACTTTAATGAGTTAAATCAATATATTGAGCTTGAAGAAAGCCCATTTTATATAGTAGATAAAACTCAGTCATGGGAACACTTGAAGGACAAGAATGGTCGCCAAATTCCGAGAAGGGCGGGTGTGAGTTCTTTTGGTTTTGGTGGGGTCAACGCCCATTTGATTCTTGAAGAATATATGCAACCGGAACCTACTGTAACACAAAGTCAACAACCAGAGTTGATCGTGTTATCAGCTAAGAATAAGAAAAGACTTGCAGAATATGTAAATAAACTTAGACTGTATATCGATCGTAAGGAAGAACAAGACATTAATTTAAGTGCTATGGCCTATACATTACAAATTGGACGAGAGTCAATGGGTGAACGATTGGCTATGGTGGTCTCATCTGTACAAGGATTAAAAGAAGTATTAACAGATTATCAACAGGGAAAAGAAAATATGAGCGTCCTTTACGAAGAAAACACATCCGACAGTAAATTAATAAGCTTACTTTCGGGTGGAGCTGGAAAAGAATTTATCGCAAGGCTAATGAAGGAGATGGAGTATGAAAAACTGGCAAGGCTGTGGTTGTCAGGTTTAGAAATTGATTGGAATTTGTTGCCTACAAAAAACAACCGTAGACGTATACCTTTACCAACTTATCCATTTGCACGAGAAAGATATTGGATTCCTAGTCCTGTTTTGTCGAAAAAGAAAAAAAATAATACTTTTTTACATCCCTTACTTGACAAAATTGATATGAAACAAAGCCTTGGTAATGGGATAGTTCTACGTAAACATTTCAATCGATTGGATCAAATTGTACAAGAACACAAAGTTAATAATAAACCAACGTTACCGGGGGTTGGGTATTTGGAGATGGTGTATGCAGCAGCTTCAGAAATTACCAACGAATTGCCCCAATCCATATTGGATGTGTACTGGTTGCAACCACTGATTGTTGAGGATGAAAAGACGGTAAGTGTTGTAATAACAAATGATGAGGACCAACTGAATTATGAAGTTGTTAGTGGAGAACAGGACAATACAATTATCCATGGAAAAGGCCGTATTGATTTTACAGCTACCGCTTCTGAAGAACAGGAAATATCTATAGCAGATATCAAAACAAGGTGTACAGAACAAATAGACCAAAATAAAATGTACAATGCCCTTGCTAAAGTTGGCTTGGTATATGGTTCTTCGTTCCAAGGTATTCAAGAAGCTTGGAAAGGCACAGACGAAGCACTTAGTTATATTGAGTTACCTGAGAGTTGCTTAGAAGAAAAATTGTCGTATACATTGCATCCTATGCTGATGGATGCTGCTTTGCAAACATTGACCTGTTTAGATATGGAAAATGTGGAAAAGGGAACGTTAAAAATTCCTTTTGCTGCATCGAGAATAGAAATTTTACGACCTTTAGAATCTAATATTTATACTCATGTTTGTATGGTGGATAAGGATCGAATTCAACTGGCAATTACAGATGCTAAAGGGGTTGTTTGCATAAGGGTGTTTGATTTTATCATCAAAGAGGTGAAGGAAACAGACAATAACTTTTTGTACGCCACTAATTGGGAAGCAGAACCAGTTTTTTCAGAAAGGAATAAGAAAGACGCGGGATCAGCATTGATTATTCATTCAGATCAGGGGACGGAACTTGTCAATGATTTATGTGATAAACATCAAGAAGTGTTTTGTATTAATCTAGGGTCAGAAACCCGACAAGTAGGCCCTTACAACTGGGAAGTCCAATCAAATGAAGAGGATTGTTTTGATTCAATCATACAAAAATTACCAAAAATTGATACCTTATATTATTTAGGTGGGATTCAGCAATCTACTGACAGTATGTACCATTTGAAAGAAGGAGATGGCGGTCAGGAACAGGTAGTGCTTTTGCTTTTTAGGTTGATTAAGACATTACAACGAACAAGTTATGTAGAGGATCCTTTGGAAATTAAAGTGATAACGAATAATGTACATCAGGTAATGGATGAGTATCTTGCATATCCTCAAGCTGCAAGTTTGTTCGGCTTTGCAAAGTCTGTAGCCTTAGAACATACAAACTGGTCTATTAGTTGTATCGATGTGGACTTATATTCTGAGGAAGCACAAAACATAGTCGAATCTATTATGGAAGAAAGCGGTAGTCTTCCAGGAAGTGCTGTTGCTATTCGCAACGGTGTACGCTATATACAAAGGATTAGATCACTACAACTACCCAACAAGGAAGAAATCCCTTTTAGACAAAATGGGGTTTATGTCATACTTGGTGGTACTGGTGGAATCGGTTTGGAGTTAAGTCGTTACCTGGCTAAGAGTGTCAAAGCAAAGTTGGTTTTATTGGGACGAAAGCCATTATCCGCAAAACAAAAAGAACAAATTACGCATATTGAATCAATGGGTGCTGAAGTTCTCCATATACAGGCTGATGCTTCCGACTTTTCGAGCATGGAACGGGCAATCAATCAAGTAAAAGAAACCTTTGGTAATATTCATGGAGCAATTCATTCAGCCATGGTGTTAAATGATAAAATGCTGGTCAATATGGATGAAGAAACACTCCTGTCTATACTTAAACCTAAGATATCAGGAAGTGTTAATTTATATGAAGCTCTTAAAGATCAACCATTGGACTTTATGATGTTCTTCTCTTCGGCTATTTCATTTTTAGATAGTGCAGGTCAAAGCAATTACGCTGCTGCGTCTACATTTAAAGATGCTTGGGCTAGGTACTTGCACAAAAACGCACCCTTTCCTATAAAACTAATCAATTGGGGTTATTGGGGAGAGATAGGAGTTGTCGCTACAGAAGAATATAACAAACGAATGGCGGCAAGGGGAATTAAATCGATTCAACCTGAAGAAGGAATAGAAGTCATTCAGCAAGTTTTATTAAGCCAAGTTACACAAGTCATGCCATTTAAAGCAAGTAATGATTTTCTGGGACAGTTGGGAGTTCAATTACAAAAATGTGATCGAATTTACTCTGTAGAAATACCATCGCTTATTGATACAACTGTACAAGCAGTTGAAAAAGAGGGCTTGGATAGCTTAAATGCAACAAGTTATACTGAAGCCCTTAAAAAACTTAAACATTTTGCTCGTTATTTATTACTTTCGGCATTTCAACAAATAGGTGTTTTTAAACGAAGCAAAGAATCGTATAACAAAGAATATCTAAAAAAGAAAATGCAAATTGTTCCTACCTATTCAGGATTATTTGAGACATTGCTAACTATTTTAGAAGAAGGTGACTTTATTCGTACAAATTCGCATCAGGTTACCACAACACATTATTTAGACAGTCAAGAATTACAACAAAAGACGAAAGAAATTTCAGAATATAAAAATGATTTGCTATATCATTATCCTAATCTCGAACCTTATGTGAATTTATTGTGGGTTTGTGTAAATTCTTATCCTTCAGTACTTACAGGGAAAAAGTCACATATGGAAGTGCTGTTTCCATCTGGGTCAACAGATCAGGTTAAAAACATATACGGGGGTAACGACAGTGCAGACTATTACAACTTGTTGGTAGCTCAGTTTATTAAAAAATATATTAAGCAACGTCTTAAAAATAGTACCAAGAATAAACTAAATATACTAGAAATCGGTGCAGGTACAGGGGCAACAAGCCATCTTGTATTTAAGGCCATAAAGGAATATGCCCCATATATCCATTACTATTATACTGACATTTCACCAGGATTTACTAAGCAAGCTGAAAAAGTATATGGGGAACACTACCCGTTTGTGGAGTTTCAGGTACTTGATGTAGAAAAAGATATAGTACAACAGGACTTTCAAATGAATAGCATTGATATTGTTCTAGGAAGTAATGTCTTACATGCCACTAAGAATATTAAAAATACTTTGGAACGAATCAAATTCCTTCTTAAAACAAATGGAATCGTGGTAATTAATGAAGTAACGCAGAATCAAGAATTTTTGACTTTAACTTTTGGACTAACAGACGGTTGGTGGTTATTCGAGGATCCAGAATACCGACTCCCACATTCTCCACTACTAAATACAGATAAATGGCAGTCATTACTTGCTCTAACAGGATATAAGCGTACGAAGCTATTGGGTCTTCCTAACCAATCGGATCATGTCAAGAACCAGAGCATTATTATTGCTGAAAGTGACGGACGAGTTTCGACAACCGTTACTGGAAAGCTAGATTCAACAAATGAGGACCAGATTGATAAGGAAAATGAATCAACTTTATTTTCAAATGCAAATATTAACCAAGACCTTTCACACGTTGAATTGCAATCTAAGACGACTGATTATCTAAAAGAACAATTTGCTAATGTATTAAAAATTAATAAAGATAGAATAGATCACAAATCAACATTTGAAATTTATGGTGTGGACTCTCTTGTGATGGTGAGGCTAATTTCTCACCTAGAAAAAGAATTTGGTAAGCTTCCATCAACATTACTATTTGAACATATGACAATTGAAAAACTTAGCGAATATTTCATGCTAAAGCATAAAGAACATTTAAACAAACTCTTTACACCGCAATCAGTGGAATTAATGAAGGAACAATCTTACCATTCGTATAATGAGAACCGAGTCGCCGCCACTAAAGAGACTCAACCATTTGTTACAGAACAATTACAAACGGAAGAAATGGAATATCTTGTTGACAGCTTATCTGACGAAGAGATCGATGAGTTGTTTAATAAAATAGTGGGTTTAAATTGAAAATGTATGGGAGAGATCAATATGCATACACCTAATCAACAACAAAAAAGGGAAATATTGAAACGCCTACTAGATAAGACAGAACAATCTCCAAAAGATATTGCCATCGTAGGTGTTAGTGGACAATATCCAATGGCCAAAAATCTTAATGATTTTTGGGAGAATATTAGTAATGGAAAAAATTGTATCGGTGAAATTCCTAAAAATCGCTGGGACTGGGAAGAGTACTACAATCCAGATAGCTATGAACAAGGTTTAAGTTATACTAAATGGGGCGGTTTTATAGAGGATATTGATAAGTTTGATCCAGCATTTTTTAACATTACACCGAAGGAAGCAGAAGAAATTGACCCTCAGGAAAGGTTGTTTTTGCAAACAGCATGGGCAACTATAGAAGATGCAGGCATCACAAGATCTACACTAATTGAACAAAGCTCAAAAGTTGGGGTTTTCGTAGGAATAATGAATAACTTCTATGTACGCCAAGGGGGGACTTCGGCATATTGGTCTCTTGCTAATCGTATTTCGTACTTTATGAACTTACAAGGTCCTAGCCTAGCGGTAGATACAGCCTGCTCTTCATCGCTGACTGCTATTCACTTGGCTTGTGAAAGCCTAAAAAAAGGGGAGTGTCATACAGCGATTGCTGGAGGAGTAAACCTAATACTCCATCCTGACCATTATGGGAATTTGTCACGAATGAACATGCTTTCTAAGGATGATAAGTGTAAAGCTTTTGGTGCGAACGCCGATGGATTTGTGGATGGTGAAGGCCTAGGTGCTGTTCTACTCAAACCATTGCAAAGGGCAATAGCAGATAACAATAGGATATATGCGGTAATCAAAGGAACTTCTATTAATGCTGGAGGGAAAACCAGTGGATATACAGTTCCTAATCCGAATGCTCAAGCAGACCTAATTAAAGCAGCCCTTAAGGAAGCTCGTATTTCCCCAGAAACTATTTCCTATGTAGAGGCCCATGGAACTGGAACATCTTTGGGTGATCCGATTGAAATAGCAGGTCTAACTACAGCGTTTCAGGGGGAAGACAAATTTAATGAAAGTTGTCCAATTGGTTCTGTTAAGTCAAATATTGGTCATCTCGAATCAGCCGCGGGTATAGCCGGTTTAACCAAAGTGCTTTTACAAATGAAACACAAGAAATTGGTACCCTCATTGCATTCAGAACAGTTGAATCCGCGTATTGATTTTGAGAACACACCTTTCTATGTGCAACAACAGTTAGAAGAATGGGAGAGACCTGTAAAGTACGAGAATGGGGAAAGGAAAACGTTGCCTCGAAGAGCTAGTATTAGCTCTTTCGGTGCAGGAGGTGCCAATGCCCATATCATTGTGGAGGAGTATAATGAACCCTTAGTTCAAAACAATTATGTTAAGGAAGAAGAATGCTTGTTTTTACTTTCAGCCAAAAATGAAGCGACATTGCGTGATTATGCTAGTGAATTGCAGACTTTTTTAGTGCAAAACAGGTCGGAAATCAAAATTGCTGATATCACCTATACACTTCAGATTGGTCGAGAAGCAATGGAGACACGATTAGCAATTGTCGCTACTAATATAGACACGCTAATAGAGAAGTTAACATTTTTCAATAAAGAGCAAACAAATATTGAAAATCTGTACTATCAAAAGGAGTCCGAAACCCAACAAGAACAGGAAATACAAAAAAGTCTTCAACAAAAGAATTTAAGCCGACTGGCTAAATTATGGGTTTCTGGTATAGATATTGATTGGTTAGGGTTATATCAGGGAGAAAAACCCAAAGTGGTCTCACTGCCCACTTATCCATTTGCAAAGGAGTCCTATTGGATATCAAGGAGTAACAGTATACCTAATGATAATAGAGAGAAATTACACCCTTTGCTTGTCAGTAATATATCAACTTTAAAAGAACAAAAATTTACTGTACAGTTGACAGGACATGAATTTTTAATGGCTGATCATAAGTTAGGTAATCAAATGGTCTTACCAGGTTCAGCCATTTTAGAAATGGCTAGGGCTGCAGGTAGTTTTTCCACAGAGAATAAAATTTGCAGTATAAAGGATATCTCCTGGAATCAACCTATTGTTTTGAAACAAAAAGGTAAAGAATTGGCTAATAAGGATGTTTTTGTAAGTCTGTTTATGGTTGAAGACGGTATCGAATATGAAGTGTGGACTTTCACCCAAGAAGAGAAAAAACTAATTCATGCCGAGGGGTTAATGACGTATGGTGTATCTGATAAACCAGGAAATTTAGATTTAAATTCTATTAGTTCCCGATGTAATCAAACTATGCCACAGGACGAGTGTTACAACCATTTTCAAAAAGCAGGTCTTAATTATGGAACAAGCTTTCAAACCATACAGGGAATATATTTCAATCGGGAAGAAACTCTAGTAGAGCTATCTTTACCTCCCCACTTAAAGGAAAACCAATCAGAATATGGATTACATCCCTCCCTGTTGGATGGAGCTTTTCAAGCTGTTATAGGGTTATTAATCGATAAAAACTCTACATCAACTTATTTACCTTTTTCACTAGGTGAAGTTATTCTCGTTCGGCCATTAACAGATAAATGTTATGCTCACGTCACTTGGGCAGAGCAACAACCAACTGGGCCCGAAACAATGTATAGCTTCATGATTAACATTTTGGACAAAGAAGGACAAGTACTTGTCCAACTAAATAATTTCACTGTGAAGATGTCTTTAACAAAAAGCACTTCGATTAAAGAGTCTGAGACTTTGTTACTGCAAAAGGTTTGGCACAGAAAGGAGATTGATTTTTCAGAAGAAAGCCAACAGTTATCGGGAAATATCTTATTATTTAGTTCCGATGTTAATCTTCGTAATATACTGAATGGACAATTGAGTGAGCATGATAAAAGAATTATCCAAGTTAGGAAGGGTGACCGATTCACATGTGTAGGACATGACACATATGAAATTAATCCTTTACAACCGGAAGATTATCGGAACTTGTTGAAATCTATAAAAGAAGAACATTTTATCCCAAACCACATTATTCATTACTGGTCAAAAGAGGAAGACAGCAATTCTAACACTCTATTAAGCGAACAATTGCAACAAAGCATATATTCCATAGTGCATCTTAGCCAAGCACTAATAAGTGAAAAATATCAAAACGGCGTCAATTTACTATATGTATACCCGTTTGAAAAGGAAACGCCCGTACCAACATATGAAGCAGTCCACGCACTAGTAAAAACAATTGAATTAGAGAATCCTAGAATTGCAACCAAAACAATCGGAATCTCAAGAGACCAACGGTACATATCCATATGTCAAATCTTTTCCAAAGAATTGACAGTTGACGCTAACCACCATTCAGATATTCAGTATATTTCTGGGCAGAGATATGTTAATTCATTTCAGGAAAAGCAATCTCAGAAGGAAGAATCTGTACCTTTACGGAAGAATGGGGTATATATTATTACCGGGGGGACCGGTGGAATAGGTTTTCTGTTCGCAAAATACTTTGCTGAAAAATACCAACCTAAACTAGTCCTCGTTGGACGACGGGAATGGAGTCTCGAAATAGAAAATCAGGTAAGAAAACTGGAGGACATGGGAGCTGAAGTTAAGTATATTTCAGCAGATATATCAAATCAAGATCAAGTAAAACACATCATCAAACATACAAAAAATAAATTTAAGGAAATTCACGGTATTATTCATAGTGCAGGGGTAATACGAGACTCTCTCCTCTATAAAAAGACGAAGCAAGATATAGATGACGTATTGGCACCAAAGGTTTTTGGCACAGTTTGGTTGGACAAATATACAGAGAATGAAAAACTAGACTTCTTTTGCTTATTCTCTTCAATAGCTGCACTGTTAGGTAATGTAGGGCAAGCAGATTACGCTTATGCAAATAGTTTTATGGATCATTTTGCTCACCTAAGAGACAGAAAACAAGCACAAGAACAACGTTATGGAAGAACACTTTCGATTAATTGGCCTTACTGGGAACAAGGTGGGATGCAGTTAGATACTGATGAGCAGAACTGGCTGAAACAAACGTACGGTCTTCTACCTTTACGTACAAGAAATGGGGTAAAGGCATTTGAAAAGGGGTTAACAGCCTCTTATACACAACTCGCTGTAATGGAAGGGAACAAGAACAAACTATTACGGTCAATACAAAATTCACTTCCAAAAAATGAAGCAAGTTCTTATGAACCACTAGTGGGTAACGACATACAACAACTACGCCAAAAGACAGAACAATATTTAGCAGTTATACTCTCGGAAGAAACGAAGATACCTGTATCAAATATAGATGTCGAGAAAGAGTTTGAAACATTTGGAATAGATTCAGTTATTATTATGCGAATGGTTCGCAAATTAGAAAAAGTTTTTGGTGAACTGCCTAAAACATTATATTTTGAATATCAATCCATTGAAGAATTAACAACATATTTTATGGAAGAGCATTATGATAAATTAATTCACATACTCGGGATATTAAAGAGGGAAGAAACGAAAACTTCCGAAGAGAATCATATTGAAGAACCGTTTTCTAGAAGTAAGAGACAACGTGTACGATTTGAAAAAAATGATCAGCAACAAAATGATGATATTGCTATTATTGGTTTAAGTGGACGCTACCCTCAGTCTGATAACTTAGATGAATTTTGGGAAGTACTCAAAAGGGGGCGTGATTGTATTACGGAAATTCCCGCAGAGCGATGGAATTATATGAAATACTACGATCTAGAAAAGAAAATCGGAAAAACTTACAGTAAGTGGGGAGGTTTTATTAGCGATTTCGATAAATTTGATTCGTTATTTTTCAATATATCCCCAAAGGAAGCAAGAAATATTGATCCCCAAGAACGTCTGTTTTTGGAAACTGTATGGCATACAATAGAAGACGCCGGCTATACAAAAAGGGAGCTTGAGAAACGGAAAATAGGTGTTTTTGTTGGAGTGATGTATGGTCAATACCAATTATATGGGATAGAAGAGGAGGCAAAAGGAAATTTTGTTCTACCAAACTCATCCTATGCATCTATTGCCAACCGTGTTTCTTATTTCTTTAATTTCCATGGCCCAAGTTTGGCTTTGGACACGATGTGTTCATCTTCGTTAACTGCCATACATTTGGCAATTAACAGCCTCCATCAAGGAGAAAGTGAAATGGCGGTAGCAGGTGGTGTGAATCTAACTATTCATCCGAACAAGTATTTACTATTAAGTGGTTCCAACTTTGCTTCTAGTGATGGACGTTGTCGAAGCTTTGGAAATGGTGGCGATGGTTATGTACCTGGTGAAGGTGTGGGAGCTATCTTATTAAAGCCCCTTAACAAAGCTATTGCCGCGGGCGACCATATTTACGGTGTGATAAAAGCTAGTACCGTAAATCATGGCGGGAGAACCAATGGTTATACAGTGCCTAATCCAAATGCTCAAGGAAATCTCATCAAGGAAGCAATGAAAAAAGCAAATGTATCTCCACAAGATATTAGCTATGTGGAAGCTCATGGAACAGGAACATCATTAGGGGATCCAATTGAAATCAACGGATTAATCCAAGCTTTTGGTAAACAGCATGCCAAGCAGTATTGCTCAATTGGTTCAATCAAGTCTAATATTGGTCATTTGGAATCGGCCGCTGGTATTGCAGCCCTTACTAAAGTGTTGTTGCAAATGAAACACAAGCAACTGGTTCCTTCGATTCATGCGTCTGAACCTAATCCAAACATCAATTTTAGACAGTCACCTTTTTACTTACAGCAATCATTGGAAGAATGGAGGCAACCAACTGTTTTACAAGATGGAAAAGAGAAAAAAATTCCCAGAATCGCTGGAATTAGCTCTTTTGGTGCAGGAGGTTCGAATGCCCATCTCATCGTTGAAGAGTACATCCAACAAAAATTACCGATTGATGTTAAGGAAGAGCCACAAATACTCATTTTATCAGCCCGTAATAAAAACAGACTACAAGTATATTCGAGAAAAATGATAGAATTTCTTGATAAGACGATTAGCAACAGAAGATTAAATAGTAAAAAACCAGAGTCACAGATTTCCTTTGCTGACATTGCCCACACTTTACGATTTGGGAGAGAGGAATTTGATGAGCGATTAGCCATTATTGCTTCAACTATAGAGGAATTTAGAGGTGAATTGAGCCAATATATTCAAGGGCAGCATTCTTCATCCATTTATGTTGGAAATATAAATGAGGTTACAGAAGTTACAAAGATTTCTGATTTACACTCTCATGGAAGAGATGTACAAAGTATTGTAAGTAAGTGGAGGGAAAATGGAGAGTTAGGTAAAATAGCTGAGTTGTGGGTGGCAGGTGTAAAAATTCATTGGGACAAACTATCGCTAAATAAAGGTACAAAGCAACCACTCCCTACCTATCCATTCCAGAGAGAGAGGCATTGGATTTTTCGAGAAGATGCTAAGCCTAATAATACCGCATTCAGTAATTTAGAGATTCATCCTTTGGTAGAATTCATTCATCCTGATTTAAGCCTAAAAAACAACGGTATCGTTTATGTGAAAAAATTGAAATACAATGATTTAATCGTCAAAGATCATCTTGTAGATAAAAAACGACTTCTTCCTGGTGTTGGCCAATTAGAAATGGTAATGGGTGCAATAACTCATTTAAAACAAAGTAACGGTTATAGTCTATCTAATGTAGTTTGGTTACAGCCAGTACTCATGAACCAAAAGGAACTGGAACTTCATATCTTGATTAAAGAAAAAGATGGACAACTTACCTTTGAAATTCAAAGTACTCCCGAAGATAGGACTATTACCCATTCAAAAGGCATCATCCGTAAGGAGAGTCTACCTAGGGGTGAGCAGGAACAATATGTTTCTGTTGAAGATGTAAAACTGAGAACGACATTCGAGTTAGAAAAGACGGAATTCTATGAAAGTTTTTCTGAGATAGGTATTGATTATGGTCCGTATTTTCAAAGTGCACAACACATCTGGGGCAACCAACTAGAAGCATTAAGTAAGTTCCAGATTTCACAGGGACAGGAGGAACAATTAAGACAATATAACTTACATCCATCTTTAGTAGACGGTGCACTACAAACAATTGCGGGTATCCAAGGTCAGGATAATGCTCTGAAATTGCCATATTCTGTTGAACGTGTAGTGGTGAAACAGCCTCTTTCTTCTTCTGGTTATGCCTATGTTCATTCAACAGGGAATGATATTTATCAGGTAGAATTGTTGGATAACGAAGGGCATGTATGTGTCAGTCTTCATGATGTTAGTGTTCGTCCAGCACCTGTGAAAACAATACCATCGACTTCTATCTATTATAAGCCTAGATGGAAGCGCTCACCTTTACCCCTCATTTCTCAACTAGATTTTACAACACATCAGAAAATATTAATTATTTCTCATAATGATTGTGCTGGATTAGACGTTGGTTTAGCGGAAGTGCACGATAGATCACAAGTTTATAATATTCATTTAGGGAAGAAAAACGTTAAATATTCAGACAATACTTGGGAAATTAACTCAAGCGACCCATACTCTTTCAAAGCTTGTTTGCAGGAATTCCCAAGTGATATTGAAGTGGTTTACTTCCTCGGAGGGATTAAAGGAAAGGGGATACAACTTACGGACATTGATCAACTGAACAATACACAAGAAGTTGGTGTTCTTAGTTTGTTTAGAATTGTTCAAGCATTAAGTGAGCAAGGGTATGATGAACGATATCTACGTTTACATGTCATCACAAATCATGTATATATACTCTCACAAGATGAGCTTCCAAATCCGGAAGTAGCAGGTATACATGGACTAACAAAATCGATGATAAAAGAGTATCCTTACTGGGATATAAGCTATACAGATGTTGATCTAAGATCGTTTATTAATACATCACAATCATCTGTAAAGCAAGGAACAATTAAAGCTCTAATGGCTGAATCTTTTGCTAAATCAAGTGAAGATATTTTAATTTATGCGGGTCAGCGTTATGTCCGTTCACTTTCACAAATTTCACTCCCGCCGGTAAAGGAAAGTGGTTTTAGGAAGCATGGCGTATATTTTATTCTTGGGGGTGCTGGAGGTATTGGTTTAGCATTAAGCCAATATCTTGTCCAGCAATTTGAGGCAAAAGTTATCTTAATCGGTCGTAGCCCATTAAATGATGAGAAACAGCAAATGATAGATGAAATAAAGAGATATGATGGACAAATATTATATATTCAGGCAGACGGTACTGATCTAAAAAGTATGCAAGATGCTGTTAATGAGGTAAAGTCTCGATTTGGCCATATTCATGGTGTTATTAATTCTGCTATTGTTCTCAAAGATAGTACGATAAAAAATATGGATGAGGAGTCATTCCAAGCTGTATTATCGCCAAAAGTCCAAGGCAGCTACATCCTCTATCAAGTGTTTAGAGATGAACCACTTGATTTCATGATGTTTTTCTCATCTGCCCAATCCTTTAGTGGAAATGCTGGACAAGGCAATTATGCAGCTGCCTGTACGTTTAAAGATGCTTTTGCTCAATATCTTAAGCGGACCGCTTCCTTCCCGGTTAAAATTATTAATTGGGGATATTGGGGTGATGTTGGTATTGTGGCCTCAGAACATTATCAAAAACTATTAAGTTCTCAAGGAATTTATTCTATTGATTTGCATGAGGGAATAGAAGCGTTAGAGAGAGTTCTTCATTATCCAGTCGACCAGGTGATGGTCATGAAAGCGGAAAAAGACGTATTAGAACATATTGGTGTAGATATGAATTCCTTGATGATTCAACATCGTGTTAATCTGCCATCTACGTTGCATTCAACGATTGATGTGAATCGAAGGCCAAGACTTAATGAAGAATCCCTGCAAAAGTCAAGGAAAGCATTTCTGGAGATTGAAGAACTTAGTGAGCTAATGTTATTGCTCATGTTTCAGAACTTAGGGGTTTTTAAGAGTAGTCATGAACAATACAAAAAAGAAGAATTGAAAAGGAAGCTAGGGATTATTGATCAGTATAGTCAATTATTCGAGGCTCTATTAGATATTATGGCACGAAGTGAATTGATTCAAATTGAGGAGAAGACTATACGAACCACTTCCCGAGTTGAAAATCCATTTTTACAGGAAGAGATCAAGAGTATAACGCATAGATTTGATCAGTCAGATAGTCTTCTAGACATGAA
The DNA here is from genome assembly GCF_026796395.1 of Bacillus sp. T17B1. Lineage (NCBI taxonomy): Bacteria > Bacillati > Bacillota > Bacilli > Caryophanales > Bacillaceae > Bacillus > Bacillus sp. T17B1. The sequence continues at coordinate 43,426 of NZ_JALAYA010000015.1, forward strand.
GGGCCACGTAGATTTACTAAGAACATGTTTCCAAAATTTTGCTGATATTTTAAGGGGTAACGTTCTTGCCACTGACATTATATTCCCTAATTCATCAATGACCAAGGTAGAAAACATTTATCAAAACAATGTCGTAGCAGATTATTTTAATCAATTGATTGTCTGGGGACTACGTTCTTTTATCCAGAAACGATTGCCAACATTGAAGGAAGGAGAAAAAATAAAAATATTAGAAGTGGGTGCTGGAACGGGAGGAACAAGTGCCAAAGTATTTGAAGGAATTCATGAATTTGATGAACACTTGGAGTATGTATATACAGACATTTCCCTAGGATTTATTAATTATGGTCGAAACAGATATGGAGTTCAGAATCAATTTGTTAAGTTTTCCTTATTAGATATTGAAAAGGATATTCAGTCACAGGGATTTATTCTTGGTGGATATGATGTAGTTATTGCTACAAATGTGCTCCATGCGACCAAACAATTGCAGGAGACATTGAATAACATTAAAAAACTACTAAAAACCAATGGATGGCTTATTTTAAATGAAGCAACGATCGTTAATAACTTTACAACCTTTACCTTTGGATTACTTGAAGGATGGTGGCTGTACGAAGACTCTGAGGAGAGGTTGCCATACTCACCTTTACTCAGCACATCTATGTGGGAAGATCTATTGAAGCGATTAGGATATGAACAAACTACTGCCCTAGAATCCATGTCTCAGGAGAATAGTGTCTTTGTCCAAAATGTTATCATTGGGGAAAGTAATGGACTCTCAGAAATTGTTCAAAACAGTACCTCCACTAAAATTGTGGATACAAAGGAACTTTCCTTTGAAATAGCAGAAGAACAGGTGTCTCAAGAAATGGTAGCAGTGACACAAGAGCCTACTTCACAGTCTCACACAGTTTCGGCACAAAAAAATAATATACGGGATTATATTGAAGAGACATTGGTGAACTGTATTGTTGAAGCGCTTGAGGTGAATATTGAAGACATTTTTATTGAGAAACAGTTCTCTGAATATGGTGTTGACTCTATCACCGGATTAGAACTAATAAAGAAGATTAATGATACATTAGGCATCACTTTAAGGACGACAGTTTTATTTGATTATACGAATGTAAATGTATTAACAGATTATATCTTGAATCAATATGGCGAAATCATTTCTCAAGCAATGTCTGATGGCGTAATAGAAGAGGAGGATGAAGAACTAGAACTCCTGAATAAATTAGCCAATGGTGAATTAAATATTGATCAAGTTTATAAGTTAATGGGGTGGAATTATGGAGCGGAAGATTAAAAAAATACTTGACTTGATACAGAATGGAAAGCTGTCACCTTTAGATGGAAAAAAACTAATTGAAAAGATGAGTCAATCTCGGGCTGATGAAACACTTCAGCCCGATCAAATGGAAACAGATAATGTAAAGGGTTATGAGAAATATAAATCAGTTGTCATACAAAAACCAGGGCCAATTTCAAGTATTCAGACGCATGCAATTAACCCGAAAGATCCCGGGAAAAACGAAGTTCAAATTCTTGTTCATGCTTTTTCATTAAATTTCGGTGATTTACTTTGTGTAAAGGGTCTATACCCGACTATGCCAGAATATCCTTTTTCACCTGGTTTTGAAGTTTCTGGAGTGGTTACCAAAACAGGGTCAGAAGTTTCAAGGATTAAAGTAGGTGATGAAGTTATAGCATTAACTGGCCCACAACTTGGTGGACAAAGCTTTGTTTTAAATACACATGAAGCATTAGTCGTCAAAAAACCAAAAAATTTGAATCATCAAGAAGCATGTTCGTTACCCATTGTCTATTTGACGATGCATCATGTTTTTAAAAAAGCGGATGTTAAACGTGGTGAAAAAATTCTGATTCAAACAGCTACAGGTGGAACAGGTTTGATTGCAGTACAAAGGGCTCTTCAGCAAGGAGCTGAAATTTTTGCTACGGCAGGATCACAAGAGAAAATAGAATATTTGAAACAACTAGGGGTGCATCATTGTATCAATTACCGAAAAGAAGATTTTGAACAAAAAGTATTATCCTTGACTGAAGGTGAAGGTGTAGATGTAGTTATTAATACCTTGTCAGGCGAATCAATCCAAAAAGGGTTAAACATTCTGAAGCCCAATGGACGGTATCTTGAAATTGCTATGACCGGTTTAAAAACTGCTAAACAAATCGATTTATCATGTTTAGACAATAATCAAATCTTTTACAGTATTGACATGCGTAAAATGATGTTGTCAAACATAGAAAGTGTTACACAGTACCTTGATGAAATGTATGAAGTGCTAGAAAAAGGGATGATTAAGCCGACTGTAGGTAAAGTATTTTCTTTTTCAGATATCCATCAAGCCTATAAATATTTAGATCAGAGAGAAAATATTGGGAAAGTTGTGGTGACTACACCATCTACCCTATGGAGCGATAAAGATTTAGTACAAGGTGAAAAACAGAAGACAACCTACGATGCAAAGGCAACTGAAACTCCAAATAGAAAAGATGTTGCGATTATCGGGCTATCTTGTCAATTTCCAGGAGCCAAAAATAAAGAACAATTTTGGTCCAACCTATCTCAGGGTGTCAGTTCTATTCGAGAAGTTCCAAAGAATAGATGGGACCCTGATAAATATTATGATAGTGACCCGAAAAAATTGGATAAAACAAATTGTAAATGGGGAGGATTTTTGGATGACATTGACCTATTTGATGCATTATTCTTCAAAATATCTGGAAAAGAAGCTGAATTGAGTGATCCTCAGCAACGTTTACTATTGGAAGAAAGTTGGAATGCATTAGAAGATGCAGGATATGCCAATGACCAAATTTCAAATAAGTCTTGTTCTGTTTTTGTTGGTCTAAGCAATGGTGACTACGTGGAAAAGATGAATGAAATGGGCGTTGAAAAAGAAGCGCAGTCATTTTGGGGGAACCACAACTCGGTATCAGCAGCAAGAATATCATATTTTCTTAATTTGAAAGGACCTAGCATAGCAATAGATACAGCTTGTTCTTCTTCATTGGTCAGCATTCATTTGGCGTGTCAAAGTATCATTTCTGGAGAGAGTGAAATGGCCTTGGCTGGTGGTGCTTTTATCAACGTTACTCCTCAGTTTCATATTGCTTCTAGCAATGCTGAGATGCTTTCTCCTAGGGGAAGAAGTGCAGCTTTTGACAACGATGCCGACGGATTTGTTCCTGGTGAAGGCGTAGCCATGCTCGTCTTAAAATCTTTGGATGACGCCGAACGAGATGGTGATCATATTTACGGAGTGATTAAAGGTTCTGGAATCAATCAGGATGGAACGACGAATGGTATCATCGCTCCTAGTAGTCTATCGCAAACGGAACTAGAACAATCAGTATATGAAAAAGCAAATATTAACCCAGAAAAGATTACTTACGTTGAAACACACGGAACAGGGACTAAGTTGGGTGATCCAATTGAAATTGAGGCGTTAACGAATGCATTTAGGAAATCAACTGCTAAAACCCAATACTGTGCGATCGGTTCAGTTAAATCGAATATAGGTCATGCTGCTACAGCGGCTGGAGTTGCGAGCGTAATAAAGGTCTTGCTGTCAATGAAAAATAAACAAATTCCGCCTTCACTTAATTTCGATAAACCAAATGAACATATAGACTTTGAGAATAGTCCATTCTTTGTCAATACAGAATTAAAAGATTGGAAAGTGAAGAATGGAGAAAAACGACCCGCAGCAGTCAGCTCGTTTGGTTTTAGTGGAACCAATGCTCATTTAGTTATTGAGGAACCGCCTACACGAGCCAGTATTTCACAAGAAAATCCATTGTACTTGATCCCTTTTTCAGCGCGAAACGAAGAAGGTTTGTTCCAACAAATCGCTAACTTAGAAAAATGGTTGCTAGAAGAAGATGAAAAATCCATTGCTGATATTTCCTACACGTTAATGGTGGGGAGAAAACATTTTGGCGTCCGTGGGGGGTTGATTGTGAGGAATGTGGATGAGTTGAGACAGAAGTTAGATGAGATTCTAGAACATGGGGGAGTTGCCAATTATTATCAGTTCAACAACAGAACATCCTCACAAAAGTATGACCAAGCTAAGGAAGACCGAGGTAAGCATATTTTGAATGTCACGCTACAGCTAGTGGGATTGTCAGAAAGTAAATATAAAGAAAAGTTGTCGTTCCTGCTAGATTTATATATCCACGGGTATGACTTGGACTGGGGAAAAATATACAGAGATACCAGACATTACCGTCTATCAATGCCAACCTATCCTTTTCAGAAAAAACGTTTCTGGTTGCCTAGTAATTCTGTACCAAAGGCAAGAACAGTTATTCAACATGTAGATGGTGGGATTAAACAGATCCATCCATTAATAGAACAAAATACCTCTGACTTAAACAGAATAAAATTTACTACCCGAATGTATGGTAACGAATTTTTCCTAAAGGATCATGTGATAGGTGATGAAAGTGTGTTGCCAGGAGTAGCTTATATCGAGATGGGACGCGCTGCGGGTCAAATCGCTGGTAAAGCAAAAGTTGCGAAAATGAAAAATCTAGTATGGATCCATCCTTTTAAAATAAATAATACTTTCAAGGACATACATATTAAACTGGAGCCAAGACAGCAAGAAGTTCATTATGAAGTATTTTGTGAATCCAATAAAGAGGAATTACTTCACCATGGGAAAATAATATTTGAACATCATGAACAACAAGAGACACAGCCTACGTTTTTAGATCTTGAAGAGGTGATGAGTAGATGCAAACATTTGTCAACAAGTAATGTATTTTACAAGGCTGTTACAAAGACGAAAATATTTTTAGGCCCGAGCTTTCAATCAATTCAAGAATTGTATGGTAATGAGCGTGAAACTTTATCCAGAATTAAACTTCCAGAGGTTGTTCAAGAGGAAAATCATGGGTTCCAACTTCATCCATCCATCATGGATGGTGCATTTCAAACAGCATTAGCAGGCACACAATCTGAAAACTTGTATGTACCATTTTCCTTAGGTGAAATAGAAATTTTACATTCATTATCAAATGTCAGTTCCGTATATTCAGTACGCACAGGGCAACACGAACAATCCATGACCTTTGATGTTGATCTTTTGGATGACAGGGGCCAGGTGTTGGTTCGTGTGAGGAATCTTACAGCTAGGAGATATGTCTTTGATGAAAAGAACAGTCAACCTCAACCTCACCCTCTATATTTTAGAAAGGTCTGGGAGCCTGCACCGCTAAGTTTTGAAAAGAACACTTTACTAGGTAATTTATTAATTTTTGATGATAAAGAAGAGGTTTGGCAAGCGGTAAAATCTCACCCAAGTTTATCACAGGCAATATTAGTTAGACCTGGCGTGGCATTTCGAGAGGTTGAAAATAACGTATATGTGATTAGTCCTAATAAGTATAGTGATTATGTTCAACTGTTAAGCGTTCTTAAACAGAAAGGTATAACTCCAACCCAAATTTTATTTCTATGGGCTCACAGGGAGACTGCTGATACAAGCGATGATGTGTACAAACAACTCAGCTATGGGATTTATGCCATATTTTACTTGAGTCAGGCGTTTAATAAACTTTGGACTTCACATCCACTAGAGTTACTGTATGTCTATCAGTTAACTAATGGACTCTTTGGACAATCGCTACATAAAGCGTTTGAGGCATTTGCCAAATCGATTAGCCTTGAACAGAAAAAATACTTGTATCGATCATTGGCCATGGAATCCATAACTCCTGAAACGGTTCTAGCAACAGCATTGCCTGAATTACAAAGCGCTTCAAAGCAGTTAGATGTTCGATATATGAAGGGACAGCGCTTAGTTAAGCAAATGAGGGAGTTTGCTTTAAATACAGTTGAAGATGGAAATTCTCCTTGGAGGAAACATGGTGTTTATCTAATTACTGGTGGACTAGGAGGAATAGGGTTTATTTTTGCCAAGTATCTCGCAAAAGAATACAAGGCCAATCTTCTACTGACTGGGCGTTCACCTTTAACAGAAAAAGATAAATTGAAAATCGAAGAGATTCGTACTTTTGGATCAGAGGTTACCTATTATCAATCTGATGTTTCTAATCGTCAACAAGTAGAACAGTTGATGGTAGATATTAAAGAAGAAAGAGATTCTATACACGGTATTTTACACTGTGCTGGTGTACTAAAAGACGACAAATTAACGAATAAGACAAGTGATCAAATTGAACAAGTACTTGCTCCTAAAATATTTGGTACTGTATGGCTCGATAAATTAACTAAACAGGAAAACTTAGATTTGTTTGTACTCTTTTCTTCAACTGCTTCTGTTACAGGTAATATAGGACAAAGTGATTATGCTTATGGTAATTCTTTTATGGACCATTTTTCTGATCATCGTGAACAGTTACGTAAAGCTGGACAACGTAATGGAAAAACGTTGTCTATTAACTGGCCGTTATGGAAGGAAGGCGGTATGAAAGTAGAGCAGCAAATTGAAACAATGATGACGAAGACATTAGGTATGGAGCCACTAGAAACGAAGACTGGTATCCAGACAGTCGTAGCCGGTATAGGACAACAGAACAATCATTTTGCCGTCTTTGTAGGAAAACGGGAAAAAATGAAAGCGTTAATCGGTGATATAAACGAAACTAAGCAAGCTGATGAAACTGTATCAACAAAAGGAGATACGAATTTTGAATTAGATACAGATTCACTAAGGCAGTATTTCGAGGATGATGTATTAGAAATTGTTGCTAATCTATTAAGAATAGATAAGGAGCATATATTTCTAGATGAAAATTTTAGTGAATTTGGATTTGATTCTTTAACATTAACAGATTTGAGTAATCAATTAAATGATAGATTTCAGCTAGAGCTAATGCCCTCGATCTTTTTTGAACATCAAACGTTAAGTTCAGTTGTCGACTTTATATTGGAACACCATAATGATTCAGTATTAGAAATGTACCAGGAAAAAATAGATAAACCTACTTTGTCAATTGATAGTGGACAAAATATCTCTGAAGCTCCAGATTCATTACTAGCTAATCAGGATGATGGTGATTGGTTACCGGAAGAAGTGAATCCTGAGAAATCCCAACGCAAAAGATATTCTTTGACGAATGAACCAGTTGCAATAATAGGGATGAGTGGAAAAATGCCCCAGTCGCATGATTTAGATGCTTTTTGGAAACACATTGAATAAGGGAAGGATCTAATTACTGAAATCCCTGAAGATCGATGGGATTGGAAAGAAATTTATGGTGATCCCGCTACTCAATCGAATAAAACGAATATTAAGTGGGGGGGATTTATGAAAGACGTCGATAAATTTGATAGCCTATTTTTTGGTATTTCTCCGAAAGAGGCAGAACTGATGGATCCTCAGCAAAGAATTTTAATGGAAACAGTGTGGAAAACAATTGAGGATGCAGGGTACAAGGCATCGGATTTATCTGGAACAAAGACGGGCGTTTTTGTCGGAGTTGCAAGTACGGATTATGGTTATTTACAGGAAAACAGTGAAATACAGGCTCAAACGTCAACAGGGATGTCCCATTCAATATTAACAAATAGAATCTCTTACTATCTTAACCTACATGGCCCAAGTGAACCAATTGATACAGCTTGTTCCAGTTCATTAGTTGCCATTCATCGAGCTGTTGAACAAATCCAGAGTGGACAATGCGATTTAGCTATCGCTGGTGGCATAAACGTGATGATAAGTCCAAAATTATATATATCCTTTAACAAAGCTGGTATGCTCTGTGAAGATGGTAAATGTAAAACTTTTGATAAAGATGCTAACGGTTATGTCAGAGGCGAGGGTGTAGCGACACTATTATTGAAACCTTTAAGCAAAGCTGAAGATGACGGTGATCATATTTATGGTGTAATTAAAGGAAGTGCAGTAAATCACGGTGGCAGAGCCAATTCTTTAACTGCGCCGAACCCAAATGCACAATCCGATCTGATAGTTCAAGCATGGGGAGAATCAAATTTAGATCCATCGACAGTGTCTTACATTGAAGCACATGGTACAGGAACACCATTAGGGGATCCAGTTGAAATTAATGGACTAAAAAAAGCATTTGATCAACTATACAAGGACTGGGGAAAAAAGATGCCTGAAAAACCTTACTGTGGACTGGGTTCTGTCAAAACTAATATCGGTCACCTTGAAACAGCAGCAGGAATAGCAGGTGTGTGCAAAGTACTACTAGCCATGAAAAATAATGTCTTACCTGCTTCCATAAATTTTAACCATTTAAATCCATACATTAAATTTGATGACAGTCCATTTTACATTACCGCCCAAAAGGCTAATTGGGAAAGGATGAAAGATGAATATCAACAACCGATTCCTAGACGTGCGGGGATAAGTTCTTTTGGATTTGGGGGGGTAAATGCGCATGTCGTCATAGAGGAATATCGACCGAAATCGTCAAGACATTTAAACGGAGATAATGAGGGCCAGATCATTATTTTATCAGCTCAGAATGAAGATTGTTTGAAAGAATATGCGGCTAACCTGGCAAATAAATTAAGTGAAAGTGACAATTTGAAAGAAATTGCTTATACGCTACAAATTGGGAGAGAAGAGATGGACGTACGTCTTGCCTTAGTTGTTGATAGTATTGCAGAGCTGAAGGAGAGATTGAATCGATTCTGTACGGAAAGAGAATCTGTTGACCAACTAAATTACGGAATTGTTACCGCTCAACAGACCAAACACTTATCGGCATCAAAGGAAATTAAACAAGATGAATTTCTAAGGCTGATGAAAGAAAAACAGTATGACAAACTGGCCAAACTTTGGATTGCAGGGGAAAAAATTGATTGGAAACAATTGCATGAAGGACACCAATTATATCGTGTTTCATTACCTACTTATCCTTTTGAGAGAAAACGTCATTGGCTGCCAACACCGGTTTCCGTAAACTCTCAAAACAAGAATTATCCGAACGATATAGCAAGTCTACATCCTCTTATTGATCGAAACGAATCGACTATTTCAGCAATAAAGTTTGTCAAGCATTTAAGGGGAAGTGAGTTTGTAGTCTCCGACCATGGACTTAATCAACAAAAAGTTCTTCCTGGTGTAGCCACTTTAGAGATGGCTTTATTTACTGGTAATAAGGCCTTGGAGAATAAGATTGACAAGATAACCAATATTGTTTGGTTACATCCGGTTACAGTGTCTGAAAACCAAATTCAGGACATATTTGTATATATCGGGAAGAACGATAAGTGTGAATTTGAAATATGTATGAAAGGCGAAGAAGGCCAAGAAATCCTCCACTCCCAAGGAGAGCTACACATAAAAACTGATTCTTCAGTTCCCGCTACTGAATGGATAGACTTGGAGGATATTAAACAAAGGTTATCCTATTCAATGACTCGTGAACAATGCTATGAAGCTTTTAAGGAAGTAGGATTAACCTATGGACCAAGTTTTCAAGGAATTCAAAAACTATCCTATAATGAGTCGGAATCTTTAGCCTTAATTGAATTGCGAGACGAACTCCGGAGTAATTTTGGCAAGTTTGTTTTACATCCTTCTCTTATGGATGCAGCTGTCCAATCCGTTATTGGAATTTTAGGGCTCGCCCAGACTCAAGCAATGTCTGTTCCGTATGCACTGGAAGAAGTGCAAATAATCAGTGAACCAACTCAGAAGTGTTACGCTTATGTGAAATATGCAAGTGAACAGTCGACCAAAAATCATCATACGTTTGACATATGGATTCTTGACCAGAACGGGCAACTACTGGTTAAATTAATAAACCTTTCCGTACGTTCCTATCAACAAGAAATAATTGCTACGACTCAAGGTCAAAGGGGCAATGTTGACAAACACGTTGTAATTAAAGAATTGCTAAAACAATTGGAACTTGGACAAATAGATGCTGATGAAGCCAATAAAATAATGGAGGAGATATCGTATGAGTAACGCTATTGCTAATCGGAAAGAGATACTTAAAATGATACAGAATAAAGAATTGTCAGCAGCTGAAGGCTTCGAGCTATTGACTCAAAGTAAGCAAACAATCCAGACTAATGATAATCTTTATTTCGAATCGATTTGGAAAAAATCAACTGTTGGGCCAGAAGAGGACATGCTTCAATCAAGAGCAGAAAACATTTTAGTTTTTGATTCAATTGGTAACCTATCAGAAATGGTGATATCTCAATGTGCAAAAAAAGATGTTGATGTATCGGTTACGGTAGTGAAACCCGGAGAAAGTTATCATCAGCAAGCAGAAAATATTTATATTATTAATCCAGGAAAAGAAGAAGATTATCACCAATTGTTTCAGGACCTAGTTAAACAAAAAATGATGCCAAGTACGATCCTTCATCATTGGTCCGATGAGGGAAATTTCACTGAGAAGACAGATATTAGTAGACAATTGGAACAGAGCATTTATTCGATGCTATACCTTAGTAAAGTTCTGATGAAACACTCACCCATGAGGAATATCAATGTATTGTATGCTTATCAATTTAGCCAGGATCACTTAAAGCCACAATATGCTGCAGTCAGTGGTTTTGCAAGAACAGTAAATAAGGAAAATCCCCATATCTTTATGAAAGTAGTTGCGATAGATTCAGCAGATAAGGAAGAATATATGAATAACATTATTCAGGAACTTGGTATGGCGGATTATTCTACAGATATTAAGTATGTAGCAAATCAGAGATTTGTTAGACATTTAAATGAGTATACACCTAAGCAAAAGGAACGAGATCAGTTGCTACTGCAAGAAAAAGGTGTATATGTCATAACTGGTGGCACAGGCGGACTTGGAATGTTGTTTGCTAAATATCTGGCACGGTTAGTACAAGCAAGGCTTATACTAACCGGTCGATCAGCATTAACTCCAGATAAGCAAAAGAAATTGGAGGAACTTAAAGAGTTAGGTGCAGAAGTAGTATATATTCAAGCTGATATTTCTAACAAAATAGAAGTCGATGCTTTGATCAAGGAAACAAAATCATTATTTCATAGTATTAATGGTATTATTCATTGCGCAGGGGTTACACGGGATTCTCTAATTATTAATAAGAGCAAAGAAGAGATGGATGAAGTACTGGCAGCTAAAGTATATGGCACGATTTGGTTAGATGAAGTGACTCAATCTCAAAACCTTGATCTGTTTATTATGTTTTCTTCTGTTACTGCTGAGTTTGGAAACGAAGGACAAGCTGATTACTCTTATGGAAATTGCTTTATGGATGGCTTTGCAGAACAGCGCCAAAGGATGGGAGTTGCGGGGAAGCGCTTTGGTAAAACTATTTCAATAAATTGGCCGTATTGGAAAGAAGGTGGAATGAGGGCTAACGAACAATCACAAGAATGGTTGGAGGAAGGGATGGGACTCGTTCCATTAGAGACTGAGCAAGGATATCAAGCATTTGAACACATCATAGACTATGATGCTTCACAAGTGATGGTTTTAGTAGGTGAAAGGGAAAAAATTTACGAGGCTATTAGAATGGTAGAAGGTAAACAGCGTTTGGAGAGTCCATTGTCTATTTCGCCAAACACTGAGACAGTGTCCTCATTGGATAAAAAAGAATTACGACAGAAGACCGCAGCATACTTACGTAATATTCTTTCTCAAGAAACCAAGATACCAAATCATAAAATTAAACCGGATGATCCACTTGAAAAATATGGAATAGACTCTATGATTATTATGGACTTGACTCGGACATTAGAGCAAAATTTTGGACCTTTATCTAAAACCATATTTTTCGAATATCAAACACTGACAGAACTATCAAATTACTTCGTTGATCATTATGCTAAAACTTTAATTGAAATACTAGATATTAAGGTTCAAAATCAAATTAAAGTTTTAGAACAAGGTCCTGTGTTTTCCCAGTCAGATCTGAAGATGCGAACTGAAAAAAAACAGAGTAAAAAAGTCGAAACTTCCCGAACAAGTCATGAAAATAATGAGGAGATTGCCATTATTGGTATTAGCGGCCGTTTTCCAAAAGCTAAAAATCTTAATGAATTTTGGAAAAGTTTGGAGCAAGGAAGTGACTGTGTTACAGAAATTCCGGAAGAAAGATGGGACTATAGAAAATACTTTGAAGGGAAAAAGAAAAAAGGTAAGACATACAGTAAGTGGGGTGGCTTCATTGATGACATGGATAAGTTTGATCCTTTATTTTTCAATATTTCACCCAAAGAGGCTGAACTAATGGATCCTCAAGAACGTCTATTTTTAGAAACTGTTTTTCACACAATTGAGGATGCTGGTTACACAAAGCACCGTCTCCAGAGTGAAAAGGTTGGGGTTTTTGTTGGCGTAATGTATGGGCAATACCAATTATACGGTGCGAGTGAGGCACAACAGCAGAATGGCTTTGTTCCTGCATCGTCATATGCTTCCATTGCTAATCGAACGTCTTATTATTTTAACTTCCAGGGACCAAGTATTGCTTTGGATACAATGTGTTCATCTTCACTCACTGCAATTCATTTAGCGTGTATGAGCATCCACAAAGGAGAAAGTAATGTCGCGGTAGCAGGTGGAGTAAATTTGACTGTACATCCTAATAAGTATTTGCAATTAAGTGAAGGTGAATTTACTGCTAGTGATGGGCGTTGTCGAAGCTTTGGTGAGGGTGGGGATGGTTATGTTCCCGGGGAAGGAGTTGGGGCAGTCCTTTTAAAACCTCTAAATAAAGCAATAGAAGACAATGACTATATATACGGTGTCATTAAGGGAAGTTCTGTGAATCATGGTGGGAAAACTAATGGTTATACTGTTCCTAATCCTAATGCCCAAGGGAATTTAATTATGGAAGCATTACAAAAATCAAATGTATCTCCAGACGAGATTAGTTATATTGAAGCCCATGGAACAGGCACTTCATTAGGAGATCCAATTGAAATATCTGGATTGACCAAGGCGTTTCATAATTTATCGAAGAAAGACAAGTTTCCAATAGGATCTGTTAAATCTAATATTGGTCATTTGGAATCAGCAGCAGGAATTGCTGCATTAACTAAAGTCTTATTACAGATGAAACATAAGAAGATTGTTCCTTCTATACATTCAGAACCACTTAACCCGAATATTGACTTTGAACACTCTCCATTCTATGTACCTAAACAATTGGAAGAGTGGGCTCAGCCAACTGTACTCAAAGCTGGGGAGAAGGTAACAGTTCCTCGAATAGCAGGTATAAGTTCTTTTGGGGCAGGAGGCTCTAATGCACATTTGATTGTACAAGAATATGAACAGGATATTACATCTAATCAGATAGGTAATGATCCGCAGTTGATTCTCCTTTCTGCTAAAGATAAAGATAGGTTAAAGAAAAAAGCTCGCCAATTGATAGAATTTCTAACTAATGAAGATACACCTTCAAATACTGGAAATCATACGGATAAAACAGTTACAATGAGCAGATTGCAAGCAGAAATCGTGGATATTGTTTCAAAGGTAATGGGTGTGGTGAAAAAAGATATTGATATAAATGAAAATATTACAGATTATATTACGGATCACATGAACTTATCTGAAATTATCCACCATATCAATCAAATTTATGGTATAGAAATAGACTCTACCATTTTTTCCGAACCTTCTTCAATCCAAGCACTGTCAGAAACGTTGTATAGTGAATTAAATATCAATGAGATCGATCAAAAGGATCAGAATGAGTCCGTGAATCTTAAAAGTGGCAATAACCTTTTTCTCGGTGATATTGCCTACACGCTTCAAGTAGGACGAGAAAAAATGGATGAACGATTAGCCCTTGTTGTATCTGGTATAGATGAATTAATAAATAAGCTTGAACAATTTTGTGCAGATCAGATTTATGATGAGAATATATTTGTCGGAAATGTTCAGGTTTCTTTTCGTTCTATTAGTGTGTTTGAAGGAGAAGCGGGAGAAGCCTTTGTAAAGAATCTTACTGTTAACAAGGAGCTAAACAAACTTGCGGAATTATGGTTAGCTGGTGTAGAGATTGTGTGGGATTTATTACACCAAGGCACTGGAAGACGAATTCCTCTGCCACATTATCCATTTAAAAAAGAACGCTACTGGATCCCACCTGTTGAGAAACAAGGAGCCGTGGAAAAACTTCATCCATTGATTGAACGCAATAGTTCAACACTTAATGAAATGAAGTTCAGTACACGCCTATATGCTCATGACGGTTACAATTTTGAACACACAATAAATAATCAACAAATCTTCCCTAGTCTTGCAACTTTAGAAATCGCTTTTGCAGCAGGTAATCTGGCAAATCAACAAATGGTTTATCAATTGGAGGATGTAGTTTGGGATCAACCCTTAGCTTTTAAGGAAGGGTTACTAGACATGGAGGTTACTCTATATCCGCTTGGAGAAACGGTAGAATTTGAGATAGCTGAAGTGAATGATGAAATCTTAAAAGTCTCTTCACAAGGGAAACTCACCTATGGTGATCATCAAGAAACGGATCTAGAAATGGTGGATCTAAAAGCCATTGTTAATAGATGTCAAGAAATAAACACCAGAGAGTTATTCGAACGTTTAAAGGACCAAGGGGTAATATACGGGGCTGGTTATCAGGTCATTCAAAACTGTTATATAGGAGAGAATGAAGCCATTGTTCAACTAGATATTTCAGAGGAACAGACTGAAGAAATCCTTGAATACACGATACATCCAGCTTTACTAAAAGGGGCATGGCAAGCTGTTAAGGCGTTACTTATTCAAAACCAGTCAACAGATAACTATGTTCCATATAAATTGAGTAAAGTTGTATCAACAAGGAAGCGCTTATCAAACAAATGTTACGTTCATGTACAACAAGTAAATCAGGGAGATGATAGTGATAAAGTATTCAATATCCAAATGATTAACGAGGCAGAACAAGTTATTATTACGATAAGAGGTCTTATTGCTCAGTTATTTGTTACGGATGTGGTGAAAGAAGATATTTCACCTCAAATGGTAGAATCAGTAGCATCTAACTCTCGATCAATTGAAAAATTGCAAAAAATGGTTGCAAGTGATATTCAAAAGTATGCTGCCGATATTTTGAAAATGGAGCCTGAACAGCTAGATATAAACATTGAATTTGATAAATATGGCTTTGATTCAGTGGGAATAAAGGCTTACGCTGATCAATTGAGTGATGCGTATAATGTGGAGATATTACCTACTATTATTTTTTCAGCTGCTGATATTAAAGGTTTAAGTCAGCAATTGATTATAGATTATGAAAGCGAAATCAGATATCATTATGAACAAAAAGAAGCACCTAAAGTACAAAAAGTACAAAAGATTAATGAGCCCAAAGCAATGTTAGAGCCTTTATCTAAGCGCTATAAAGATGGTGTGCGCTTCACAACCGACAAAAGCTCTAGGCAATCGGAAGATATTGCTATCATTGGGATGAGTGGGATTTTTCCTGGTTCAATAAATCTGGACGAATTTTGGAAGCATCTTGAATCGGAAACCAATCTTATCACAGAAGTGCCGAGAGAACGCTGGGATTGGCGTGATTTCCATGCGGATTATTCTGATGGTCATCTTACCACGAAGTCAAAATGGGGAGGGTTTATTCCGGATGTTGATAAATTCGACCCCCGTTTCTTCAAAATATCTCCACTGGAAGCAGAAATGATGGACCCACAACAACGATTATTCTTGCAAGTTGTGTGGCATACGATTGAAGATAGCGGCTATAAGGCATCAGATTTATCCGGTAAAAATATCGGTCTGTTTGCAGGTGTTCAATTTAGTGATTATCAGAAATTGCTTGCAAGCGAAGGAAAAATGAATCCGCAAATGGGATTAGGAAATGAACACTCCATTTTAGTAAATAGAGTCTCACATTTCCTCAACTTCCACGGACCTAGTGAGCCATTAAACACAGCTTGTGCAAGTGCTGGGACAGCAATACATCGTGCCGTAAACTCCATTCATATGGGAGAAAGTGAACTTGCTATTGCAGGCGGGATATGTTTGAATCTAGCACCGCATACGATGATAAGTTCTGATCAACTTGGTATTTTATCACCAGATGGGAAGTGCAAGACGCTAGATAAAAATGCGAATGGCTACGTTAAAGGTGAAGGTGTAGCAGCTGTTCTGTTGAAACCGTTAAATCAAGCGATAAAAGATCATGATAATATTCACGCTATCATTAAAGGCACAGCAGTAAATCATGGAGGAAAAGCAGCCTCCTTAACTGCTCCAAATCCTAAAGCACAAACCGATCTCCTTGTAAAAGCATATGAGGAAGCTCAGATAGATCCTTCTACTGTAAGCTATATTGAACTTCATGGAACTGGAACAGAGTTGGGTGATCCAATTGAAATAGAGGGAATAAAAAATGCTTTTCAGCGTCTATCAGATAATCAGAAACAACCAATTAACAAGAAATATTATTGTGGTCTTGGATCAGTTAAAACAAATATAGGTCATCTCGAACCAGCTTCAGGAATTGCAGGCTTGTTAAAGTTAGTACTGTCCATGAAAAATAAAACATTACCAGGTATACTGCATCTAGAAGAAGTCAACCCTTACGTAAATACTAAGAATACCCCTTTTTATATTGTAGATAAAACACAAGAATGGAAAAGAATGAAAGATGGCGAAGGAAATGAGATTCCACGCCGTGCAGGGGTCAGTTCATTTGGTTTTGGAGGTGCAAATTCACATATTGTACTGGAAGAATATAAGAGACCGAAACAAAACTATGAAACTAAAAAACAGCACATCTTTATATTATCTGCTAAGAACAGAAATCAACTAAGAGAATATGCCAAAAACATAACTCATTATCTTGAGGATACATTTACCAAGCAAAAGGAGTATAAATTTACCGATTTTATCTATACCTTGCAAGTCGGACGGGAAGAAATGGAGGAGCGTTTGGCCTGTGTCGTCTCGGAAGCAAACGAACTAGCTGACTTGTTACGTGAGTTTCTTACGGGAGGAACCGATAGAGGTAATCTTTATACGAATCAGAAACAAATCAATAACAACATGTTCGAACAAGATAGTGATCAAGTTGACCATCGTTATATTCAAGGGTTAGCCATCAAGCGAGAATGGGGTCAAGTGGCAGAACATTGGGTATCAGGCAAGGAAGTAGATTGGCAGTCTATCTATACAGAAGAAAAGCCATTCCGCATATCATTGCCAACCTATCCTTTCGCCAAGGAAAGATATTGGGCTGTTAGCAATAAGAAACCAGAAATAATTCCGCAAGGGAACAACGTGATACAAGATCTGCAAAACAACGATTCGCATCAAAACAAATCCCAAAGTGGGGGTAATTTCTTTGAGGTTCTAACTACCACTAACAACAATCATAAAAATGTACTAAATGATGATGGGGTAGCAGCTGCTAAAGAGGTACTTCATAATGAAGAAACAGCATCAGAACAATTAAGCATGGTCATTGTTGAACTGAAAAGAATATTTTCCAATGTATTAAAGCTAGAGGAGCATGAAATTCAAGAAGACCTAAACCTGGAAGAGTATGGGGTAGACTCTATCGTTTCGTCGGTTATTGTACAAAATATACAACAAGTATACAATCTATTACTTCCGTTATCTGTGATAGTTGAATATCCAACACTTTTTGAATTATCTAGACGTATAGTAGACGAATTGAAGAGTGAAGGATTATTGCAAGACTTAAATACAGCGCAACGAAATCAACATTCAGTTCGAATACGAAAGGTTGAACAGAAAAGAGCTGTCCCAGCAAAAAGAGAGAAATTACCACCAGAACTCATCCCACTTAATGGACGAGGACCTTATCAAAACGCATTTTTTGTCCATGGTGGTCCTGGTTTAGCTGCATTTTATAATAATTTGTCATCCGCCTTAGGAAACCAATACCCTGTTTACGTGTTTCAAGCAAGGGGTGTTGATGGAAAAACGATGCCGAGAGATTTTGAAGAAATGGTTAAGCATTACATGCAGTGTATTAGGATTGCCCAGCCTCAAGGACCATATATCATTGGGGGGTATTCTTATGGAGGGGTAATTGCTTTTGAGATGGCTCAGCGTTTTATACAGCAAGGAGAGGAAGTACAGAAGTTGATCTTATTTGATACATTTCCTCCTCACCCAGAAGCAAATGAAATATTTTATTCAAATAGTGACCCTGATAATTCATTTTTTAAATTGATGATGGGGAACGAATTTGCGAACGCAAGGGAAAACAAAGCAGCACTTATCCTTTCTGAAGATTTGGAAGGTATTCACCCAAATTTACACATCGCGCATATTGCGAAATTAGCAAAAGAAAGAGGTAATAGCCCACTAGCTGTTGAGGATATTTATAATTTTATTTCAGGTGCCTGTAGACTCAATGATTATGCAGGATCAACATATGATACCTACAGACCTAAACCTTATTACGGTAATGTTCTGTATATAAAAGCAACAGATGGATTTGTTGGTGCGGATAATTGGATGGGGCTAGACCCAGTTAATGTATATGGTGATTATGACTATACCAAACCTTGGCATGAATGGGTTAAAGGAAAATTAGATATTATTGAAGTCCCATGCGACCACTTTAACATTCTTGAAGAACCTTCTTTAACTATTGTAAAGAGGTCGATTAAAGCTATTATTAAAGCTAAGAAGGAAGTCATGTCCTAAATATGACCCAGAAGAGTCTGTACTGACGCCTTAAAAAAGTTGAGAATAGTATGGCTAACCAACTTGCTATTCTCAGCTAAAATAACCAAAGAAATTTCAGGTAACAATTGACAAGTTAAATGAAGTAACCTAGAATAAACTTAATGTGAATAAATGATTTTTTTATTTTTATATTCATATTGATAATCTTATTACTGGAAAGATAAATCATCAGTTGAAAATAGGAATATAAATGTAATGAACCATTGACCTTAATAGCCACCAGTCAGCATTTATAATAGAAACATGTACTTAAATGTTATTTATCGAAAACTATGTATTATGAAGGTGTTTCCATGTAAATGGGATGCGTTCCTAATTATAAAATACTTTAGTGGGTTTACATTTTTTCATACAGTTCAGAGTACACCATATATGATCACCTAATGACTATTACCTTACTTTTTTAGTTTATATAAAACCATCATTATAAAGGAGGGTATACGTGATTAACGTAAACCAGTTGTATTTTACTTATCCAGCGAACAAGCATAAAACTATCAGGGGGATGAGTTTTAGAGTAGAAGAGGGAGAAATCTTTGGTTTTCTAGGCCCCTCAGGTGCAGGAAAAAGTACCGCACAAAAGATATTAATCGGAATTCTCAAAGGGTATTCAGGAAGTGTAAGTGTTATGGGGAAAGAGATTAGTAATGTTGGTAAGGATTACTATGAGAAAATCGGAGTGTCTTTTGAACTACCTAATCTGTACAATAAATTTACTGCATTAGAAAATTTAAATTTTTTCAGTTCTTTATATCCTGGATCAAAAGAGGACCCGAAACAATTACTAGAATCTGTTGGGCTTGAACAACATGCTCATACCAGAGTCTCAAATTTTTCAAAAGGCATGAAAATGAGATTGAACTTAGTACGTTCGCTTTTAAACAAGCCGGAACTTATCTTCTTAGACGAACCTACATCCGGACTAGATCCAGTAAATATGGAGAAGGTAAAAAATATTATATTAAATAAGAAAGCGGAAGGAAAAACCATTTTTTTAACAACTCATAACATGAATGTTGCAGAAGAAATTTGTGACCGAGTTGCTTTTGTAATGGATGGCCAAATTAATTTGATTGATTCTCCACGCGCTTTAAAATTGCGATATGGTCAGAAGAAATTACAGATTGAATACAGGGAAAACAATCAAATGAAGTCATCCATCTTTTCTATGGAAGGGCTAAGAGATAATAAAGAATTTATGAATATTATCAAGTTAAAGGATATAGAAAGAATGCACACGCAGGAGGCCAAGTTACAGGATATATTCATAATGGTGACAGGAAGGACAATTACATGAGACTTTTATCTGCTCTAAAATTTGATATTTTGTCTCTATATAGGTATCGAATAGTCCATACCTACCTAATTATCGCAATTGCTTATATCCTTTTACTTAATATGGTGCCAGAATCAGTATCTGTGACTGCAAAAATTTTAGTGATATTTACAGACCCTGTTGTGCTTGGATTCTACTTTATAGGGGGAATCATCCTTTTAGAAAAGTCACAGCATACTTTTGATAGTCTATTTGTGACTCCTTTTCGTATAGAGGAGTATATTATAACCAAAGTGTGTTCTTTCACTCTCCTAACAGTGGTAGTCTGTCTTATCATGATCTTTTTTACGACTGGATTTAAAATAAATATATGGCCCGTTTTATTAGGTGTCATTTTAAGCGCTATTCTTTTTACACTCGTCGGATTTACTTTGGCTGTTCGAACTAAAACTCTTAATGGCTATTTTATAATTTCGGCTCTTTATTCAGCAATCTTCTTCCTACCTTTGCTAGGTTATCTTAACATTTTTCATACAAGGCTATTTTATATTATACCTTCACGTTCAACTCTTATTCTTATAGAAGGTGGGTTTATAAATTTATCGGCATGGAAGATGTTATATGCAGTTGTCACGCTTATAATTTGGATTGGAATAGCGTATATTTTTGCGAATCGTTCCTTTTACAAATCAATCATCTTAAATATTGGGGGTGATAAGAATTGAAAACTTTTATAACCTTCCTTATTGGAGATATAAAAAATATTACACGTGACTCTATGTTATTAGGGTCCATGTTAGCACCTATTGCATTAGCATTATTCGTTAAACTATCCACTTCTCATTTTTCAGAATTTTTCAAAGGAATTTCTCCATTTTCTATTGAACATCACTACACTTTTATAATGAGCTTTGTGATCTTATTATCACCATTTATGCTTGGGATAATGGCAGGTTTAATGATTTTAGAAGAAATGGACAATAACGTTTTGTCCTATATAGCTGTTACACCGGTGTCAAAGTCAGGATATTTATTATATCGCTTAATTGTTCCCATGTTGTTTAGTACAATTTTAACAGTTTTTGTTATTGTATATACAGGGCTTGTTGATTTTACAATTAGAATATTGCCTGTAGTCTTGATGGCAGCCATGATTACTCCAATAATGGCATTGTTTTTAGCAAAGGTTGCAAATAATAAAGTTGAAGGGCTAGCTATAGGGAAAGCGATGGGAGTAATTTTAATAGTTCCTGTACTAACATACATTGTAGAGTCAAAATGGCTTTTATTATTGGGTGTTTTACCAACATTTTGGGTTTCAGAAGCGTTCATGAAAAGTTATGGAATGGAACTTTATAGTAATATCTATATATTAGTAGGGTTTTGTGTTCAGGTTATTTATATATATATATTATTTAAAATGTTTAATCGAAAGTCAACATAAGAATTTCACAGCAAAGATAGATTAGCCATTAGTTCTAAGATCCTCTTTTTTCCGAATTAGAGCACCAACATTATATATAGTTGCCAACACGAATAACTACAATAAACATTCGGTCTTACTTTAAATCTTTATCATTATACCAAGTCCGACTACAGGGCTTGGGGGGGGGGATGTCTATGTTTACAAAACCTTTTGGGAATATTAAGGGGGAGTGTGGTACAAGATATATACCACTTAATAAAATTGGTTAGAGAGAATACAACTTTTAAGGCTTGCATAGTATAGGTTATTCTGGACTCAATAGTTTAAACGATTTGATAAATATATTAACTCCTACTGAAATATTAGAATATAAGTACTTACAAGTTAACAAAAGAAGAATATTGTTTAGGAAGATATGTGGAAAAAAAGTGTCTCAAAATTAACAGGTTATAAAGAACTTAGAAACTTTACCATAACGAAAGTTGTGTTTAATCAACCAATACTTTATTTCGATAATCACAACCTGAGGAATACACAATTAAGCATAAGTCATGTTAACAATTTAAATTACTAGATTTAAGCTCGTGGAGAAATTTAGTAGGTTTAACATTAATGTGGACTGTAAAAGAGGCATAGGCAAAAGTATTAAAAGCGGGTTAACTCCTTTTTAAAGGGTGATGTGTGGTTAAAAATTTTTTAGAATTGGAAAAGCGTCATCAATTTATTGTAAGATATTTTACAATTCATGTGTATTATCACACCATATTATGAATATAAAATAAAATAATTTATATAGTCATACAGAAGGGGTGTTTTAATGTCAAATTATAACAGCGCAAAACATGAACAGTCAAAATGGTGGGCACTTATTGCATTAAC
Source organism: Bacillus sp. T17B1 (assembly GCF_026796395.1). Taxonomy (NCBI): domain Bacteria; kingdom Bacillati; phylum Bacillota; class Bacilli; order Caryophanales; family Bacillaceae; genus Bacillus; species Bacillus sp. T17B1. The sequence goes on from NZ_JALAYA010000015.1 coordinate 65,697, forward strand.
TTTAGCAGCGGTTATGGTTGGATTGGATATGACAATCCTTAATATTGCCTTACCTACTTTATCAATTACTTTTGATGCTTCAACTAATCAATTGCAATGGTTTATTAATTCTTATACTTTAGCACTTGCTGTTTTTATGTTGCCTGCTGGACTACTAGGTGATCGCTTTGGGCGTAAAAAAATGCTGATTAGTGCATTTATAATGTTTGCTGCAAGTTCATTGCTTTGCGCATTTGCTACAAATACTGAACTTTTTATCACCGGCAGAGTATTATTAGGAATTGCTGCAGCTTTTGTTATTACTTTATCTACTGCCATTCTCCCGGTGATTTTTTCAGTTGGGGAAAGATCTAAAGCAGTTTCTATTCTTATGATTGGCACCATGTTATCATTACCAATTGGTCCACTTTTAGGAGGTTGGATATTAGATTATGTATGGTGGGGATGGATTTTTTTACTAAATATTCCTATTATAATGTTAGCAAGCATAGTTGTGATCTTATTTTTGCCCGAATCTCGTGGTGAACAAAAATCTAGAGTTGACTTTGTTGGTATCTTGCTTTCTGGTATCGGATTATTTTGTGTTTCATATGGTATCATCGAGGCAGGAGCACGAGGATGGGATAATAGCTTAGCATTAATAACATTAATAACCGGATTCCTCTTAGTGGGACTTTTTGTTCTATGGCAGTATAAAACTAGATATCCACTTATTGACATGACTATATTTCGTACACCAGTATTTCGGTGGTCGGTGGTATTGTCCATACTTGTTAATATATTGTTATTTGGTATGCTTTTCATCATCCCGCTATATCATCAAATTGTGATAAAGACGGATGCTTTTGGAAGTGGTTTACGTTTGCTATTCCTTGTTGCAGGGTTAGTTATAGGTGGGATTTTGACAGAGATAAGCGTGTCTAAGTTGGGAGAAAAAAAGATTATTGTTTCTGGCTTTTTTCTGATTGCGTTAGCAACGATAGCAGGAGCAATGACAACGATAGATAGTACTGAATGGTTTGTAGGGGCATGGTTAGCTGTTTTTGGCTTAGGTATGGGTTTGGCTATGCCAACTGTGATGAATTTAGCTTTAGGGTCTCTATTGAGTAAGCAAAGTGGGATTGGTTCTTCTGTTATACAAACAGGTAGACAGGTTGGTGGTGCTCTAGGAGTTGCAATTTTTGGGTCAATTTTAAATTCTGGATATCGAAGTAATTTACAGTTAGAACAATTTCCTGATGAAGTAAGAGCTGTTGTTCAGGAGAGCGTTACGGCAGGAGCTGTAGTTGTGGAGAATTTAACGATCCCGGAGCTACTAGATAATCTTTATCAGTCATTTATTATGGGAATGAATAATGTACTATGGATATGTTTTGCTATAGCGATATTCGGTATATTGGTTTCATTCATATTTCTACCAGCTTCTATTGAGGAAGATAAGATACATGTGCATAAAGAAGGGAAAAGTATTGACAGTTAAACTTAACAAACAAAAAGAATAATATCCTAATAGATAGTTACGATGTGAAATGAAATCTTGCTAATAGAAGTCCTTGTCTATTAGCAAGTTGACTAGAGTAGTAAATTAGTAAAAATTTAAGTTCCTAAGTTCGATAATTATATATAAAACTCCATTTCAATAACATTTACACAAATTTACACATTATAAAACCCAGTATTATCGAGAGTTTAAGAACTATTTGGACCCCGACCACCGGTATACTGAAAAAACGTTTCTTCATCTTATATGCTCCCCTAAAGGTAGACAGATGAAATGAAAAATCTGTTTGCTTTGGGGAGTTTTTCATGGCTGGAGATTAAATATTAAAATAAGAAAAATTAAACATTATTTCTAAATTTAATGCCGGACGGCGAGGGAAAAACGGAATGAACAGATAATAGCTGAGATGGCACTTCTCCACAAACAAATTGGCGGTATCTACGGTTACCACAGAATCACCCTACATATGAACGCCACTTTCAAGAGTGTCTCAATCATAAACGGATATATTGGCTGATGAAAATCGCTAAGCTCCGGTGTGTGATTCGCCAAGGAAAAAACGTTATGGCAAAGCGACTCGCAAACAAGTGGCTGAAAACAGCCTAAATCGTCAATTTACAGCGGACAAGCCAAATCAAAAATGGGTCACCGATTTGACAGAGCTGAAATACGGTCATCGGAAAGCCTATTTCAGTGCATTATGGATCTTCACGAGGGAATGATCATGTCTTATGTGCTGGGGGAAATCCATTAATTATGCCCTTGTGTTTGAAACTTTAAAAGTTAGCGCTCGAAGCAGCACCTAACACAGCCTCTCCACAGCGACAGAGATTTTCAATACATATCTCACCAATTTAGAAGGATGGTTGGAAGCAAACATGACACAAAGCATATCCCGGATAGGCCGTTGCATTGATTAAAGACCCATTGGATTGTTTTGGGGAAAATTAAAATTCTACTAGCAGGGAATAGTTCATAAGAAACGGGTTTTTATTTTTTATCATTCACTCAGCGTATTGGTCTATGATCTCTTCTAGTACCTCTTTAAGCCCTTCTGCATCTTCAAGCTCAGATTGGCTGAAGCGGACACGTACGAGCTGTTCTCCGTCATTATACATCTCTTCAAACCATCCTCGCAGGCCTCTTGCCCTGCGGTCGACCTCGAAAATCATATCTAAACCGTCATCGTCTAAAAGGAATATAAGCTCTAGTTCATTAAGCATCTGACGATAGTAGCCTGATGTCGGAACGAACTTAAATTCTTGAACGAACGGTAGGCGGCGTTGGAAGTAAGGTGCTTGTTCGCAATCTGCTTCGTTAAGACGGAAGCCTAGGTTTTCGATGGCTTCTAGCACACTTTCAACCCAAGGATGCGCTTCAACGAAAATGCGGTCATGGTCGGACTTATCAATACCGCCTTCGATATCAAGGTCTGTTACCACGGCGACCTCTACTTTCCCAACAGTGATCGGCGTATCAAGAGGCAGAGTGAATGAGAACGGGAATTGATGCTCTTCTCCAGGCTGAATCGTAAATGAACCAGTGACCCGGAAAGAATGAATTGTAGCGTATTTCCGATGCTCTTCATCGTCTTTTACAATGACGTACCGTGTATTAAGCTGTAAATCAATATAGCGGATGTCCTGAGCGATTTTTCCGCCTTTGACATGGACAGTTCCCCGTATTTCTTCTCCTGGATAATATGCGTCTTTCTCTAAAATTGTATCTACTTTTGCAGCACCAATACCGGCACTTGCCGCAAGCTTTTTAAAAAATGACATGTTAGATCTTCCCCTTTTTCTTTATCTCAACAGATATACGTAAAAAGGAGGAAAAAAGATTCGTTTGATTCATACTTTTTTCCTATGATTCGTCAGGCCTAGGGACAGACTAAGAATAATACTGAAAGCAAAGGAGCGGATGAAATGAACAAAGAGAGTATGGTTGCTGATGAATTGCACAGAATGTTTTTGGCTGGTGAGCTGCAAATCACGGTAGAAGAGGATATAAACAATATTTCCGAAAGGCTAAGAAACGGAGATCTCAGTTTAGACCGATTAAGCGGTGAAGACGCGTTTATAAAAGAAACAGTAAACGAGGCTTTAAGAAGAGTGGAGCATTAAAGGAGAAGAGACGGTCTTTCATAAACGAGAGACCGTTTTTTTTTATAACCTTTTTACAGTTCTCTACAGGATATAAGCGAGTCGATTTGAAATGGTTTATCTAGGATCAAGCCTTTTCCAACAGGAGTTCTGACAGTTCTCCATACAGATAAACAGCTACATCTAATTGATCATGCAATGTCTTCGGAGGTGAGAGTTCGAGGTTGCCGTTATGGCGGCGGTATACTTGTTAATGTTTTTTGTTGTTAAGAAATTAAGAGCAGTTGAAGGTACGTCTATGGCGTTAATTGGTTCAAAGACATTGTTCAAGGGCCTTTATTTTCTTGCTTCTATACAAAATGCTATAATGAATAACAAATTTTGTCGGGGAGTGGAATGATGAACAGATTATTGCGATGGGCGGCGGAGGTTTTTCGATGGAACCGGAGAATTTGTCCCTTGATCAATATATCATCAATCAAGCGGAACGGGAATCGCCTCGCATTTGTTTTTTGCCAACGGCTAGCGGTGATTCCCAAAATTATGTTCAGCGGTTTTATCATGCATTTCAGACCCTAGATTGTGTGCCATCTCATTTATCCTTATTTAAGCCGCCGTCAACAGATTTAACTTCTTTTGTTATGGAAAAGGACGTGATTTATGTTGGCGGGGGAAATACGAGGAATATGCTTGTGCTGTGGAAGGAGTGGGGGCTGGATCTTATTCTCAGGGAGGCATGGATGAACGGTGTGATTCTAGCGGGATTAAGTGCCGGTGCGATCTGCTGGTTTGAAGAAGGGGTGACAGATTCAGCCGGACCGCTAACTAGTATGAAAAGTTTAGGGTTGTTGCAAGGAAGTTTTTGTCCTCATTATGACGGTGAAAAGGACCGAAGGCCGATATACCACCAGCTGATATCTAATGAATTCCTGAGTGATGGCTATGCTGCGGATGATGGAGCGGCTCTCCATTTCATAAATGATCAGCTGTTTCAGACAGTTAGTTCAAGACCGGGTGCAAAGGCATATCGGGTGATGGTGGCTGAACATGAAATAGCTGAAATCCCGCTGCCTGTCAAATATTTAGGGTGAATTGGCTGAATATTATCTAAATTCCTCTTTTTTTTTGATTGATTTCATGTTAAGATGAGTCAGAAATCAATAGTTACTGGGGGTGCCCGCTTTCGGGCTGAGAGAGAAGGTAAGCTTCTTAACCCTTTGGACCTGATCTGGTTCGTACCAGCGTGGGGAAGTAGAGGAATTGTTTTTATTATTGTCTTGCTGGGCAATAATAAGTTTCTTTCTGACTGTAACCGGGTTCATTCATTTGAATCCGGTTTTTTGTGCTGGTTATGGGCTTGATTTTGTCCTTTCAAACGAAGAGAGGGGAAGGATAAGTAATGCAAAACAATTCTGTGCAGCAAGCCAACATTTCCATTATGTCGAGTTTTTCGGGGAGCAAGAAAGTGTATGCGGAAGGTTCTTCTTCGGACATCCAAGTGCCGATGAGGGAAATCGCATTGAGTCCGACGACAGGGTCGTTCGGCGAAGAGGAAAACGCGCCTGTGCGTGTCTATGATACAAGCGGACCGTATACCGACCCTGATGTGACCATTAATATTCAAGAAGGGTTAAAGCCGCTCCGCCAAAAATGGATCACAGGGCGTGGCGATGTTGAAGAATATGAAGGACGGGCTGTCAAACCAGAAGATAACGGTTATAAAAAAGCAAATTCAAACGTAAGCTACCCAGGACTAAAGCGGAACCCGCTGCGGGCGAAAGCGGGCCAAAATGTCACTCAAATGCACTATGCCAAAAAAGGAATCATTACACCTGAGATGGAGTTTATCGCAATCCGCGAGCATGTGTCTCCCGAATTTGTCAGAGATGAGGTAGCAAGCGGCCGGGCGATCATTCCTTCAAATATTAATCACCCTGAGAGTGAACCGATGATTATCGGCCGGAATTTTCATGTGAAGATTAATGCGAATATCGGAAATTCAGCGGTTACGTCATCCATTGAAGAAGAAGTGGAAAAAATGACGTGGGCCATCCGCTGGGGAGCGGATACGATGATGGATCTTTCTACCGGAAAAGACATTCATACGACGCGAGAATGGATTATTCGCAATTGCCCTGTGCCTGTGGGAACTGTTCCGATTTATCAGGCGCTTGAAAAAGTAAACGGCGTAGCGGAGGATTTAACGTGGGAGATTTACCGTGATACGCTGATTGAGCAGGCAGAGCAGGGAGTGGATTATTTTACGATTCATGCTGGTGTTTTGCTGCGGTATGTCCCGTTAACCGCCAAACGGACAACTGGAATCGTGTCACGCGGGGGAGCAATTATGGCACAGTGGTGTCTGGCCCATCATCAGGAAAGCTTTTTGTATACTCATTTTGAAGAAATCTGTGAAATTATGAAAACGTATGATATTGCTTTTTCTCTTGGGGACGGGCTTCGCCCCGGATCAATCGCTGATGCCAATGACGAAGCGCAATTTGCTGAATTAGAGACCCTCGGAGAACTGACGCAAATTGCCTGGAAGCATGATGTTCAGGTGATGATTGAAGGACCGGGACATGTGCCGATGCATAAAATCAAAGAGAACGTCGATAAACAAATGGACATTTGCAAGGAAGCGCCATTTTACACATTGGGGCCGCTTACGACGGATATTGCGCCGGGCTATGACCATATTACTTCAGCGATCGGGGCGGCGATGATTGGCTGGTATGGGACAGCAATGCTTTGTTATGTCACGCCGAAGGAGCATTTGGGGCTGCCAAACCGTGATGATGTTCGTGAAGGGGTCATTACATATAAAATTGCTGCGCACGCGGCAGATCTTGCAAAAGGGCATCCCGGAGCGCAAATACGGGATGATGCGTTATCGAAAGCCCGCTTTGAATTCCGCTGGCGAGACCAGTTTCATTTATCTCTTGATCCGGAAAGAGCGCTTGAATATCATGATGAAACACTGCCGGCAGAAGGAGCAAAAACCGCTCACTTTTGTTCAATGTGCGGGCCGAAGTTTTGCAGTATGAGAATTTCTCAGGATATTCGTGATTATGCGAAGGATAAAGAGCTTAGTGAATGGGATGCCATTCAAGAAGGAATGAAAGAAAAAGCTGAAGAATTTGTGAATCAAGGCAGCAAGCTGTATAAATAAAATTGACAGGCAATTTGGAATACGTTTTAAGTTTTAATATAGCTAATATATTTACAGTATTTGCTGATCGTGAAACCGAAGGCTCTTATGTTTTAGATAAGGGCCTTTTTTGTATGTAAAAGGAGGGGAGAAAACGACTCAGGAAGCGAAAAACATATGGGAATCAAATTTTGCTGCTTGAACTTCTGAGTGAAAAAACAAAAGAGAGATTATGAACTGCGCGGAGCCTATGGAGGAATTTTATATAAAGGTTGATAAGAAGCATACGGCAGTACGTAACTAACTATTAACTATAAAAAAACCCGCTATTTGCAGCGGGTTTTTTCATTTCTATTAAGCATCTTTTTTAATCGGCAATCCAAGGCCTTCTGCCACGCGTTTTCCGTATTCAGGATCCGCTTTGTAGAAATGCTCGATTTGGCGAAGTTTGATTTCTTCTTTTTCTACCGGCTTCATGGCGTTAACGATATTTTCAACAAGGCGGGCGCGCTCATCTTCGCTCATTAAACGATAGAGGTCACCGGCTTGTGTGTAGTGATCGTTGTGATCGTAGCTCACGCTGTCAGCGATTCCTTGTACTGGATATGCTGCTTGTTTATCCTCAGGTGACTCTTTCGGACCGCCGAAGCTGTTAGGCTCGTAATAAACAGATCCGCCGCCGTTATTGTCAAAACGCATTTGTCCGTCACGCTGATAATTGTTCACTTCGTTGCGTGCGCGGTTGATTGGCAGCGCTTGATGGTTTGCACCGACACGGTAGCGGTGTGCATCATGATAAGCAAACAGCCGGCCTTGAAGCATTTTATCCGGAGAAACATCAATACCAGGCACGAGTGTTCCAGGTGAGAATGTCGCTTGTTCTACTTCTGCAAAGTAGTTTTCCGGATTTCTATCTAGAACCATTCGCCCAACTTCGATTAACGGATAGTCTTTTTGAGACCAAACTTTTGTGACATCAAACGGATCGAAGCGATACGTATTTGCATCTTCTAAAGGCATGATTTGCACATATAGTTTCCATGCAGGGAAATCACCGTTTTCGATCGCGTTGAAAAGATCTTCAGTATGGTAATCAGGGTTTTCACCGGCAATTTTTGCAGCTGTATTGACATCAAGGTTTTTTACGCCTTGTTCTGTTTTAAAGTGATATTTGATCCATACGCCTTCGCCTTCGGCATTTGTCCATTTGAATGTATGGCTTCCGAAGCCGTGCATGTGGCGAAGTGTCGCAGGAATTCCGCGGTCTGACATTAGAATTGTCACTTGGTGCAGTGATTCTGGTGAAAGTGACCAGAAATCCCATACAGCCGTAGGGTTTTTCAAGTGAGTTTTTGGATCTCTTTTTTGTGTATGGATAAAATCAGGGAACTTGATCGCATCGCGGATGAAAAAGACTGGTGTATTGTTACCGACGATGTCGTAGTTTCCTTCTTCAGTATAGAATTTAACAGCAAATCCGCGCGGGTCGCGGACGGTGTCAGCCGAGCCAAGTTCACCAGCAACTGTTGAAAAACGGATGAACAACGGTGTTCGTTTGCCGACTTCAGAAAGGAAAGCGGCTTTCGTGTATTTTGTAACATCGTTTGTCACTTCAAAATATCCGTGTGCACCCGCACCTTTGGCGTGAACGACACGTTCAGGAACACGTTCTCTATTGAAATGGGCCAATTTTTCGAGTAAATGTACATCTTGGATTAAAGTTGGTCCGCGAGAACCGGCAGTCATTGAATTTTGATTATCTCCAACCGGAGCGCCCCAGCTAGTTGTCAGTTTATTTGAACTCATGTCATCACCTCTTGAAATTTATAAGACCATAATATCATCTCTAAGTAAAAAGTCAATATCATTTTATAATTATTATAAAATAGTTATCTTTATTAAGGGATATATAGTATTGAAAATGTTGATAAACCCTTGTCATAACGGATTTTGAAAAGAATAAAAAATTTTGCGGGAATGATTTTCTCTACTCTATTTGCGAAACAAGCAGAGTAAGTGATAAACAAGTTGACAACGTCCGGCTATCCTCTCTTAGAAAGGCGTATTATGTTGCAGAACTTGGTTTTTGGTTTTGCCATTTGAAAATGAGCGGACGAGAAAGTTTTAGAATAAAAGGGGAAAAGGCGCCGCTGGTTTAAGTAAAACACAGCCTCTGAGCATGGTATGATATGTAAAGAAGGGAGCTGTTTTTCTGAAAACATTAGTAAGCGCAACAATCATTTGCCTGATCGCTATGCTGACAGCATGCGAAGATACAAAACAAATGGAAATCAAAGAGGCGGATATGTCAGACCTCGAAAAAAACAGGATCGATGTTGCAGCCTCACAAACATTCACTGCCGAGGTTGCAAATATCAGCGATAGCATTTCTGGAGCTGAAATGTATATAGAGCATTATCAAAACGGAAAGCTTGTTGAAACCGTTGGACAGGTAAGTGCAGATTACTCGGAGGAAAAACCTGATTTATTACAATTTGTGTACTTTGAGAATGAGGAGGGGGAAGGAAAGAATAAGCTGAGCACCGTTCATTTTGGAATTGTTGATAAACAGGGGAATATTGCGGCTGGTACGTCATTTCGGCGTGATGGTAGCGCTACACATGAAATGACTCAGAATATTTCGTCGGCAGAGCCGATTTCTTTTGAAAAACCTGTATTAATCGGCAGCAGTATAAGAGATATCAAGAAAACCATGAAAACCTCTGAACATAAAAAAGATATAATTAAACATCAAGATGCCTTGCTATATTATGTAAAATTGCAAGATTAAAAACAGTGTGCTTGATTTTTTTTAGCGTGCATGATACATTTTAAATCGTAATAATTTCGATTTAAAAAGGAGGCTATGTGTCTTGGCTAAAAAATCAAAAGTGGCAAAAGAGTTAAAACGCCAACGGCTTGTTGAACAATACGGTGATATTAGACGCGAGTTGAAAGAAAAAGGAGATTACGAGGCACTCAGCAAGCTGCCGAGAGATTCAGCACCGGGAAGACTCCACAATCGCTGCATGGTAACGGGTCGCCCGAGAGGATATATGAGGAAGTTTAAACTGTCCAGAATCGCTTTCAGGGAGCTGGCTCATAAAGGCCAGATTCCCGGTGTGAAAAAAGCGAGCTGGTAAGAAGAAACTCCGGCCGGTTACAGAGCGCCGGAGTTTTTTTCGTTTTTCTTGAAAGAGATGACATAGGATAGGTGCTGGATGATCATGATGATAAACACAATAATAATAGGGAAAAACGGAATACGCGATTGAAAAAGCGGATAAAAAATGAGAAGAACCGCTGCGACAGGTAGCGAGAAGTAGACGGCGATATATGACGCACGGCATGCTTTTGCCGTCATCATTCTCTCTCTTTCATCCTGCTCTTCAAATTCATCTGGCAGAAGAAGCTTTTTTGCAGCAGGGCGGCTTTTTTCCTGTAAGTACAAATAAACCGCAGACGCCGCAACAAACAGAATAAAGGGAGTGAGGTTTAATTCAAACACCATCTCGCCGCTCTTTGTGCGGATAAAAGATGCAATGCCTTCTGATGCTTCAAAGTATGCAATCAGCGTCCAGCATGCAAGGCCAAATAAAACAAGTTGAAAAGCTGCTTTTGTTTTCATGCTCATCTAGTTTTCCTCCTCTAACCAAAAGACATCCTCCATTTTCATGGAGAAGGCCTTGCAGATTTTCAGTGCTAACAACAGTGAGGGAACATAATCGCCTTTTTCGATAGCTGCCACAGTCTGTCTTGTAACGCCAATCGTTTCTCCGAGTTTTTCCTGAGAATAGCCGAAGCGCGCCCTCAGCTCTTTTACTTTATTTTTCATCATGACGTCTGTCCCCTTCGCATGGTCGATTGATTATATTGTATAGTATACTTGACATTATGTAAATGTGACTTAACAAATTTACAAATATAAAACTTTTTTTCGACAAAATTTTTATATTCCCTTGACGAAAAATTAATAAACGTGTAATATTAGACAAGTCAGGACGGTACTGTTACTGACAATCAAAAATGCGGGTGTAGTTTAGTGGTAAAACCTCAGCCTTCCAAGCTGATGTCGTGAGTTCGATTCTCATCACCCGCTCCATACATACGTTATTAACGCAGTGTTTCGTTTCTTAGATAAACGAAGTATTGCGTTTTTTTATGTAAAAAAGAACACGTCAATCGTGTTCTTTACGTAAGCCAATGTACTGTATGGGCACCGCCGTGAATTTGTTCAAACATTTTCGTTAATGATGATAAGAGTCTAACAGCACTGCTTTTTTCAATGGATGGCGGGAAAAAAATGATTTGTAGCATGCTCTTGGTCTTGTCTGAAACGGGATAGCGATTGACACTGTTTTTTAAATCGCCAAATATGCCGTTTTTATCAGAGAAAAGCAGTATGTTTTCTTTTTCTCCCAATGAGATTCGGACTGGCTCATGTAGCTTGCCGGCATCATAAATCATAATGGGCAGAGAATATTTTAAGGCGAAAAAATCGTTGGTGTCATGGGCTGAATCCTTACTTTCCATGAATTGTTCTCTGGATATTGGGATCAGCATGTCCTCCATTGGGGTTGTTTCTCCCTCAAATGTAGGGTTAAGCTGTTTAAAGAGTTCCTGCCATTCCTTGACGAAGGGCTCATCAGATATTCCGCCGTCCGCATAATCGAAAAACAGGGATTCTTGAAATAGGCGAAGCCTGCCTTTCAGCATTTGCGGAGAGGAGCTGACATCAATATTCTCATAAATCACAGCAGCCGCATGTAAGCCGGCCGCACGCTCAGTAATAACAGAATCAAGTTTGATATTCACTAGCATTCACTCCAGTTACGTGATATCAACCTATTATATACGCTGTATCGTTTTATCACAAAGAAAGGAGGCTGTGCAAAACATGAACGTTTATCAGCTCAAAGAAGAATTAATTGAATACGCGAAAAGCATTGGCGTGGACAAGATTGGTTTTACGACCGCTGATACATTTGACAGTTTAAAAGACCGTTTGATTCTTCAAGAATCACTCGGCTATCTCTCCGGCTTTGAAGAGCCTGATATCGAGAAAAGGGTGACGCCGAAGCTGCTTTTGCCGAAAGCGAAATCAATTGTGGCGATCGCTCTCGCATATCCTTCCAGAATGAAGGATGCGCCGAGAAGCACGAGAACTGAGCGCAGAGGCATTTTTTGCAGAGCCTCCTGGGGCAAAGACTATCACGATGTGCTGAGGGAAAAGCTCGATCTGCTGGAGGAATTTCTGAGAAGCAAGCATGAGGATATCAGAACAAAGTCAATGGTCGATACTGGCGAATTGTCTGACCGGGCCGTTGCAGAGCGGGCAGGCATCGGATTCAGCGCGAAAAATTGTATGATCACAACGCCTGAGTATGGCTCTTATGTGTATCTGGCAGAAATGATTACGAATATACCTTTTGAGCCTGATGTGCCAATTGAAGATATGTGCGGGTCCTGCACAAAATGTCTGGACGCCTGTCCGACGGGAGCCCTTGTAAATCCGGGACAGCTGAATGCGCAGCGCTGTATCTCTTTTCTGACCCAGACGAAAGGGTTTTTGCCTGATGAATTCCGGACAAAGATTGGAAACCGCCTGTATGGGTGCGACACGTGTCAAACGGTGTGTCCTCTCAATAAGGGGAAGGATTTTCACCTTCATCCGGAAATGGAGCCTGACCCTGAGATAGCCAAACCATTATTGAAGCCGTTATTGACCATCAGCAACCGTGAATTTAAGGAGAAATTCGGACATGTCTCAGGTTCTTGGCGCGGGAAGAAACCGATTCAGCGAAACGCCATTCTAGCCCTTGCCCATTTTAAGGATGCTTCCGCACTGCCTGAATTGACGGAACTGATGCATAAAGATCCGCGTCCTGTTATCAGAGGAACAGCTGCATGGGCGATCGGTAAAATCGGTGACCATGGATATGCGGAAGAGCTTGAAAAAGCGCTTGAAAAAGAGAAGGATGAAGAGGCAAAGCTGGAAATTGAAAAAGGAATTGAGTTGCTAAAAGCTTCAGGCATGACTAAACAAGGCCTGTCCTGACATACGTATAGAACAGAAGGAAAAAAAAAAGTATGGCGGGTGGGGTGAGCTTGAAGCACATTTTAGAACAATTAGCGGAGGAGCGGCTGTGCTATTTGGTTAACGGGCATGCTATGAGACAAGAGTCTGAAGTCGGAGACCTTGAAGTCATGGAGCGAAAGAAGAAGCTTCTGGAAAAACGTAAAGTTGACATCATAAAAGCGAAAGCAAAGGCCATCATCGATCATATGCGGGTAGAGGATGACGGAACGACCTGCCTTACGTATACCATCCATTACGAATACGTGTGTAAGGAGCAGGACGACAGCTTGTATATGGAAGAGCACATAGAGGAGCGGGTGGCTTTCCTTTATGATCATATTTTGATTAGTGATCAAGACATTGCGAAAAAGCCGGCTGGATTTCAAGAAGGGACCAGTATTATTGACTATACTCAAGAGGAAAGGGAAGCGTTTGGCAGGGCCTTTCAATACGATCGTCTCGGCGCTGTGCAATATGCCGAGAAATTTTGGAACAAGCGCAACCCGGCATATAAAAATTTCAGCGATAACTGCACGAATTTTATTTCACAGTGCCTTCAAGCGGGAGGCGCGCCGATGCGCGGCCATCCGAATAGAGGATCAGGCTGGTGGATGAAACAAAGCTCATGGAGCTACAGCTGGACGGTGGCTCATTCTATGAAAATGTATTTGTCGAATTCAAAGGCCGGTCTTCGTGCGGTGCGGGTGAAATCTGCGGAAGAGCTGATGCCGGGCGATGTGATTTGCTATGACTTTGAAGGAGACGGCCGGTTTAATCATACAACGATTGTCGTGGCGAAGGACAAAGGCAATATGCCGCTTGTCAATGCCCAGTCCTATGACAGCCGGATGAGGTATTGGTCATACGAGGATTCTACAGCATATACGCCGTCGATACGATATGCCTTTTTTCACATCGTTGATGATACGACAAAAGACTAATTAATGATATAATGATGAGCGGATAAGAAAAACAGAGGTGAACATTGTGGCAATACATGTTGTTTTATATCAACCAGAAATTCCCGCCAATACAGGGAATATTGCACGTACTTGTGCAGCAACCAATACAACGCTCCACCTGATTCGTCCGCTCGGCTTTTCAACGGATGATAAAATGCTGAAGCGTGCCGGACTCGATTATTGGGAGTTTGTTAACGTTGTGTATCATGATTCGTTAGAAGAATTGTTTGAGGAATATCAAAAAGGCCAGTTTTTCTTTATCACGAAATTCGGTCAGCAGCCTCATACATCGTTTGATTACACTGATCTTGACGAGGATTATTTCTTCGTATTCGGAAGAGAAACAAGCGGTTTGCCAAAGGATTTAATTCAAAATAACATGGAACGCTGCCTGCGTCTTCCGATGACAGAGCACGTTAGATCGTTAAATCTGTCCAACACTGCGGCGATTCTCGTTTATGAAGCGCTGCGTCAGCAAAATTACCGTGATTTAACATAGTGAGAAAATCCGCTCATTGATGATGGGCGGATTTTTTTGTGCTGTGGGAAATGCTTTGTTTTGTTTTTGGGCTTAAAAACATAACAGTGTTATGTTACAATGAACCCACCAAAGGAGCTGGACTTATGGAAGAACAATTAATCTCTAAAAAAGAATTGCTTGAAAAAACATCAATTTCATATGGTCAGCTGTATCGGTGGAAGCGGAAAAACTTAATTCCTGAGGAATGGTTTATACGCAAATCCACATTTACAGGACAAGAAACGTTTTTTCCGAGAGAGGATATTTTAAACCGCATTTCAATGATTCAAAAGATGAAGGAAAATTTGTCACTGGATGAAATGAGGGAAATGCTGTCACCGAAAATGAAGGATGTCAGCATGACTGCTGATGAATTGATTCATAGAGGATTGATTTCAAGAACTGCACTTGATGTTTTTTCAAATGGCGGAGGAGATTCGGTTTTTTCTTCCCGAGATCTGCTATCGCTGTATGTGCTTGAAGGACTCCTGCAGTCCGGCAATGTCAGTCTGGCAGAAGCAAAAATGGCTGCAGAGGTGTTAAAACAGCATGATACTGAAGAGATCAAGAAACAGACGGAGCTGATTGTGCTGCGGAAGCTCGGTGTCACAACTTGTTTTATAGCGGCTGCAGCGGACAGCATTCTGTTTGAATCGTCCGTCAAGGTTGTGGAACGGGTAGATTTAGTAAAAGCGTCAGAGGAGTTAAAAACAACATATATACAGGTGGGCCATCAATGGATGTAATGGAAAAGCTGGTGATAAACGGATCAGGAAGTTCAAAGGGAGGAACATTTCAATCAGTTGAAATCAACGGCAGCGGAACAGTGGCCGGGGATGTGGAGTGTGACACTTTTTCTTTTAATGGAACCGGAACAGCTGACGGCAGCGTCAAAGCGAAAGCGGTAACCATCAGCGGTTCAGGAAAGATACATGGAGACGTTGAAGCAAAATCTATTCGAATTAACGGAACAGGTATCATTGAAGGAGATTTATCTGCAAAACAATTAAAGATTGCTGGATCAACAACAATTGGCGGCACAGTCAAGGCTGATAACATTGTCATTAGCGGAAAAGCAGTCATGGAAGCGGATTGTGAAACGGAAACCTTTCAATCGGAAGGGAAATGCAAAGTCAGCGGGCTTTTAAACGCTGACCAGGTGTTCATTAAGCTTTCTGCCGGGGAAAGTTATGTACGTGAGATCGGATGCCGCCACCTTCAAGTGACAGGCAGGAAAGGGATGCTGACATTGCTTAGACTGCTGCCGCAGCCTGTTTTAACGGCTGAACTGATCGAAGGTGACGAAATTGATCTGACAAATACAAAAGTGAAAACCGTGCGCGGAAATAAAGTGAAGATCGGGCCGAATTGCCAGATCGAAGCCGTGGAATACAGCGGGGTCTATACTTGTGATCCGAGCGCATCGGTAGAAACATGCACGAGGATGTGAGAAGGATCGTAATGGAGGCAACAAAGCTGGGACATTTAAAATTTATGGCGCCGGACACGCTGCAGGCGGTGGATACCACCATGCCAGCATCAAAGGTGAAGGTGTAATCAGTGAAGTGCTGTCTGCCGCGGGCTGCAGAGGTCTTTTTCTCGGGGAAGCAGAGAATGAGCGGCTGTGTGTATTCGCATAATGAAAATCAGCGGCTTCCTTCAATTTGATCGATTCAATTTATAAAGCCTGACTGATATTTGCGGGAATATGACTGAGAAAGGGAAGCTTAGCGTTAAAGGTGATTGTGAAATGTAAATGTTCAGGCTGCATTAATGTATCACGGTTTATTAAATGCCGGTGATATCAAGCTTGGATTGAGCCATGATAAAAGCCTGCGGGAAATCGGCGGAACAACCATTACAGTGAAAAGACACGCGAGCTTTTTTAAATGGTAGAAAGTGAAACTGATTGCCGGCGTCATAGAAGGATATCAAGGTTTATGTGGAGAATATCGAGGCGCAGTTGTCAGGGGAAAAGAAGTGATCATCAATCAAAGATTAAAGAAAAACCATAAAACATTGTTCTGTTATACAAAAAAGGGTGCTCTTACGAGGAGCACCCTTTTTTATTCTTTTCCCGGCTTGCTTTCGTACCCTGCAGTAAAAATTGATACTAAAAAAGTGACAATGACACCCATCATGATGATTGTTTTCACCGTCTCTCCCCCTCTTCAATTTTTCCGTGCTGTCAGAGTCTGGATGATTCTGTATTTTCTTCATTATGAACGGTTGCGGTCTGCCTTGTCAACGCTGTATAAGTATCTTATTTTTAAGAAACCAAAGCATGTATCACGAGATGGTAGCATAGATTTTATAAAGTACCTTATTTGCATAGCGCATCAAACATGATGGAGGAGGTCCTTATGGATATATTAAAGAAAATTGAACAGTACAGAGAGGAAGAGCAGCGGCTGAAATGGGAAGGAACATTCTCCGATTATTTGGAGATTATTAAAGAAAATCCAATGGTCGCGCAATCTGCTCATTCTCGTGTTTTTAATATGATAAAAGACAGCGGGATAGAGGAGATTGACGGACGTAAGAAGTACAGCTTTTTTGACCGCGAACTGTTCGGGCTTGAGGAATCTTTAGAGCGTCTTGTGGAAGAGTATTTTCATCCGGCCGCGAAACGTCTTGATGTCAGAAAACGGATTCTATTGCTGATGGGACCTGTGAGCGGCGGTAAATCCACGCTGGTCACGATGCTAAAAAAAGGTCTCGAAGCATACACATTGACGGATAATGGCGCTGTATATGCGATTAAAGGCTGCCCGATGCACGAAGACCCTCTACATTTAATTCCCCATCATTTGCGTGATGACTTTTACAGAGAATACGGCATTAGAATAGAAGGAAGTCTTTCTCCTTTAAATGTCATGAGGCTGGAGGAAGAGTATCGAGGAAGAATTGAGGATGTGAAGGTTGAGCGCATTTTCTTTTCAGAAGATAAACGTACGGGAATTGGAACATTCAGTCCGTCTGATCCGAAATCTCAGGATATTGCTGATTTGACGGGAAGTATTGATTTCTCAACCATTGCTGAGTACGGTTCAGAATCAGATCCGCGCGCATACCGGTTTGACGGAGAGCTGAATAAAGCGAATCGCGGGATGATGGAGTTTCAGGAGATGCTGAAATGTGATGAGAAATTTCTCTGGCATTTGCTTTCATTGACACAGGAAGGGAATTTTAAAGCCGGGCGATTTGCGTTAATTTCTGCTGATGAGCTGATCGTGGCTCACACGAATGAAACGGAGTATCGCTCATTTATTTCTAATAAGAAAAATGAAGCCCTGCACTCTAGAATCATTGTGATGCCGGTGCCTTATAACTTAAAAGTGTCTGAGGAAGAGAGAATTTATGAAAAAATGATCGCGGAGAGCGATGTGTCGGATGTTCATATTGCTCCGCATACGTTGAAGGTTGCTGCGATGTTCTCGATTCTTACCCGATTAAAAGAACCGAAGCGGTCGGATATTGATCTGGTCAAGAAAATGAGACTGTATGATGGAGAAAGTGTGGAAGGGTATAATTCTGTCGACGTTGAGGATATGAAAAAAGAATATAACGACGAAGGAATGAGCGGCATTGATCCGCGGTACGTGATCAACCGGATTTCTTCAACGATTATCAGAAAAAATATGGAGTCGATCAATTCTCTTGATGTTCTTCGTTCCTTAAAAGAAGGTCTTGATCAGCACCCTTCGATTTCAAGCGAGGACAGGGAGCGGTATTTGAACTTTATTTCTGCCGCCCGCAAGGAATATGACGACATTGCGAAAAAGGAAGTTCAAAAAGCGTTTGTGTACTCATATGAAGAATCAGCTAAAACCCTTATGGACAATTACCTCGATAACGTAGAGGCCTATTGCAATAAAAACAAGCTTCGTGATCCTTTGACAGGAGAAGAAATGAACCCTGACGAAAAGCTTATGAGATCGATCGAAGAGCAGATCGGCATTTCGGAAAACGCCAAAAAAGCGTTCCGCGAAGAAATCTTAATCCGCATCTCGGCTTATGCGAGAAAAGGGAAGCGGTTTGATTACAATTCTCATGAGAGGCTGCGTGAAGCCATTCAGAAAAAGTTGTTTGCTGATCTAAAGGATGTTGTTAAAATTACGACATCAACAAAAACGCCGGATGAGCAGCAGCTGAAAAAGGTAAATGAAGTCGTGGCCCGTTTAATTGATGAGCACGGCTACAACTCGACGAGTGCTAATGAGCTGCTGAAATATGTCGGCAGCCTGCTGAACCGATAAGTACCTTGACCCGTCCGAATAGGGCGGGTTATTTTGTCCCATTTTCTAAATAGTTTGTCAATTAACCATGCTTTTGTGCATATGATGAATATAAATCTTATCGAAAGACTTGTTTCATAATCTGGCACAAGCCGGAATACGTATGTATCACGACCACAAATGGTTAAGGAGGGGAATTCATGTCCCAAAATGACAGCGGCCATTTTTTGATTTCTGAGGAAAACTGGTCCCTCCATCGCAAAGGCTTCGATGACCAGCAGCGCCACCAGAAAAAAGTGCAGGAAGCGATCAAAAACAATCTTCCGGACCTCGTGACTGAGGAAAGTATTATTATGTCTAATGGAAAAGATGTAGTGAAGATCCCAATCCGTTCATTGGATGAGTATAAAATCCGTTATAACTATGATAAAAATAAACACGTAGGGCAAGGAGAAGGCGACAGCAAGGTTGGAGATGTTGTGGCCCGGGATGGATCAGACAAAAAACAGGGACCTGGAAAAGGGCAGGCCGCCGGTGATCAGGCAGGCGAAGATTATTATGAAGCAGAAGTTTCATTAATGGATTTAGAAGAAGCGCTTTTTAAGGAATTAGAACTTCCGAATCTCCAGCAAAAAGAGCGGGACAATATCCTTCATACAGATATTGAATTTAATGATATCCGTAAAACAGGGTTAACAGGTAATATTGATAAGAAAAGAACAATGATGTCAGCTTTTAAACGAAACGCGATGTCAGGGAAGCCGTCGTTTTATCCGATTTACCCGGAGGACCTGAAGTATAAGACGTGGAATGACATAACAAAGCCCGAGTCAAAAGCCGTCGTCTTAGCAATGATGGATACAAGCGGCAGTATGGGGGTTTGGGAAAAATACATGGCCAGAAGTTTCTTTTTCTGGATGACCCGTTTTTTGCGGACAAAATATGAGACCGTTGAAATTGAATTTATTGCCCATCATACAGAAGCAAGAGTCGTGTCGGAGGAAGACTTCTTCTCAAAGGGGGAAAGCGGCGGAACGATCTGTTCTTCCGTATACCGGAAGTCGCTTGAGCTTATTGACGAAAAGTACAATCCCGCCAGCTACAACATTTACCCTTTTCATTTTTCTGACGGTGATAACCTGACATCGGATAACGCGCGTTGTGTGAAACTGGTTAATGATATTATGAAGAAGGCCAATCTATTCTGTTACGGCGAGGTCAATCAGTACAACAGGCATTCAACATTAATGTCTGCATATAAAAATGTGAAAGACGAGAAATTTAAGTACTATATTTTAAAACAGAAATCTGATGTTTTTCAGGCGTTGAAGAACTTTTTCAGAAATGAAGAATCCGGTGTCAGCCATCAATTTTCGTAATGAAAAGCCCCTTTTTAGGGCTTTTTTTATTTAATAAAAGCAAGAAACCGTTTGAGAAAAAAATACAAGGAAAAAAGAAATTTTTCCTTTGACAAATCTTCTTTCATTTATTAATATTTTATCTTGTGAACTATTATTGAGGAATGAGGTGAAAAGGAGTTGACTGAATCAGAACGTGCTTTGCTCACTTTTGAACAGCTCTTTGATACGTCTCGGGCTATCTATAAAAAGCAGAAGAAGATATTGGAGATTGTACTTGAGCCTTTTGATATTACAGTCCTTCAATATTTACTGATGTTTAAAATTCATCAAAGCGGAAGCACGCCGCTCAGCAAGCTGGCCATGCCGCTTGATCTTAAGCCTGCTTCTGTTACGCGGATGACTGATATCCTATATAACCGGCAATTGATGAATCGGTATGACAGTCCGGGTGACCGCCGTATCGTAATGATTCAGTTAACCGAAGAGGGGGAAGAGCTTTTACAGAAAGCTGCTGTGCAATACGCAAAAATGGGCGCGAGCCTGTATCAGGAGCTTGACACGTCTCAGCTTCAATATTTGTGCAAGCTTGCAGGGAGCTTAGCGAAGCTCGCTGAAGGCTGTTCAGAAAAAAGCGGTAATTGAAAACTCCCCACATATTTTCACCATCTTTCCACAAAATGATAGAGGATGAAACGAAAGGAGAAAAACAAAATGAACAGAGGACGTTTAATTCTGACCAACATTATCGGTTTGATTGTTGTTCTTGCAATTATAGGCGGAGGTGCTTACTACTATTATCAAAGCACAAACTACGTAAAAACAGATGAAGCAAAAGTAGCCGGCGATATGGCAGCTATCTCAGCCCCAGCAGCAGGTAAAGTATCCGACTGGAATCTTGAAGAAGGAAAAACAGTGAAAAAAGGCGACACAGTTGCAAAAATTAAAGGTGAACAAACTGTTGATGTGAAATCCATTATGGATGGAACAATTGTGAAAAACGAAGTGAAAAACGGACAAACTGTACAAGCTGGTACTACAATTGCGCAAACCATTGATATGGACAACCTGTACATCACAGCAAATATTAAAGAAACAGATATTGCCGATATTGAAGTGGGTAATAGTGTAGATGTAGTCGTTGACGGAGATCCTGATACAACTTTTGACGGCACTGTAGAAGAAATTGGCTATGCGACTAACTCAACTTTTGATATGCTTCCATCTACAAATTCAAGCGGAAACTACACAAAAGTAACGCAAAAAGTTCCTGTTAAAATTTCAATCAAAAACCCATCTGATAAGGTGCTTCCTGGTATGAATGCATCTGTTAAGATTTCTGAGTAAAACAGATCAGTCATCAAACCATGAAAGGAGGTTGTCTTAGATGGCTACAGGCAAAGACAAAAACACAAAAAACCCTATGACATTGCTGATTGTGCTAATGGCGGGTTTATTTTTGGCAATACTAAACCAAACATTGCTTAACGTCGCAATGCCGCACTTAATGACTGAATTTGGTGTAAGTGCAACGACGATTCAGTGGCTGACAACAGGTTACATGCTTGTTAACGGCGTATTGATTCCGTTATCTGCCTTCCTGATTACACGGTTCGGCCAACGGAGTCTTTTTCTCGTCGCTATGTTCTGTTTTACGCTTGGTACGTTAGTCTGCGGTATCGCACCTAACTTCTCTGTAATGCTGATCGGCCGTTTGATCCAAGCCGTCGGCGGAGGTATCTTGCAGCCGCTCGTTATGACAACCATTCTGTTAATCTTCCCGCCTGAAAGCAGGGGGAAAGGAATGGGGATTTTCGGACTTGCGATGATGTTTGCGCCAGCGGTCGGCCCGACTCTTTCTGGGTGGATTATCGAGCATTACACATGGCGCATCATGTTTTACGGACTTGTGCCGATCGGCGCAATTGTTATCATTGTGGCTTTCTTCATATTTAAGAATCTGGTGGAGCCGCAAAAAATCAAACTCGACACACTTGGAGCGATCCTCTCGATTGTCGGATTCGCATCCTTGTTATACGGAGTCAGTGAAGCGGGTTCTGACGGCTGGACCGACCCGATTGTACTGTCTACAGTTATAATCGGCGTCATTGCAATCGTTGCTTTTGTGGTTCAGCAATTGCGGCACGATGATCCGATGCTTGATTTCAGAGTGTTTAAATATGACATTTTCTCATTATCAAGTGTAATCAATATCATTATTACAGTGGCACTTTACACTGGTATGTTCCTGTTGCCGATCTATCTGCAAAACCTGGTCGGATTTACGGCGCTTCAATCCGGTCTGCTTCTGCTTCCGGGTGCGATCGTGATGCTGATTATGTCACCGATCTCAGGTATTTTGTTTGACAAATTCGGACCGAGACCGCTTGCGATTATTGGGCTTCTCGTGACAGTGGTGACAACATATCAATACACACAATTGACAATTGATACACCATATACGCACATCATGCTGATCTATGCTATTCGAGCATTTGGTATGTCTCTCTTAATGATGCCAGTCATGACAGCCGGGATGAACCAGCTTCCAGCCCGTCTGAACAGCCACGGAACGGCGATGAGCAATACGCTTCGCCAAATCAGCGGATCAATCGGAACAAGTTTAATTACGACGATTTATACTAACCGAACGACATTCCATTATTCACAAATTGCAGATAAAACAAACACGGCGGACCCGAACTTCCTCCATACATTCCAAAATGCAGTTTCGAATTTAATGGTGAATATGAATGTACCTTATGAGACAGCGAAAACGTATATTTACACTCATATTTATAAACACGCGACACTCGATTCAAACGTCATGGGAATTAATGACGCCTTTATGTGGGCAACATTATTCTGCGTAGCAGGATTAATTTTAAGTATCTTCCTGCGTGACGTCAGAAAAGATAAATTGCGCAAGAAGAAAAAAGAGGAGCTTTCATTGCTTCCGGCTCCAAAAGAAGTTAAGGAATCTTAAACTGTACATGGAGGTTTCCTGAATGAAAATTTATGTAGTGTATGACAGTGAAGGCGAACATACGAAGGTATTGGCAGAAGCGATTGCTGAAGGCGCTCGGGAAAACGACGCGGCTGAAGTGTTCATCGACCACGTAGATCAGGCGGATATCCGCAAGCTTAAAGACATGGACGCGATTATTTGGGGATGCCCGGGGCATTTCGGAACAATCAGTGCAGGTCTAAAAACTTGGATCGACAGACTCGGCTACCTGTGGGCTGAAGGCGAACTGATTAACAAAGTCGGCGCAGTATTCTGCACAACGGCAACGACACACGGCGGTTTGGAAATGACAATGCACAACTTAATCACCCCAATGTTCCATCAAGGGATGATTGTTGTCGGTCTGCCTGGCAACGTGCCTGAAAACGCACTGTACGGCTCTTATTACGGAGCAGGCGTCACTTGTCCGGTTGACAGTGATGAGTTAATGTCTGAGGAAGGTATTCAGCTTGGACGCGCCTTAGGAAGACGCGTCAGCCAAGTCACAGGAAACCTAACAGCAGGACAGTAAGGAGAGGTTGAAATGGCCATTATTATAGCAATTATTGCTGCTGTCATTGTCATTGCGGCCCTTATTACATTTAATGTCCGCAATGCCTCACCTGGACCCGAGAAGCAAGAAGCAACTGATAGAATCGTCCCTCCAGAAGAGGAAAAAAACGATGCGCAATACCCTGCTGAAGCTAGGTCTGCCGAGCATACGCCATCCGTTGTCAAAAGCGATTCTCCAAAAGAGAAACGTGACACAATGGGGGATGATATTTACAGGCAGGCGCTGCAAAAGTTTAAGCATTCTGATGCAGATCAGGCAGAAGAAGAGGTCACTGAGGAAAGTGACAAAATGCAGGACCGCAGCTATCGTGATGCACTGCTCTCCATGAAAAATAAGAAAAAGTAATCAAAAAGGCAAATCCGTATACACATGGCGGATTTGCCTTTTTTTGCTGTTTGTATGTATATATTATGTTTTTTTATCAAATAAATCCATGGAATATGTTGTATTAGACTTAGATCTAGTGTACTATGTTACTCATACACTGAAGAGGCTTCCGGGAGGGAAAGACATGGATTCTTTTTTAGGTCTGTTAAAGAAAGATATAAAGCTTTCGAGAATATGGTTGCTAGTATGGATTTGCGGAATCATATTCTGTTTGATGACAGGTCATATCATAGCTTCTCGCACGAAAGAACCACTTGTCATTTTTGGTTTCTTTGTTGCAGTTGCTGTTTTACTTCTGTTCTTAACCCCTGTTTTTGTGTTTTATCATCTTCACAAAGAGGGGAAATCGCAGCTTTGGCTGTATAATCCAAATGGCGGTTTCAGGCTGCTTTCTTCCAAATTGGCAGCATCTTTGCTCTATCAATTTATGATTCAATTGGCATTAACAGCCTATGGTATTTGGATTTATCACATGCTCTCGGTAAATAATCTGTTGGAGCATCGAGCTGATATAACAAGTACAGTGGTTTTGCTGAATATATACGGGCTTATTTCCTCGTTATATATGTCAGTAACAGTCATTGTATTCTGGACTGTATATCACTCTGTAAGGAATTGGCGCGGAATGCGATGGGCTGCAATGGGGCTGCTGGCCACAGTGTGGTTCTTTCTCGATAAATACCTCATAAGCCCATTATTAGAATCTCAAAAGCATTTCTGGCCGGTAACAGTCTATTGCAATTTTGAATTCCACTTCCAAAATGTTTGGAGTTTGGAATTAAAACCTATACATATGTCTGTGCTAGGGTTTCCTATTGCTATAATCATCACGGTCTTGCTACTCATCCTGGCTTCAAAACTGCTTGATCGTAAAGTCGAGGTGTGAATATGGATAATCATCTCCAATCCTCGAAACCGATCTATCTGCAAATCGCAGATCAGGTCTTTTATCGGCTGGTCAGGAAGGAGCTGCTCCCAGGAGACAAGCTTCCTTCTGTGAGAGAAATGGCGATTCAAACCAAGGTAAATCCCAATACAATTCAAAGGACATACAGTGAGATGGAAAGGCTGGGTATTGTGGAGACACGAAGGGGTCAAGGCACATATATTGCGGAGAAAGCAGAAATTGTAGATGAGCTGAAGGACAGGCTGACACGGGAAGTGCTGGAAGGCTTTGTGAAGCAAATGACAGAGCTGGGGCTATCGAAAGAGGAAATGGTAGAAAGGATTAAAACATTCACTGAGGGGAGCTAAAATGGAAATCAACTTGGAACATGTATCAAAAAAATTCGGCCGGCACACCGCCGTCAATAATGTATCGATCACCTTATCATCCGGACGAATTTATGGACTGATTGGACCTAACGGCAGCGGCAAGTCAACGACTTTAAAGATGATGGCTGGCCTTCTCTTTCCGACTTCAGGATGTGTAAAAGCGGATGAAAAGCAGGTTACGAGAGATATGGTGCGTCAAGCGGCTTATCTTACAGAGCTTGATATGTTTTATCCGCATTTCACTGTAAAGGATATGGCGGATTTTTATCAGTCGCAATTTCCTGATTTTCAAACAGAACAAGCTTATAAGCTGTTGAATGACATGCAGCTTGACCCGGAAAAAAAGGTCAAAAAGTTATCAAAAGGAAATCGGGGAAGGCTAAAAATCGTCCTTGCTTTAGCAAGACGGGCACCTGTCATCTTGCTTGATGAACCTTTTTCAGGACTTGATCCGATGGTCAGGGATTCAATTGTCAACAGCCTCGTTTCTTATATTGATTTTGAGCAGCAAATCGTTGTCATAGCCACACATGAAATTGATGAAATTGAAACCCTGCTTGACGAGGTCATCGTACTCGCCGACGGAGAAAAAGTGGCACAGCGTAATGTGGAAGAGATTCGCGAGCAGGAGGGTATGTCCGTGCTGCAATGGTTTAAAACGAATATGGAAGTTTACTAGAAAGAGGAGGAATTTGATGAAAACAGTATTGGAATTAAAAAATGTGACAAAAAACATCAGAGGCCGGACGATCATTGATCAACTAAGTTTTACGATTCGCGAAGGCGAAGTATTTGGATTTCTGGGACCGAATGGAGCGGGGAAAACGACGACAATCAGAATGATGGTCGGTTTAATGAAGCTGTCACAAGGTGATGTGCTTATTTGCGGCCAATCAATCACGAAAGATTATGCCAAGGCAATCAAACATATCGGGGCTATTGTAGAGAATCCAGAGCTGTATAAATTTTTAAGCGGATATAAAAATCTCCAGCAATACGCAAGGATGGTAAAGGGTGTCACGAAGGAAAAAATTGATGAAGTGGTGGAACTAGTCGGCCTCAAAGATAGAATTCATGATAAAGTGAAAACCTACTCTCTGGGAATGAGACAGCGTCTCGGCTTGGCACAATGCCTTCTGCACGATCCGAAAGTGCTGATTTTGGATGAACCGACAAACGGCCTTGATCCGGCGGGAATCAGAGAAATTAGAGACCATTTAAAGAAGCTGACGCGAGAAAGAGGAATGGCTGTCATCGTATCAAGTCACCTGCTGTCAGAAATGGAACTGATGTGTGACCGAATTGCGATTATCCAAAAAGGAAAGCTTATCGATATTCAGAATGTAAGAGATGAAATAACTGATGAAAAGGATACATATTTCTTCCAAGTGGAGCAGCCGAAGGAAACTGCTGCGATTCTAAGAGAATATGATTCGGTAATCAAGACAAACGGTTTGGAAATCAAACTGGCTAAAGAGGACGTCCCTGCAGTGATTGAATTGCTGGTCATGCAGCAAATCCGCATTTATGAAGTCAAAGTAATTGCAAAATCATTAGAGGACCGTTTCTTAGAAATCACAGGCGAAGCAAAAGAGGAGGTTCAACATGCTTAATTTGATTTATAATGAGTGGATCAAAATTTTCAGCCGTGTCGGAACATGGGTGATGATCGGAATTCTTGCTTTGACAATGATCGGGTGGGCATTTTTAACAAACCACTTTTCAACTGATGAAGCAAATCCGAAGTGGAAAGAGACGCTTCAAGCACAAAATAGTGATTTGAAGAAGGCAATGAAAGAAGATCCTTCCCTGAAAGGACAATATGAAGAAACGATCACAATCAATAACTATCGCATTGAACATAATATCCCGAGTGACACTGGATATACCGTTTGGTCTTATGTAACGGATTCTGCCGGTTTTACTATCCTTACTGGGCTGTTCACGATTATAATTGCAGCTGGCATCGTCGCAAACGAATTTAACTGGGGTACGGTTAAGCTGTTAATGATCCGGCCGCTCAGCCGTTTTCAAATTCTGCTTTCTAAATATATTACCGTTCTTTTATTTGGTCTCTTATTGCTGTTTATTTTATTTATAGGTTCAACTTTGCTGGGACTGGTCTTTTTTGGAACAGGCGGGGACACTGCCGCGAATGTTCATTTAATCTATAAGGATGGTCATGTATTGGAGCAAAATATGTTGGGATATTTGGCCAAAACGTATCTCTCAGAATCTGTTGCGGCTTTAATGCTGGCAACGATGGCATTTATGCTGTCCGCGGTATTTAGAAACAGCTCTCTTGCTGTAGGGTTTTCTATCTTTTTATTGGTAACGGGCACGACAGCCACTGCGTTTATGGCGGTGAAGTTTGACTGGGCAAAGTATATTTTATTTGCGAATGTTAATCTGATGCAGTATGTAGAGGGAACACCGTTAGTGGAAGGGATGACAATGACATTCTCCATTGTGATGCTGGTGATTTATTTTGTTGTCTTCCTGTTGCTTGCTTTCGGAATCTTCATAAAACGGGATATTGCAAACTAATAAAAAAAGCTGTTTTGCATATGCAAAACAGCTTTTTATCGAAATAAAAACTGCAGGTTTGCACCTGCAGTTTTTCATATCAATTTATGCTTACGCTTCTTTAGTAACGTTAGCAGCTTGTGGTCCGCGGTTTCCTTCAACGATTTCAAAAGAAACAGCTTGGCCTTCTTCTAAAGTTTTGAAGCCTTCGCCTTGAATAGCAGAGAAATGAACGAATACATCGTCTTGACCTTCTACTTCGATGAATCCGAAACCTTTTTCAGAGTTGAACCATTTTACTTTACCTTCTAACATGAAATTTCCTCCTAAAGCGATCATAACGCTTAAATTCACTATTCTTGCTCTTAACAAACTTTCAAGACGAAAACTCTTACAAAACTTTCTTCTTAAAGATAGTTCGAACAAAAATAATTACCTTTACTCTACCAGTAATCGTCAAAAAAAACAACTGCTAAATGAAACTTTTTTCGGAAAATACCATATTTATTTTTCAATTTGATATTTATTTACGGAAATTCATCTGTTTTCTCGATATGTGATCATACGTTTGCCTTAGATATTCCTTCTTTTCGGGAAGACTATGTGATAGGAATTGACAACCTTATTGGATATGAGTAAGGTAAAAGTTAATCAATATTCAAATGACAACGTCTATCAACTAAGAGAGCGTTTGATTTTATGTCTGATATTGCTTGTATGCTCTAATACATAGATAGGAGTATGGTCACAATGAAAAAGTGGCTTATATGCAGTTTCGTTGTTGTTCTTCTCGTTTCATTTACTGCATGCTCACCGTCAGCAGAACATGAAACAATAAAAATTGGAATTGCTGAGTCTGACGAAGCAATATGGAACTATATTGCTAAAAAAGCTGAAGAAGCAGGGCTGGATATTCAGCTGAAACCTTTTTCTGATTATGCGGAGTCTGATATCGCGCTTGCTAACAAAGAAATTGATGCCAACGCTTTTCAAAACATTTCTTATTTTCAGTCGTTCACCCAAAAATACAAACTTAAGCTGGCACCGCTCGGTACGACATACATAACGCCTATGGGCATATATTCAAAACGATATAATCGAATCCAAGATATACCACGAGGGGCTGTCGTTTCTGTACCGGATAAAGCACTTGATTTTGGCAGGGCGCTTACGGTGCTTCAGGAGGCAGGATTGCTAACGTTGAAAAACGGATTTAACGGAACAGGTTCAGTCGATATGATTAAAGATAATCTGAGGCACCTGAAATTAAAAGCCGTCCGGCAACAGGATGCAGTGAGTGGCGCCGACGTCTTTGTCATGAAACCGTCTGAAGCAAAAAAAGCGGGACTGAACCCGGAAAAACATACGATAAAGAGCGGCGGACTAATGCCTAAGGTAGAGATGAATTTAATTGTTGTCAGAGCGGAGGACCAAGATCGGGAAGCGCTGCAAACCATTCTTGAGCTCTATCAAGCTGATGATACAGCGGCATTTATAGCAAACGTGTATCAGGGAGATCTTATACCGGCTTTTCTGCCTTTAAAACGTCTTTCAGATTGGAAGAATGAATTCGAACATTGAATTCATTCTTTTTTTTCTGAGAAGCATACTTTGTTTCGTCCGTTTTCTTTCGCTTTGTACAGCATTTGATCGGCAAGAATCGGCAAAGATTCAGGATGACCCGTATTATTGGGATAATGAGAGGCACCCAGTGATATCGTAACTGACAGCTCTTCACCATTTGTTAATCTAATTGGTGTGTCACTGATAGCACATCTGATCCGTTCCGCGATCTGGGCTGCTTTATCAAGTGTACAGTTCGGCAGGAGCACGGCAAATTCCTCACCGCCAATTCGTGCGGCAGGATCAGTATTTCGGATGCTCTGCTTCAGACGAGAACCCAGTTCTTTCAGCACATGATCCCCTTCATGATGGCCGTATTGGTCATTGATGGTTTTAAAATGGTCGATATCTATATAAATTAGTGCGAATTGAATATGTGGGGTATTGGCTGCTTGTTGATACAGATCTTGTGTGATTTCTTCAAACTTTCTTCGGTTATAAATGCCTGTTAAAAAGTCAAAGTGCGCTTGAAACTTATATTGTTTAAAAAGAAGATGTGCATTTGTTTCATGATCAATAATATATAAACTGAGCATGCCGCCAGCTATCGAGGTGATCCAAAAATATAAGTGAAGTTCATATGAATGTAAATCTATAAGAAAATAAAAGGAAAAGGAGATCATGCTATTTGTGATCATTAAAAGATAGAAAGCATGTTTTAAATCAACTTTTTTTCTTCTAGAAACAATGAGTGAAGGGATGGTAGTGATACAAATGATCATAACCGAGTATATTGCAGATGTGTTTATCGTGATCAGCATGCGGCCTGCAGCGATTATAACTAAGGCCGCTGCCGTTGATACCCAGCCCCCATAAAGAGCGGCAATCATGATAGGGATATTTCAAAGATCAATGATTGAATGCTGATAGGTAAATCCAAAAACCATTAGAATAACCCCGAGCAAACCGCAGGCCAGCCCTTTAACAGCTTGGAAGGATATGCTGTCTTTTTTATGTACTAACCTTTCTTTAAACAGGTGGGTGAAGAGATAATTGAATGTGATTAAAATGGTCAAGTTTACAAACAGTTCTTTCAGCAAATAGTATCACCCTTATATAAAGTACTAAAGATGGAAGGGAAAGAAAAGAACAAAAAGGGATTACATAAGGTTTTTTTCCTTGAAGTCTTAGTTTGAGTAATTCGCACTTGACCTATCGGAATTAGTGTAATATAGTAAATGAGAAAATTTGAAAAGGAGAGTTTACCTGCTTTGGAAACTTTACTGGTTGTATTACATGTATTTATTTTATTGTTACTTATCTTAGGGCTTTTTGTTATGCAGAAAAAACATGTTTCCTTCTCTAAACGTGTATTTACTGCGCTGGGGCTGGGGATTGTGTTCGGATTTGCACTTCAGCTGATTTACGGCCCGACTTCAAATATAGTCTTTCAAACAGCGGACTGGTTTAATATTGCCGGGGGCGGATATGTCAAATTACTTCAAATGGTTGTCATGCCGCTTGTTTTCATTTCAATTCTCGGCGCATTTACAAAGCTGAAGCTGACAAAAAACCTCGGAAAAATCAGCGGTTTGATCATCGGGATATTAGTGGCAACAACAGCTGTAGCGGCAGCTGTCGGTATTGCCTCCGCGCTTTCTTTTGACCTGCAGGCGATTCAGGTTGACCAAGGAGATACAGAGCTTTCGCGGGGACAGGAGCTTCAGCAGAAGTCAGAAGATATGACAGCGAAATCGCTGCCGCAGCAAATTGTTGAACTGCTGCCGGGAAACCCGTTTTTAGATTTTACAGGAGCTAGACCGACTTCAACGATCGCAGTCGTCATTTTTGCTGCTTTCCTTGGAATGGCATTTCTCGGTGTGAAGCATAAACAGCCGGAACAGGCAGAAACATTTAAAAAAATGGTTGATGCCGTTTATGCCATTGTCATGCGTGTTGTCACCCTCATTTTGAGACTGACGCCTTATGGGGTGCTGGCCATTATGACAAAAACGATTGCGACGAGTGATATTGACAGCATTTTAAAATTAGGGATGTTTGTGGTTGCTTCATATGCCGCGTTAATCACAATGTTTATCATTCATTTGCTGCTGCTGACACTCAGCGGTTTGAACCCGATTGTTTATTTGAAAAAGGCGCTGCCAGTACTTGTATTTGCGTTTACGTCACGGTCAAGCGCGGGTGCTTTGCCGCTGAATATTAAAACGCAGAAAAGCATGGGTGTGCCGGAAGGAATTGCAAACTTCGCCGGTTCGTTCGGACTTTCAATCGGCCAAAATGGATGCGCCGGCATTTATCCTGCTATGCTGGCGATGATGATTGCTCCGACTGTCGGCCAAAATCCGTTTGACCCGGTGTTTATTATCACAGTTATCGCAGTCGTTGCCATCAGCTCCTTCGGTGTGGCCGGTGTTGGCGGCGGAGCGACATTCGCGGCGCTTCTTGTTTTATCATCATTAAATATGCCTGTTGCACTCGCCGGTTTATTAATCTCAATCGAACCGTTAATCGACATGGGGCGTACTGCTCTGAATGTCAGCGGAAGTATGACATCAGGCCTCATTACAAGTAAGGTAACGAAGGAAATTGATTCAGGTATATTCAATGATCAATCCAGAGTAATTGAAGCTGAAGAAGCGTAACAGCGTGTAATCCGCTTCGTTTTGATCATTTCAATGAAAGACCCATGAATCCTTTAATGTAAAGGTTTCATGGGTTATTTCTTTTTTGTGATTTATTTTTACTCTTTTACTTCACACAGTCGAGAAAATAAGTGAAGTTGATGTAAACTTAACATCTGAATATGCTCTATCAGAACCAATGAACAAATGATTCAGGCAGATTACCAGGCCTTGATTAGAGCAACCTCAAAAGGTAAAAGTGCTTGAAGTTCGCGTCCTGACTTTTATAAAGATAGGCATAGTATAGAGGTTAAAAACTATAAGATTACTACGGCAAGTGGAAGAAGCAGGTTAGTAAACAATGTTGCTAAACAGTCGAAAAACGTCTGACTGACCTTCCGGGTAATACTAAACAATGAGTTTCATAATGGCGATTTAAATGATAAAATTATGAAAAGACTAATGGGAAAGCAGATATTAAATTCAAAACCAATTAGAGTTAAAAACGATGGCTGTTGGGTTTAAAGTTAAATATTATTGGTATCAAGTTAGGCACGGAGATTTCCTGCATAGAAGTTTTTATTGATCGTATATAAAACGGGGACTACACCAACTTCAGAAGGTGAGGTTTCTGCATAAGGCCATTTAGCTGTATGAACACTTGCTTAGCAAACCAAGGGAGGTCACCCTATTGAGATTAAACATATATACAATTATTTTTATTATTCTTGCTGTAGCGTCTAATTTAATTTCTATATTCATATTTCATCAAGGTATTTTAGCATATGTTCTTGCTATTATCTTTTTATTAGCTGCTGGATATTCTACAAAATTCAAACCCAAGGATTAAAATAAATCAAATTGACGAAAACTCCGTGATCGTCGTATAGAACCTAACTCGACGACAAAAGATTACTTTTCAGAATAGCTACCAGAATTTTTCGTAAAACAATGCCCATAATAATTACAATGAGTCCAATAATACTAACTATTGTTTAATTAGATCTATATCTACGAAAATATTAATAATAAATGACCCAGCTGTTTGATTCGATATAATCATCTTTTTCAGTTATCAAGACAGACTTTCCTTTCAACTGGAACTCTGGAGGGATATTAAGGTTGTATTTTTCACATGCTTGGGCTTTATAATTCATTTAAGTAGTTTCGATTTGGTGTATTAAAGAGGATGGAAATGTTGAGACTGATGAAGTTTGAAGGTATCAACCAGTTTATGTAAATGAAAAAACAAGCATATTGAAACATGCTTGTTTTTATTTGAGATATCACTAGTTACTACTTAGTTGTTTCTCTTAATTGCATTGAATATGCCACAAGACATACTGCACTATATAATGTCATAGCAACACCAAGTAATAATACTATCCAATTAAAAGTAACTGATAATTCAATGACCCTACTTATAGTAACTAGAGATACTCCAACTGAACAGAGGGCTGCTAAGATAGGCAGATTTTTTAATCAAGTTATCACACTCCAAATTATATTTAATCTCAATATATCATACTTTTTTTCTTAACATCCATTATTTATATAAAGAAATTGAGGTGAAAAAGTCCAATGTCGGCTGTAGACAAACGATTCAGTAGCAAGGGTTTTAATGTGGGTATCCCATCTTTAGTTTTAGAGATTGCATGTTGGTTGTCGAAGGTGAACGAATAAAAGGCTTTGCTGAATATCGTTACTTCTACAATACAAGATATTTGCCGGAAGTTTTAATGACTAGTTTAACGTTTATATGGAGAATCAAAGCATAAAATGGGTGTTAGATCGTGTAGCATCCTTTTTATTATTCCTTGAGGAAACGAAGCATATTAACAAACGAGAAATCTAAAAAACAATTGTTGCTCAATATTCCAGTCAGGGATCCTTTTGCTGTGTCTACTGTTTCTATTATATGTTGAGCGTTGAAGCAAAAAATAAAATCTCAGTCGGGTTAGATCTACCAGTAGCGGTGTTATCTAATGTTCTGTCCTTTTCAGCTTTTGATGAGGAAAGTAACAATGGATCAATAGTGATTGTTTTGGATAGAGTGGCAGCATAAATAAAAAAAATCCTTCCAATGTTTCCTATTGAACGATAGAAGGATTTTTTTTATGCTCACCAATTGTACTCCAAAACAGGTGTAAAAATATAAAACGATTACACGTTTAACGTCCGGGTTCTAAGTCCTCCAGCATTTCCATCATGGTGTTGTCGTCCATCACATTCATAGCGCTTTGATCAAATTGAATGGGTTCAGCATAATGCGGCTGTCTTTTTTTCGCTGCTGTCTCAGTTTGCCTTGTTTGAGTCTGGGTATGCTGGTGCTGGGTTTGCTGCGCTCCAGCGTGCTGATGCTGACGGCCATTTTGCTGTTGGCTTTGATTTTGCGAACGTTCCTGATTATTACCGCCGCCAAGTGCTTGTTTGACCATATTCCCTACATTAGAATCATCTAACATGTTATTTTTAGAATTTTGTCTGTTCATTTGTCCTGAAATAAACCCGCTAATTCTGTGGCGGATCTGTGGTGATAAAGCAGCAATAAGCAAAGTTGACCCTATAATCATTGTTGCGGGGCTGAGTCCTTTCCGCTGATTGAACAACGTGATCCCTCCTTTAAAAGTGTATTGATATTTTCCCCTCAAATTAGACAAATTAACCGCTTTATTTCCCGGGAAAGCATTTCGTTATATTTTCATGCATATTTAGAACCAATTAGAAAAACCTATAACTAAAGTGATAAAGGAGGAATTCACATGCTTGGAAAAAAACAAGTCCTTGCGTCCATGCTTCTGATCCCTTTGCTTATGACTGGCTGCGGTATGGCCAATCAGGGTGAGGGCAGACGTGATAATAATGCAAATCCAGAAAACGTTAACTACCGAAATCCAGTAAACGATAATGGCACAGGAAATATTAACGGTGCCAATAATAATCGTGACAATGTCGATAATAATGTGACTGACAATGTCAACAATAACGATAACGGCAACATCGATGGTAATGATAACCGTAAATTAGAAGTTGCTGACGACGCTGCTGATAAAATCAAAGATATCAAAGAAGTAAAACATGCAAATGTCATTGTTGCTGGAAATCAAGCATATGTTGCGGTTGTATTAGCAAATGGAAATAAAGAAGTTGGAAAAGATCTCAAAAAGAAAATTTCTGATAAAGTGAGAGACACTGATAAAAACATGGATAATGTTTACGTTTCTGCGAATCCAGACTTTGTAGACCGGATGCAGGGATATGGCGAGCGGATACAAAATGGCGATCCGGTTGCAGGATTCTTTGATGAATTCAGTGAAACTGTACAGCGTATATTCCCGCAAGCTGAATAAATGAAAAAGCCGCATAATTTGTGCGGCTTTTTCATTGCGTTAATGACACACCGCCAATGCAGGCTGCATAGAGTAAAAATAAAAGGTACAAGACGGACCGGCTCAGGGAGGGAGACGTTTGCGGGATGGCATAGGAAAGCGTGCGGCATCCGCTCTATTCCTGTGTGGAGTCCTTGTGATGCTGGCTGTAAGCTCGGCCATCGTTTCAAGCACGATGTATATACTGTCTTTGCCAGGGCAGGCATCTGGTATAACAAAAGAACAAGTGACGAAGCACATGAAGAAAGAGTCATTCAAACAGGCCGATATTTATTACACATCTAAGGAAAAGTCCTTACTGCCATTGACGAAAGATACGCTTGAATATGCGGTAAGTATTAATCAGATTATGATCGGATATACGAATCAAAAGCCTATTGATATTATTTTTTTTCCTAACGAAAAACAGATGGAGGCTTACTCTGGTTTACTGGATGTCGTCGGTTTTTATTCTGAACGGGAGCAGCTAATTGGATTGTTGCCTGAAGAGAAAGCGAAACTTTTAGAAGGTGACGAAGTAGCGGTATATTTATACCAGAGATTGTTGATTCATGAATACACGCACCATGCGTTTCACCAGAAATTGAAGGAGCTTGAAGCTGATCCCGATGAGTTTCCATTATGGTTTCACGAAGGGTTAAGCGAGTGGATCGCGAACTATGAACTGCTCATAGATCCGATCACTTTTTCTGTCGTGCCCTTTGACAGTTTGCAGACAGATCAAGATTGGCAGGAGGCCCGAGTCGAATATGACACTGATGTCTATTTGCAAAGCTTTTATATGATCAATGAGCTGACGGGCAAATACGGGAAAGACATTATTTTAGAAATGATAAAGGAAACGGCAAAAAAAGGGGACTTTAAAAAAGGGTTTCAATCGGCAACAAATGAAAGTCTTGATCATTTTGAGAGAGATTTTAAGAAAACATTTGAAAAAAATAGTGCGGCATTGGATATATCTATCCAATGCCTTTGTTATTAATGAAGTCCTTGCTGGCCCATACCGCCTTGAGTTGGAGGCATCTGTCCTTGTGCCGGAGCAAATGAATTTCTCAATTGTTCCATATCCTGAGCATCTAGCTGAGGAACTTGGTAATAGCCGTGTTTGTTTTGGTATAAGAAAATTTCAAAAGCCATTTCAACATACTGCTGAATTTGCGCAGACAGTACGCGCCTTACGGCTGGGTTTGTCATTTCTAGAGAAGCCATTGTCAGCATAGAGGCCTGTGCTTTAACTGCGCAAAGCATTTGTCGGCTGATGATGCTGTCATCAATATCATTCATGGATTGAACCGGTTTTTTAGGCTGTGACGGCTGCATGCCATAAACAGTCTGGTTGTCTTCATTCATCATATAAGTTGCAGTTTTTTGTGAAGGTTTGCTTCCTGTTTTGAAGCATTCTGCAGTTAAGTTATATTGAGACGTAATGAATTGATGCTGACGATCAAGGATGTTTAATAATTCCTGATCCTTACAAAATTGTCTCAGCATCATAAACTGATCAAGCACAGTAAGTGTTCCGGAAAGCACCTCGTGCATATCAAACATTTCATGTCCGCCGTGATTTTTATGCGGCTTGCCAGGAATACCTTTGTTCATTTGGGATTGCTGCTGATTTAACTGATCCAAACCGAATTCCTCCTTTTTTTTCAGATCAGCTATATTTTCTGTCAGTCTGCCGTGATTTATGCAGAAGCCTGAAAGGAATTATATGCTGTTTGTCGAAATGATAAGCAGACAAAGTCGAAGTGTATCTTAAGGGAGGAAAAAACAATGAGGCGTATTCTGCATATTTTGTTGATCACGGCATTGATGTTCTTGAATGTAATGTACACGTGCGAAGCCGTAAAGGCAGCTGAACCGCACCAGCCGATATCGGTTGAGAAGGCAATACAGCAAAAAGAAGGTCAGGCGCTTGTCGAAGGATACGCTGTCGGACAGGCTGTTTCCCCGCGGA
Source organism: Bacillus sp. T17B1 (assembly GCF_026796395.1). Lineage (NCBI taxonomy): Bacteria > Bacillati > Bacillota > Bacilli > Caryophanales > Bacillaceae > Bacillus > Bacillus sp. T17B1. The sequence continues at coordinate 102,928 of NZ_JALAYA010000015.1, forward strand.
ACTATAAGCTGACAAGCCCTTTTTCAAATGATTATAATGTCGCACTGGCAGACAGTAAAAACGAGACATCGTCCGATCACATCCTTCCCGTACAAATCCCCTCTGCCTTCAGAAGCCAATTTGGGCTGCAAACAAATCCGCTTCTTCTTGGAAAAAAGATGACTGTTCAAGGAAAGCTTGAAGATTATTTTAACACGACAGGACTTAAGAACGTTCAGTCAATGGAATTAAATGATGATACGACATCTCCTCCGGCTGAACAGCCAGTCACAATAAATGAAGCGCGGGGGCGGCTGAATGAAGAAGTAACGATAAAAGGGGTCGTCACTGCTGATCAAAGTGCGATCGGAGGCGGAAAGCTGTCAACCTTTATGCAGGATGATACCGGAGGCATTAACATTTATTCGCCCTCCCCTAAATCATTTCCCGAATTAAAAGAAGGCATGGATGTCACAGTAACAGGGAAAATCACGACATACCAAGGGCTGACAGAAATCGTTCCAAACTCGTCAGGCATCAAAATCAACCAGTCAAACCAACCTATCCCTGCTCCTATACATTTAACAATAAATGAACTGATTAACAGCAGTCTTGGTGATCAGTTTGAAGGTCGCCTTGTGACATTAAAAGCATTTGTTTCCTCTATTCCAAATTCTCCTGCCGGCGGCGGTTACAATGTCACGATGATTGATGAAGACCATCATGCGATGACGCTCCGGGCTATGACTGAAACAGGTGTGATTGGCGAACTTGATGAAGGCAAATGGTATGAATTTACCGGTGTGTTAAGCAGATACCAATCCTTTCAGCTGCTACCGCGAAAATCGTCTGACCTGAAGCTGCTTGAAGAACAGCCCGCACCTCCGGCTGTGGAGGGTGAATATGAAGGTATTGTTGACCGGGTTGTTGACGGCGATACCATTCATCTTAAAACTCCAGTACTTGGAACGACAAAAATCAGGTTTGTAAATGTAGATACACCTGAAACGTATCACACACCCAAAAATGAAGCAGACGAAAATCAATTACGATTTGGCAAAAAAGCATCTGACTATCTAAAAACGGTTTTGTCCCCAGGAGATAAAATTACTGTCAAGGTCGGAAGTGAAGCCAAGGACAACTATGGCAGACTTCTTGGACAGGTCATAACCGAATCGGGCTCAAATGTGAACTTAGAGCTTGTGAAAAATGGCTATGCTCCGACGTATTTTATTTGGCCGGTTGACAATGAAGAGGATTATCAGCAGTTTCAAGCTGCCGTAGCTGCTGCGAAAAAAGAGAAAAAAGGAATTTGGAATGAAGACGATCCCCTCTTGGAAATGCCGTTTGAATTTAGAGCCAGAGAGCAGGGAAAAGGCCTGACAAGATATGTGGGAGATTCTTCAAATAAAACATATGTACATCCGGCTGACTGGAAGCAGGTTGCTGTGGAAAACAGAATTTTCTTCACCTCAGCAAGTGAAGCGGAGAACGCAGGATATAAAAAGAGGCAAACGGCACCTCAAGAAAATGTGCCGCTTCGAATTCTCAGCATGAATGATTTGCATGGCAAAATTGATCAGCAATATGAGCTTGATCTCGATGGGAACGGAACTGCAGACGGCACATTTGGGCGCATGGACTATGCTGCCGCATATTTGAAAGAGAAAAAGGCCGAAAAGAAAAACACACTGATTGTGCACGCTGGAGATATGATCGGAGGCAGCTCTCCAGTTTCATCTCTTCTTCAAGATGAACCGACTGTAGAACTGATGGAGGACATCGGATTTGATGTCGGAACTGTAGGTAACCACGAGTTCGATGAAGGTACGGATGAACTGCTAAGGATCCTAAATGGCGGAGATCACCCGAAAGGCACAAGCGGATATAATGGACAGAACTTTCCTCTAGTATGCGCTAATTGTAAAATGAAATCTACAGGAGAGCCCTTTTTGCCGGCATATGACATCATAAACGTGGAGGGCATACCCGTTGCTTTTATCGGGGTTGTCACACAGTCGGCCGCGGGTATGGTCATGCCTGACGGAATAAAAAACATCGAGTTTACAGATGAAGTAACAGCAGTGAATGAGGCGGCCGAAGAGCTGAAGAAAAAAGGCGTGAAGGCCATCGCGGTTCTCGCGCATATGTCAGCCGAACAAAACGGTGCCGCAATTACCGGTGAATCTGCTGATCTTGCAAACAAAACAGATTCCGAAATCGACGTCATTTTTGCAGCGCATAATCATAAGGTTGTTAACGGTGAAGTGAATGGAAAACTGATTGTTCAGGCGTTTGAATATGGAAAAGCGATAGGTGTTGTTGATGTAGAGCTCGATAAAACGACAAAAGACATTGTCAAAAAGTCAGCCGACATCGTATATGTCGATCAAAGTAAAATAGAACCGGATGCCAGCGCGTCAGCCATTTTAAAGAAATACCAAACAATGGCTGAGCCAATTATCAGCGAGGTTGTCGGCGAAGCGGCTGTTGATATGGAAGGGGGGTATTCAAATGACGGTGATACGCCTCTAGGAAACCTCATTGCGGATGGCATGCGAGCGGCCATGAAAACGGATTTTGCTCTTATGAATGGCGGCGGAATTCGGGAAGCGCTGAAGAAAGGTCCCATTACGTGGGGAGATCTTTACAATATCCAGCCATTCGGAAATGTGTTAACGAAGCTTGAGATTAAAGGAAAAGACTTAAGAGAGATTATCAATGCGCAAATCTCGCCGTTTTTTGGGCCTGACTACAGCATCAGCGGGTTTACGTATACGTGGGACAAAAAAACCGGAAAAGCTGTCGATATGAGAATGGCAGATGGCACCGAGATTCAGCCTGATGCCACATATACATTGACAGTCAACAATTTTATGGCGACAGCAACAGGCACTAAATATCAGCCAATCGGATTGCTTGGGAAAAATCCGGTAACAGGGCCTGAGGATTTGGACGCAACAGTTGAGTACGTAAAAAGCTTTGATGAGCCTATTGTGTATACAAAAGAGGGAAGAATTAAACTAGCTGAAGCAATTGGCATTGAAGACCCAGTAACAGAAGACCCAGTAACAGAAGACCCAATAACAGAAAACCCAGTAACAGAAGCCCCAGTTACGGAAGAGCCGGTTAAAGAGGATCCAGAGCCTGGGGAAGACCAGACTGATATAAAAGAAACTCCAGGTACTGTGCCAGTTCATCAGCTGCCGCCTTCAGACATGTTGAGATTAGGTGAAAAGCCGAGTGGTGAAAGAAAAGCTAACACTGCCGGCAAGATCAGCACATTGTCTTTACAAAACGGAACTTCGAAAGGCGGGTCTGAACATCAGCTTCCAGATACTTCAGCAGGCCATTATAACTTTATGGTAATCGGTGCGGCGGTCACACTGTCAGGAACTTATCTATATGTCAGAAGAAAAAGGAGCGCCTCCAGAACGTGAGAAAGGTTATTCCACTCGTCATCATTGTGGTCGGTCTTGTGATCATAGGCTATGGGGGCTTTAAATTGATCGATACGAATATGAAGACCGAACAGACATTAAAAGAAGCAAAACTGGCGACTAAAAAGTCGCAGGAAGCTTCTGATACGAAACAAAGCGCAGGTCAAGCAGGGAACAAAGCATCATTTAAGCCTGAGACCGGCCAAGCGAGCGGCATTTTAGAAATACCTAAAATCAACGCAGAGCTTCCGATCGTTGAGGGTACCGATGCAGATGATTTAGAAAAAGGTGTCGGCCATTACAAGGACAGCTATTATCCTGACGAAAACGGGCAAATTGTGCTGTCGGGACATCGGGATACCGTGTTTCGCCGGACGGGGGAGCTGGAAAAAGGGGACAGGCTTCGTATAATCCTGTCATATGGAGATTTCACATATGAAATTGTGAAAACAAAAATTGTCGATAAAGATGACACATCCATTATTACGCTCCAGCATGAAAAGGAAGAGCTCATTCTGACGACCTGCTATCCGTTTTCATATGTCGGAAACGCCCCAAAGCGGTATATTATATACGGAAAACGAGTCACTTAAAAAGCCGCAGTCAATTCCTGCGGCTTTTCTTCATGAAAAATATGTGTCGTACAGGTTTTCTATATCAACTGGGAAAGGCGCTTCGGCAACAATCAGCTCGCCGGTTATCGGGTGAACAGCTTGTACCTTTTTGGCGTGCAGCGCCTGTCTGTTTAGCAGCTTGCTCCCGCCTCCATAGAGCGCATCTCCTGTCAGCGGATGGCCAATGCTCGCCATATGAACACGAATTTGGTGTGTTCTGCCTGTTTCTAGCTCCAATTCTACGAGCGTCAGTCGCTCTTTCGCATTGCTTGCAATTACATTGAAATGCGTGACAGCTGTTTGTCCGCTTAGTGAAACCCGGCGTCTTGTCGGGTGTGATCTGTCTCTGCCGATCGGTGAATCAATTGTACCTTTTTTTGCTTTTAGGTTTCCTTCAACCATGGCGGTATACGTGCGCTTTAGCGTCTTTTTCTCTAACTGCTGATCCAGGATGGCGTGTGCCAAACGATGCTTGGCAAAAACGATTGCGCCAGACGTATCCTGATCAAGACGATGGACGTGGCGCACCTTGCCTATTTCCCCATTCACCTGATAATGGTAAGCAATCAAATTAGCCAGTGTGCCGGTTTGGCCATCCTCATTTGGATGCGTTGGTATGCCCGAAGGCTTATTGACGATCAGCATATGATTGTCCTCAAATAAAATATCAAGATCTCCATACTCTGGTATGACGGATGATTCTTCACTTTCCTGAAGGTCAATGAACACACGGTCTCCTTTTTTGACGATAACATTATTTATGACGGATTCGTGATTGACCTTTACCTGATGATGGGACATCCAGTCTTGAATCACGGGTTTAGAGGCTTTAAGCGCTGTTTTCAGTACAGAAAACAGCCATTGGCCATCTTGTTTTTCATTGATGAGGAGCTCAAGCCCTCTGCCTTTTTGTTTCATGCTAATTGGCTCCTTTTCGAAGCAGAAGGCTGCTGTTTCTCATAGGAAACACTTACCTTAGCTTTCGTGTTTTTTTCTGTGCTATTCTTGATTAAGACTTAGGATATTCGATGGCAAGAAAGGTGATTGACGTGAGAATTGTGAACGCAGCAACTGCAGAACAGGAGAGCGTTATCAAGGAGCTGTCAATGGAGCTGATCCATGATGTTTTTCCTTTTTATTTCTCCGAACTGGACATTCAGCGCTTTAAAAAGAAAGGCGTTCTGTCTTTCAATAACCATTATTACCAAGGAACATTAAAAGAAGCATTTCAAATCATGGCTTGTCTCCAAATGATACATATTATCCTGACAAAGCCTTCACCGCACACTGATTTGAATAATCAAGAGATTTTTGATAGAAACAGCAAAATGCTGAATGATTTTGGGATTTATTTTCCGTTTGCTTTTTCTGACTTTCAAACGAAGACAAACAAAGCCTTTTTCGGCAACAGAAGGCTGATATAATTAGGCAGCAAGAGCTTTTTCATCTTCAGAAAAGCTCTTTTTTGTATCAGAGAAATCATATCATAAAACCTTTCCTCTAACTCCCTTTTTAATCGGCACGTGTCTGAACATACTAATGATTGAAAGGGGTGCTGACAATGAGTTCAGTAAGAAATACAATGACAACGCAGGTGGCAACCGTCTCTCCGAATCAAACGATTCAGGAAGCGGCTTCTCTCATGAAACAGCATAACGTCGGGGTAATTCCCGTTGTAGAGCAAGGTGTTTTAAAAGGAATGCTGACTGACCGTGACATTGCATTAAGAACCACAGCTCAGGGCCGAGATGGCCAGACACCCGTTTCAGAAGTGATGTCAACAGACCTCGTATCGGGAAATCCTAATATGAGTCTGGAAGACGCGTCACAGCTGATGGCCCAGCACCAAATCCGCCGCCTTCCTATTGTAGATCAAAACAATCTAGTCGGGATCGTTGCGCTTGGAGACCTGGCAGTCAATCAGATGTCGAACGAGTCTGCTGGAGAAGCGCTGACAAACATTTCTCATCAAAACATTCATTAATAAGAAAGAGCTTGCGGTGTGCAGGCTCTTTCTTCACATAAACCTTACTTTTTGAAAGCAGGCATGTTTCGGGGTATAGTGAGTGTATACATATGTCTTAATTCGGATTAAAGGAGTTGTACGCAGTGATTAAAGCGTTAATTTTTGATTTTGACGGACTGATTCTTGATACAGAAACACACGAATATGAAGTCCTTCAGGAAATATTTGAGGAACACGGCTCAGTCCTGCCGTTATCCGTCTGGGGAAAGGTCATTGGAACAGCCGCGGGATTTCGGCCGTTTGAATATTTAGAAGAGCAGATCGGCAAAAAGCTGAACCATGAAGAGCTGACAACATTGCGAAGAGAACGGTTTGCGAAACGCATCGAAACAGAAAAAGCAAGACCGGGTGTCGAGGCGTATCTGAATGCGGCAAAGGATTTAGGCTTAAAAGTAGGCCTTGCCTCCAGCTCTGATTATAAATGGGTATCGGGCCATTTGAAGCAAATCGGCCTGTTTGATGATTTTGAGGTCATTCAAACGGCGGATGATGTGGAAGAGGTGAAGCCGAATCCTGAACTGTATTTATTGGCCGCAAAGAATTTGGGCGTATCACCATCAGAATGTCTCGCGTTTGAGGATTCGGTCAATGGTTCGATTGCTGCGAAAAGAGCGGGCATGAAGTGTGTCATCGTCCCGAATAAAGTAACAAGCACCTTGATGTTTGAAGATTATGATCACAGGCTTGAATCAATGGCGGAGATGGAACTCGCCTTATTGCTTGATCATCTGAATAAACACTAGAGAGGAGCGAGTAGATTGTCTGAGAAATTAGATTTGACCCGTTTTGAAAAGAAAATGGTCATTCGCAATATCGAAGAGAAAGACATTGACAAGATTATCGATCTTCAAAAGGACAGCTTTCCAGGAATGGAGCCTTGGAAGCGGGAGCATTTAATCAGCCATCTGGAACACTTTCCCGAAGGGCAGTTTTGTGCAGAATTTGAAGGTGAAATTATCGGTTCGTGCTCAAGTCTCCTGATTAATTTTGATGAATATGATGACCGCCATACGTGGCAGGACATTACAGATGATGGTTACATCACCAACCATAATCCAGACGGCTTAAATATGTACGGAATTGAGGTCATGGTGCATCCGAAGTACAGACGAATGAAGATCGGCCACCGTTTGTACGAGGCGAGAAAGGACTTGGCCAGACGCTTAAATCTGAAAAGCATCATTATAGGAGGTCGGATCCCGAACTATCATAAATATGCAGAAGAAATGACGGCGAGAGAGTATGTTGAACAAGTAACCCGCCACCAAATTTACGATCCGGTCCTATCTTTTCAACTGATGAACGGCTTTACCCTTATGCGGATTAATCCGAATTATCTCCCGGATGATACAGCTTCGATCAAATATGCGACGCTGATGGAATGGAATAATGTCGATTATCTTCCGCAGCAGACAAAACGTTATTATAAATCGGCGTTCCCTGTGAGAATCTGTGTGATCCAATATGAAATGAAGAAAATTTATTCCTTTGAGGAATTTGCGAATCAAGTGGAATACTACGTCGATGTCGCTTCTGACGCGAGATCTGATTTTGCGGTGTTCCCGGAAATTTTCACAACCCAGCTCATGTCTTTCCTTGAGGAACGGTCACCGAGCTTGGCGATACAGAGAATTACCGAGTATACGGAAGATTACATTAGCCTATTTACTGATTTGGCCGTGAAGTACAACGTCAACATTATCGGCGGATCTCATTTCGTTGAAGAGGAAGGCAAGATTTATAATATCGCTTACCTGTTCAGACGGGACGGAACGATTGAGAAGCAATATAAACTCCATATTACGCCGAATGAACGTAAATGGTGGGGAATCAGCGCCGGAGACCAGGTTCGCGTGTTTGATACGGATTGCGGAAAAATCGCGATTCAAATCTGTTATGACATTGAATTTCCTGAGCTCGCCCGGATTGCGGCGGATAAAGGCGCAAAGATCATTTTTACGCCATTTTGTACAGAAGACCGCCAAGGCTATTTGCGTGTCAGATACTGTTCGCAGGCTAGAGCAGTTGAAAATCAAATTTATACGGTTATCTCAGGAACGGTTGGAAACCTTCCGCAAACGGAAAATATGGATATCCAATACGCTCAGTCAGGCATCTTTGCACCATCAGATTTTGAATTCGCCAGAGACGGTATTGTCGGTGAAACAAATCCGAATATCGAAATGGTCGTCATCGGCGATGTTGACCTGGAAATTCTCAGAAGGCAGCGCCAAAACGGTACGGTGCGCCAGCTAAAAGACAGACGGCGAGATGTTTATCATATTCAATATAAAAAATAATCCCGAAACCCGCCTGGAATTGGCGGGTTTTTTAAAAGAAAACGGAATTGAAACGATTACGCGCTTTCTTTAAAATAAAAGTAAATTGTATATTGGAATAGAAGGTGCCCTTATGGAGTTTCTGCTTGTTTTAGTTCCTGTTTTCGGAATTTTCGCAATTGGTTATATCGGACAGAAAACGCTTGGCTTTGATATTCAAACACTGTCCAAAATGTCATTATACTTAATGTCTCCGTTTCTGGCGTTAGATACGTTTTATACGAATAAACTGACGATGGATTATGTCTATCTTTCCATTTTTGTGCTGGGGCTTTGCTTGATTCTTGTTCTATTTGTCTACTTTTTATCTTTCTTTCATAAGTACCCGAATCAAGATCGTTGTGCCATGATCCTATCATCCGCTTTTATGAATAACGGCAATTACGGGACGCCTGTTGTTCTGCTGGTGTTTGGGACAGCCGGGCTGGACACGGCTGTTGTGTTAATGGTGCTGCAGCAGTTAATCATGAGCACTATTGGCATGTATTATGCGGCAAAAGGAGGTTCGAAGGAAGGCGGATTTAAAATGGTCATGGCCCGGGTCATCCGTATGCCTGTTGCGTATGGTGCACTTTTAGGCGCAATACTACAGCTTACGCGTATTTCAATTCCTAAAGAGATAATGACGGGTATTGAACTGGTCGGAAATGCGGCCATTCCGACGATTATGATCATACTTGGCATGCAGCTTGCACTGATATCTTTTAAGCATATTGAATACAGAAAAATTTCTTATGCATTGCTTTTAAAGCTGATGGTATCTCCGGTAATTGCGCTTGGCTTCACGTTTATCTTGCCGGTGGATGACATGACAAAACAAATCATGATTCTCGTCGCCGCTATGCCGACAGCTGCCAATACGACTTTAATGGCTGTCCAGTTTAATACAAGGCCGGAAGTCGTTTCGAGCGCGACCTTTATCAGCACGATGCTGAGTATTGTCACCTTGCCTGTTTTGCTTTGGATGCTGCATCCTCTTTCAACTTGAGAAAGAGGAAGTTTTATTATTTCCTGGGTTTATTGACTCCAACCCCGTCTGGCTTTATATTGAAGGCAGGGAAATCATCACCAAGACATCACATAAGAATAGGTCTGTTTCAATTGAATTGGCACTTTAGTGAACGCTAATGAAATGGAGATGATGGGATGGAAAACATTCAGCAAAATCAGGAAATAAAGCAAAAAGATGAGCAATTTGTGTGGCATGCTATGAAGGGAGCGCATCAAGCGGACAGCCTGATTGCCCAAAAGGCCGAAGGAGCCTGGGTGACCGACATAGATGGACGCCGCTATTTGGATGCAATGTCCGGTTTGTGGTGTGTCAACATTGGTTACGGGAGAAAAGAGCTTGCGGAGGCTGCCTATGAGCAATTAAAGGAGCTGCCTTACTACCCGTTAACGCAAAGTCACACACCGGCGATTCAACTGGCGGAAAAGCTGAATGAATGGCTTGGCGGCGATTATGTCATCTTTTTTTCCAATAGCGGATCGGAAGCAAATGAAACTGCTTTTAAAATCGCCCGCCAATACCATCTGCAAAACGGCGACCACAGCCGTTATAAATTCATCTCTAGATACAGAGCGTACCACGGCAACACATTGGGAGCGCTCTCAGCTACCGGCCAGGCGCAGCGAAAATATAAATATGAGCCTTTAAGCCAGGGGTTCCTGCATGCAGCTCCTCCAGATGTATACCGGAATCCAGAGGATGCGGACACGCTAGAAAGCGCAAATGAAATTGACCGCATCATGACATGGGAATTAAGCGAAACGATTGCCGGGGTCATCATGGAGCCCATCATTACAGGCGGAGGCATCTTAATGCCGCCGGAAGGATATATGAAGAAGGTGGAGGACATTTGCCGCCGTCACGGAGCTCTTTTGATTTGCGATGAAGTCATCTGCGGGTTCGGACGGACAGGCGAGCCGTTCGGATTTATGCATTATGGTGTGAAGCCTGATATCATTACGATGGCAAAGGGAATCACCAGCGCGTATTTGCCATTGTCAGCGACTGCTGTTAAACGGGACATTTTCGAAGCATATCAAGGTGAAGCTCCCTATGACCGTTTCCGCCACGTAAACACGTTCGGCGGAAGTCCGGCTGCCTGTGCATTGGCGTTGAAAAACCTGCAAATTATGGAGGATGAACAGCTGATTCAGCGATCCCGCGACCTTGGGGCAACACTTTTGGGTGAGCTTCAGGCTTTAAGAGAGCACCCGGCAGTCGGAGATGTTAGAGGGAAAGGACTGCTGATCGGAATCGAGCTCGTCAAAGATAAATTGACAAAAGAGCCGGCTGATGCCGGTATAGTAAACCAAGTGGTTGCGGCGTGCAAAGAAAAGGGGCTGATCATCGGCAAAAACGGCGATACAGTCGCCGGCTACAACAACGTCATCCAGCTCGCGCCGCCATTTTGCCTGACAGAAGAGGACCTTTCCTTTATCGTGAAAACGGTGAAAGATAGCTTCCAGACGATTTAATAAAAGTGATTTGTTAAAGGAGCACACGATGAGTTTTCACAACCAGCCCATTTTACCGGCTATTCGCAATATGAAGCAATTTGATGAGTTTTTGAACAGTTCATTTACCTACGGTGTTATTCTTGATATTCATCTCGGCCAGCTAAAAGGCGTAATCAGAGAAGCGCAAAAGCACGGAAAGAACATGATGGTACACGTCGACCTCATTCAAGGAATTAAGCATGACGAATACGGAGCCGAGTTTATTTGCCAGGACATCAAGCCCGCTGGTATTATTTCCACAAGATCAAACGTGATTGCCAAGGCGAAGCAGAAGAAAATTTATGCGATTCAGCGCCTGTTTCTGCTTGATACAAGTGCGATGGAGAAAAGCATGGAGTTTGTCGGCAAGCATAAGCCCGACTTTATTGAAGTGCTGCCCGGCATCGTCCCATCACTCATTCAAGAAATTAAAGAGAAAACGGGAATTCCCATCTTTGCTGGCGGTTTCATTCGTACGGAAGAGGATGTAGACAAGGCCTTGAAAGCAGGGGCTGTAGCTGTTACAACATCTAATACCAAATTATGGAAGAAGTATGAAAACTTTTTGAACGGAAAGTGATTGACACCGCTTTCATTCACTGATACAATAGCACTAGGTTAATACAATGTGATGGAGAATCCGGAGACCCACAGCAGCTCTTTACGGTAAATGTTTATGCACCCGTAAAGCGGTTTGTTGTGGTTTTTTTATTCTCTATCATACTTCTTAATCGCAACTTAGGAGGAATTATCTATGACAGCATTTTGGGGAGAACTAATCGGTACGATGCTGCTTGTTATTTTTGGTGCAGGTGTTTGTGCAGGAGTCAATTTAAAGAAATCGCTTTCATATCAATCTGGCTGGATTGTTGTTGTATTTGGATGGGGGTTGGGTGTGGCAATGGCAGCTTATGCGGTCGGCGGCATCAGCGGAGCCCATCTTAATCCCGCGTTAACGATAGCATTTGCTTTTGTTGGTGAATTTCCGTGGAATGAAGTACCGGTTTACATTGCGGCGCAAATGATTGGGGCGATCATCGGTGCGGTGATTATCTATCTGCATTACCTGCCTCATTGGAAGTCAACGGATGACCCCGCTGCCAAGCTGGGTGTTTTCTCAACAGGCCCGAGCATTCCGCATACATTTGCAAACGTTTTAAGTGAAGTGATCGGGACATTTGTCCTTGTGCTTGGAATCCTGGCCATTGGGGCAAATCAATTTACAGAAGGGCTTAATCCTTTAATCGTCGGTTTCCTCATTGTAGCGATCGGTATTTCTCTAGGAGGAACCACAGGATATGCGATTAATCCGGCCCGTGACTTAGGTCCGCGGATTGCACACGCTTTTCTTCCGATCCCAGGTAAGGGATCATCAAACTGGAAGTACGCATGGGTTCCGGTAGTCGGCCCGATTTTGGGCGGCTCATTCGGCGGCGTATTTTACAATGCCGCATTTAAAGGGCACATCACATGCAGTTTCTGGATTGTAAGCGTTGTATTGGTTGTGGTATTGTTAGGACTCTATGTCTATACGAAATCACATTCTGCTAAAACATTATCAAATTCAGAATATATGTAATCAAAGGGGAGACATCTTATGGAAACGTACATTTTATCCTTAGATCAGGGGACGACAAGTTCAAGAGCGATTCTGTTTAACAAAGAAGGCAAAATCGTTCACTCCGCTCAAAAGGAATTTACACAATACTTCCCGCATCCAGGCTGGGTTGAGCATAATGCGAATGAAATTTGGGGATCAGTGCTCGCTGTTATTGCATCAGTCATTTCTGAATCGGGCATCAGCGCTTCTCAAATTGCCGGCATCGGCATTACGAATCAGCGTGAGACGACGGTTGTGTGGGATAAGGATACAGGAAAGCCTGTCTATAATGCAATTGTTTGGCAGTCCAGACAGACGTCGGGCATTTGTGAGGAACTTCGTGAAAAAGGATATAATGATAAATTCAGAGAAAAAACTGGTCTTTTAATCGATCCATACTTTTCTGGCACGAAGGTGAAATGGATTTTAGACAATGTGAAAGGCGCAAGAGAAAAAGCGGAAAAAGGCGAGCTGCTGTTTGGAACGATTGATACATGGCTCATTTGGAAAATGTCAGGCGGAAAAGCGCATGTGACCGATTACTCCAATGCCTCCAGAACGCTGATGTTTAATATTTACGATTTAAAATGGGATGAAGAACTGCTCGACATCCTAGGCGTTCCGAAATCCATGCTGCCTGAAGTGAAGCCGTCTTCCCATGTGTATGCGGAAACTATTGATTATCACTTCTTCGGACAAAATATCCCGATAGCGGGAGCGGCGGGTGACCAGCAGTCCGCACTGTTCGGCCAGGCGTGCTTTGAAGAAGGCATGGGGAAAAACACATACGGCACTGGATGTTTCATGCTGATGAATACAGGGGAAAAAGCAATTAAGTCCGAACACGGGCTTTTGACAACAATCGCTTGGGGCATTGACGGAAAAGTTAACTATGCGTTAGAAGGAAGCATTTTTGTCGCAGGTTCTGCCATCCAATGGCTGAGAGACGGATTGAGAATGTTCCAAGATTCTTCGCTTAGTGAATCTTATGCAGAGAAAGTGGATTCAACTGACGGCGTATATGTTGTTCCGGCATTTGTCGGATTGGGAACGCCATACTGGGACAGCGACGTGCGCGGTTCGGTTTTCGGCCTGACAAGAGGGACAACAAAAGAGCACTTTATTCGTGCGACACTGGAGTCATTGGCTTATCAGACAAAAGATGTGCTTGATGCAATGGAAGCTGATTCAAACATTTCGTTAAAGACGCTTCGTGTAGACGGAGGGGCTGTGAAAAATAATTTCCTGATGCAGTTCCAGGGGGATCTTCTGAATGTTCCTGTTGAGCGTCCGGAAATTAATGAAACAACTGCGCTTGGTGCAGCTTATTTGGCAGGTATTGCTGTGGGATTCTGGAAGGACCGTTCTGAAATCGCGAACCAGTGGAATCTGGATAAACGGTTTGAACCTGAGTTAGAAGAAGAAAAACGAAATGAACTGTATAAAGGCTGGCAAAAAGCCGTCAAAGCAGCTATGGCTTTTAAATAAAATCATAATATGATATAATAGTTACAAGTTAATAAGAACGGTCCTGAGATGAGGAGAGACCACAGCACCAAAGTGTAAGCATGCACTTTGGCTGTTGTGGTCTCTTTTTCTATTTACACACCGTGACAACAAGGAGGAGCAATAATGAAACAACAATTCTCAAGTCTTGAAAGAGACCGCATGCTGACAGACATGACGAAAAAAACCTATGATCTATTTATTATCGGAGGAGGAATTACAGGAGCGGGAACAGCTCTTGACGCGGCATCAAGGGGAATGAAAGTCGCGCTTAGCGAAATGCAGGATTTTGCGGCGGGAACATCAAGCCGATCAACCAAATTGGTTCATGGCGGCTTGCGCTATTTAAAACAATTTGAAGTGAAAATGGTTGCTGAGGTAGGGAAAGAGCGGGCGATTGTTTATGAAAACGGCCCGCACGTCACTACACCGGAATGGATGCTCCTTCCGTTTCATAAAGGCGGCACATTCGGTTCATTCACAACCTCTATCGGTTTAAGAGTTTATGATTTCCTGGCAGGTGTGAAAAAATCAGAACGTAGAAGCATGCTTTCGGCAAAAGAAACGCTGCAAAAAGAGCCATTGGTGAAAAAAGACGGCTTAAAAGGCGGCGGGTACTATGTGGAATACCGCACTGACGATGCAAGACTGACAATCGAGGTCATGAAGGAAGCAGTCAAATTTGGGGCAGAGCCTGTGAATTATTCCAAAGTGAAAGAGCTCCTTTATGAAAAAGGGAAAGCAGTTGGCGTATTAATTGAAGACATGCTGACAAAGAAAGAATATAAAGTGTACGCGAAAAAAATTGTCAATGCGACAGGCCCTTGGGTAGACCAGCTCAGGGAAAAAGACCATTCAAAAAACGGAAAGCATTTGCAACATACAAAAGGCATTCACCTTGTATTTGACCAGTCTGTTTTTCCGTTAAAACAGGCAGTATATTTCGATACACCTGACGGCCGTATGGTATTTGCGATTCCCCGTGAAGGTAAAACATACGTGGGAACAACAGACACCGTTTACAAAGAGGCGCTGGAGCATCCGCGAATGACAACGGAGGATCGTGATTACGTCATCAACTCAATCAATTACATGTTCCCGGAACTGAATATCACTGCGAATGACATCGAATCCAGCTGGGCGGGGCTGCGTCCGCTGATTCATGAAGAAGGCAAAGACCCTTCAGAAATTTCACGGAAAGACGAGATTTGGACATCTGACTCAGGCTTGATTACCATCGCCGGCGGGAAGCTGACAGGATACAGAAAAATGGCGGAGCACATTGTCGATCTTGTGCGTGATCGCTTAAAAGAAGAAGGCGAAAAGGATTTCGGTCCATGTAAAACGAAAAACATGCCAATCTCAGGAGGGCACGTCGGCGGTTCGAAAAATCTCATGTCCTTCGTTGCTACGAAAACAAAAGAAGGAATCGCAGCCGGTTTATCAGAAAAAGATGCAAAACAGCTGGCGATCAGATACGGCTCCAATGTAGAGCGAGTATTTAACCGGGTAGAAGCACTGAAAGATGAGGCTGCGAAACGTCACATTCCGGTTCATATTCTTGCTGAGGCAGAATACAGTATAGAAGAAGAAATGACTGCAACACCTGCTGACTTCTTTGTCCGCAGAACGGGACGTTTATTTTTTGATATCAATTGGGTAAGAACATATAAAGATGCCGTTATTGATTTTATGAGCGAGCGATTCCAATGGGATGAGCAGGCGAAAAACCAACATACAGAAAACCTCAACAAGCTTTTACACGATGCGGTTGTACCGCTCGAACAATAAATCATAACGGGCTGTCTTTCAGCCCGTTATTTCTTTTTATGTGCCGAAAGTGCCAGACCTCAGGTTATCAAGTGACAGAGGCACCCGCTTCATATAAAATAATGGCATAAGCTGATACATAGGAGGACGAATATGACTTGGAGAAAGAGCTATGAACGTTGGAAACAGACAGAAAATTTAGATTCGGAACTGAAAGAGCGCCTCATTGAATTAGAGGGGAATGAACAGGCTCTTGAGGACTGTTTCTATAAAAATCTTGAATTCGGTACCGGAGGAATGCGCGGAGAAATCGGCGCCGGGACGAATCGGATGAATATTTACACTGTGCGCAAAGCATCAGCCGGGTTTGCGGCATACATCTCGCAGCAAGGTGAGGAAGCGAAAAAACGGGGCGTTGTCATTGCTTATGATTCCCGCCATAAATCGCCGGAGTTCGCGATGGAAGCGGCAAAAACACTTGCGACACAAGGCATCCAAACATACGTATTTGATGAGCTTCGCCCGACACCAGAGCTGTCATTCGCTGTCAGACAGCTGAACGCCTATGGGGGAATTGTGGTGACGGCAAGCCATAACCCGCCTGAATATAACGGCTACAAAGTATACGGGGATGACGGCGGCCAGTTGCCTCCAAAGGAAGCGGACATCGTCATTGAGCAGGTAAACGCGATTGAAAATGAGCTGACGATCACAGTCGCCGATGAAAACGCGTTAAAAGAAAAGGGCTTAATCAAGATCATCGGTGAAGAGATTGATAAAGTCTATACAGAAAAATTGACGTCCATTTCCGTTCATCCTGAATTATCCGGAGAAGTAGATGTAAACGTCGTTTTCACACCGCTGCATGGAACTGCGAATAAACCGGTGAGACGCGGTCTTGAAGCACTCGGCTACAAAAATGTAACGGTTGTCAAAGAACAGGAACTGCCGGATTCAGACTTCTCTACTGTTGCCTCTCCAAACCCGGAAGAGCATGCGGCATTCGAATATGCTATTAAGCTCGGGGAGGAGCAGAACGCAGATATTCTTATCGCAACAGACCCGGACGCTGACCGTCTCGGTATAGCAGTAAAAAACGAACGAGGCGAATATACAGTACTGACAGGAAACCAAACCGGTGCGCTGCTGCTTCATTACTTGCTTTCTGAAAAGAAAAAACAAGGCATCCTGCCTGAAAATGGCGTTGTACTCAAAACAATTGTCACAAGTGAAATCGGGCGTGCGGTTGCTTCTTCGTTCGGCCTTGATACGATTGATACGCTGACAGGCTTTAAGTTTATCGGTGAAAAAATTAAGGAATACGAGGCATCAGGCCAATACACCTTCCAATTCGGTTATGAAGAGAGTTACGGTTACTTAATTGGGGATTTTGCCCGCGACAAGGACGCTATTCAGGCAGCGCTTTTGGCAGTTGAGGTTTGCGCGTTTTATAAAAAACAAGGGATGTCATTGTATGAAGCGCTCATCAAACTCTTTAACGAGTACGGTTTTTACCGTGAAGGACTGAAATCACTAACGCTGAAAGGAAAACAGGGAGCAGAGCACATTGAAGCGATCCTTGCTTCCTTCAGACAAAATCCGCCGCAAAAAATGGCCGGTAAACAGGTTGTGACAGCCGAAGACTACGCTGTAAGCAAACGAACGCTTCTGAAGGAAAACAAAAAAGAAGCGATCGACTTGCCAAAATCAAATGTACTGAAATACTTCTTGGAAGACGGGTCTTGGTTTTGCCTTCGTCCTTCCGGAACTGAGCCGAAGGTCAAATTTTATTTCGCCGTAAAAGGAACCTCTTTAGAAGACAGTGAAAAGCGTCTTTCCGCTCTTTCTGACGATGTAATGAAGACGGTAGATGACATTGTAGAGGATACAGCAAAATAATTTGAGTATAGCTGGATCATTGTAAATGATCCGGCTTTTTTCTTTTTCTCATACAAAAGTATGAAAGGAAATCCTCCTTCAAGCGAAGTAGAGACATACAAAAAACTGGTATAATCTTAAATAACAAGACCATTGCCGGAGTGAGAAACGTGACCAAAACGAGGATGGAAAAATTAAAAACGCTGAAAACAATTGCCGAAACCTTAAACCAAGGGCACGATGTCAAAGCAACACTGGATGAGGTTTTAAAAGAATTGCTGAGTCTGACGAACCTTCAATCCGGCTGGATTTTTCTGATCGAAGAAGACGGGTCCTATACGTTAGCAGCCGACGCTTATCTGCCCCCGGCTTTAAGCAGTAAGGAAAAAGTGCTGATGTGCGAAGGGGAGTGCTACTGCCTGACAAAATTCAATAACGGAGGGCTTAGAAGGGCGGCTAATATAATGAACTGCAAGCGCATAGAATCAGCTAAGGAACTGCACTGTTTTGACACAGAAGGGATTACGCATCATGCAACTGTGCCCTTAGAAGGCGGGGACAGGAGATTCGGGTTGTTAAATGTAGCAGCAGCCGGAAAAACCATGTTTGATGAGGAAGAGCTGCATTTACTGGAATCTGTCGCCTTTCAGATCGGAACGGCGATTCAGCGTATAAAGCTTTCTGAATATAAACAAAAAAATGCTCTTTTAATGGAGCGCAACCGCCTCGCCCAGGAGCTTCACGATTCTGTCAATCAAATGCTGTTTTCCGTCAGTTTAACAGCCAGAGCGGCAAAGACACTGACAAAAGATGAGAATTTGCAGCAGATGATTGAATTCATTCAAAATCTATCACAGGACGCGCTCGCAGAGATGAAAGCGTTAATTTGGCAGCTTCGCCCCGGAGGATTGGAAAAAGGGCTGTCTGAAGCCATTAAAAGCTATGGCGCGCTGATTGGATTGAATGTCATTTTTACACAAAAAGGCTGTCCTATTCTTACCGATGAGCAGGAGCATATGCTGTGGCGTGTTGTTCAGGAAGCTTTAAATAACTGTAAAAAGCACGCCGGAACTGATACGGTGTATGTCAGTCTGACTGCTTCTTCGTGCCATGCGGAGCTGTGTATCATCGACCATGGGGCAGGGTTTTGCTATGAAGCACATGAAGGTCTGCCTACACTCGGCATCAAGGGGATGAAAGAACGGGCGGAAAAAGCCGGCGCGGAGTTTTTGATTGAGTCAGAAATTGGAGCGGGGACAAATCTGTCCATTAGGCTTCCGCTTACCAATCGGAAAGGAAGGACAGTGCAATGAAAATTGTAATTGCGGATGACCACCATGTTGTCAGAAAGGGGCTTCGTTTTTTCTTTGCCACCCAGGGTGATTTTGAAGTTGTTGGCGAGGCGGCTACCGGAGCAGAGGCTCTTCGTGTCATCGAAGAGACAAAACCTGATCTTGTGCTGATGGATCTGTCTATGCCTGAGATGGACGGCATTCAAGCGATAAAAAAAGCAGTAAAGCAATTTCCGGGGATCAATATCATTGTGCTGACGAGCTACTCCGATCAGGAGCACGTCATCCCCGCGCTTCAGGCAGGTGCGAAGGCGTATCAATTAAAGGATACGGAACCCGAGGAATTGGTGAAAACACTAAGACAAGTGCATGCCGGCCAATACAAGCTTTCTTCAGCTATTATGCCCCATGTGCTGACACATATGAAAAATCAGCATGATCCGGAAAAAGAAAAATTTTATCAATTAACACGCAGGGAAAAGGACGTTCTAAACGAAATTGCGAACGGGAAAAGCAATAAAGAAATCGCGGCAGCTTTGTTTATATCAGAAAAAACAGTGAAAACCCATGTGTCAAATCTTTTAGCGAAGCTTGAAGTGGCCGATCGCACGCAAGCAGCGCTTTTCGCAGTGAAATATAACCTGAATGGAGAGATCACGAAATGAACATGTTAGTCATAAACGGTACGCCTAGAAAACATGGAAGAACGAGAATTGCCTCATCCTATATTTCAGCGTTGTATCATACGGACTTAATTGACCTAAGCGAGTTTATATTGCCGATTTTTAACGGTGAAGCGGAGCAATCCGAACTTTTGCAGGTACAGGAGCTTAGGCAGCGCGTCACTAAAGCAGATGCAATTGTCTTATTATCTCCTGAATATCACAGCGGCATGAGCGGCGCTTTAAAGAATGCGCTTGATTTTCTAAGCAGCGAACAATTTAAATATAAGCCCGTGGCATTATTGGCAGTGGCGGGAGGCGGAAAAGGCGGCATCAACGCGCTGAACAATATGAGAACGGTAATGCGGGGTGTCTACGCCAATGTCATTCCGAAGCAGCTCGTGCTTGATCCGGTGGACATTGATATTGACAATGCAACAGTGACGGAAAATATAAAGGCCAGCATAAAAGAGCTTGTCGAAGAACTCGGCCAGTTTGCAAAAGCAGGAAATCCCGGCGTCTGAACGCCGGGATTTGTTTATGTGAGCAAGGCTAATTGATCTTCATAAGTCAGCTCTGTGGCATGATCAATATAACGAAGAAGGGAGTACAGCATCTTTTCAAGAACCGCGTAATCCTGTTCAAAATGATACGCATGCAGAAAATGTTCGATTCGTTTTGATAACAAATCATCCTCTGTACGCACCATTAAAATTAATAAATTA
This sequence comes from Bacillus sp. T17B1, assembly GCF_026796395.1. Taxonomy (NCBI): domain Bacteria; kingdom Bacillati; phylum Bacillota; class Bacilli; order Caryophanales; family Bacillaceae; genus Bacillus; species Bacillus sp. T17B1. The sequence continues at coordinate 123,264 of NZ_JALAYA010000015.1, forward strand.
TCCCATTGAGAACGATGGGTGTAATACAGCGCTTTATCGTAATCGGCATAATCCATGAATCGCTTCTCCTTTCTTGTGTGAGAAGTTCATGATTAGTTTATGCCGCATCCCAGGTTATTGACGGGGCAAAACTTGGCGTCTGCGGCTTTACAGGGATAGTAATATGAGGGAGACATAAAATCAAAATGCCTGAATGAAGCCGTTGCTTTTGGAAAACCTATGAGAGAACATAATCTGGGTACAGGAGACTGAAAACATGAAATCTCTGCCGTATACCATTGCGCTTCTTTTTTGCGGATTAATCATCATGTCAATGGCTGCAAAAGGGCATTCAGCGGACACAGACGAGTCCGTTCAAAAGTGGGAACAGCTCGCCTGGAGCAAAATTCAGGATGAATATAAGGACGCTTCATTTTCTGATTACGATTACATGGGGCGGACAGAGGTGAATGATGAGCAGACGAAAGATGTTTTTCGGGTGACGGTCAGACAGAAAGCTGATACTTTTTCTGTTCGGGCCGAAGTCTATTTTCATCCGGTGACAAAGCATATGATCAGCATCAACGTCTTTAGGCTCTAATCAAAAAAAACTGTACAGCCGCTAAGGCCATACAGTTTCTATTTTTAGAAATATCGTTTTGCACCGAGATAGCGCTGTTTCCAGTAAGAGTTGTTCATACTGGAAATGACAACTCCGGAATCGTTGGCGTTAATGAATTCCCCATTTCCAAGATAAATTCCGACGTGGGAAGGGCCGGCTTTATATGTTGTAAAGAAAACGAAATCTCCGACAGCTGGCTGGCTGACTGGTTTCATTGTGTTCCAATATCCGGCTGCCGTTAATCTAGATACGGATGTGACTTTGTTCAGTGCGTAGTAAATGAATCCGCTGCAGTCAAATCCGGCCGGTGTCGTGCCTCCCCAGCGATACGGAACCCCAAGCTGCTCTTTAGCGGCGGCAATCATTGTGTTAATCTTCGCGCTTGTTGAGCTGGTGTTGCTTGAAGAACCGGATGAAGAAGAGGAAGAAGATGAAGCTTTTCCGGTAATGACCAGCTTTTGGCCAATCTGCAAGACATCAGTTTTTAAATTGTTTTTCTCCCGAATCTGCTGAGCTGTCACATTAAACTTTTGTGCAATCACCCATAGGGAATCGCCGCTTTTCACCGTGTATGTAGTCGTCGTGCTTGAGCTGGCATTTGACGAAGAGGACGATGATGGTGAAGTGCCTGTAGATGCTTGATCTGTCAGCTTCAGCACTTGTCCGACGTACAGCATGTCTGATTTTAGATTGTTGCTGTTTCGGATTTGCTGTACAGTCAGATTATAGTTGTTTGCAATTTTCCAAAGTGAATCTCCGCTTTTTACAGTATAAGTCTTTGTTGCTGAAGTGTGGCTCGAATTGGATGAAGTATCTTTGGATGACGTATTAGAGCCGCTTGATTTTGTTTTCAATATTTGATTTACATAAATGGTGTCCGATTTTAAGTTGTTCAAGACTTTCAATTCAGCGACGGACATATTGACTTTGTTTGCAATTTTCCAAAGCGAATCTCCAAGCTGCACCTTGTATGTTCCGGTAGAAGATGAAGAGCTTGAGCTCTTATTGGAACTGTTTTTTGTACTGGAACTAGCGCTGGAGCTTGAAGAAACCGTACCGGCTACCTTTAATTTCTGACCTGCACGAATCATGTCGCTGCTTAGTCCGTTTAATTTTTTCAGCTCCTGCACCGTCATTTTATATTCATTTGCAATCAGCCAAAGAGAATCTCCGCTTTTCACTGTGTAAACAGAACTTCCACTCTTCTTGGTTGTTGAGCTTGAAGTAGATGAGTTGCCTGTATTGCTTCCCGGTATCGTAAGCGTCTGGCCGATAGACAGAACGGTAGTCGAAAGATGGTTGGCGGATGTGATCGCCGCCACACTTGTGTTGTAGTTTTGGGCCAGTTTCCATAAAGAATCTCCACTTTTGACCTTAATCGTTGCTGCTTCAGCTGGTGTCACTGCTAAAGTTGTACTGACAATTGCAGATGCTGTCAGCCCTGCTGCTAATTTCTTTTTCATCTGAGCTCTCCTTTTTCCCCAATGATTTTGCTGTTTCTTTATTATATCGGCAAGTTCGCCCCATCGTTTTGCCTTTTTTGAAAAACAGCCATATTATCTCAGAAAAAAGGGGGAAAAAGGACATAAAAAAGAAGGAATTATATCTATTCCTTCATTCTTAAAAGCTTCATGATGTCTTCATGGTTTTTGACAAGGTCACGCAGAGTGTAGTTGTCCAAAACAGCAAGATAGGCCATAAGCGCTTCGTTAAGCACATGTTTTAAGCCGCACACCGGGGAAATAACACAGAGATTCTTGTTTGCATCAAAACATTCCACAATATTAAAATCGTCTTCCGTTTTTCTGACAACCTCACCGATGTTGATGTCTTCAGGTTCCATGCCTAAGCGGATACCGCCGCCTCGTCCGCGTATTGTTTCTACGTAGCCAAGCTGGCCGAGCCTGTATATTACTTTCATGAGATGGTTTTTTGAGATAGCATACGTTTCGGCAATCTGTTTTATATTTGAAAGTTCTTCGTGACGCTTTGAAGCCAGAAAAATCAACACTCTTAATGAGTAATCTGTATAATTTGTTAACTTCATAATAATAAGACCTCTTAATAAGACATTTTCTATATCTTATCATAATCAATTGAAAAATGAAAAAAAAGGAATTTCCCACAAAAAAACGTGCCTTTTTAGCATACTGACAAACGGTGACGCCACTGTTTTTGGAATTTAAAATAATAGAATGATATGACTTTATCTGGAGAATAGCGTGATGGCTTTTTCCCAGCAAAGCGCTTGTTGTCGATTTTTGTTATTCTGAGCCCTTTGTAAACAATGATTTTAGCAAGAGCCCATCCGTCTAAAAGACGAGTAAAGCAAATAAGTTTGGCAGCTTACTGAGGAAGAAAGCATGTCCGCTACATTAAATGGGTATCGCACTGCCACAATCAGCAAACAGCTAAATCGAATTTCTTCTTGCCCAAGTGGGGTTATCATCTTTTGTCAGGCGGGCTCATACATTATAGATAAGTTCAAGTAGGGGGGATTCGGTTGAACGCGGATGAGAAGAAGGGATTACAGCGGGCAATTGAGGAAATTACCGAAATTGCAAAAGGATTCGGCCTTGATTTCTACCCGATGAGATATGAAATCTGCCCGGCTGAAATTATTTATACATTCGGCGCGTACGGGATGCCGACAAGATTCAGCCACTGGAGCTTTGGCAAGCAGTTTCACAAAATGAAGCTGCATTATGATCTTGGATTAAGCAAGATTTATGAGCTGGTCATTAATTCAGATCCATGCTACGCCTTTTTGCTTGACAGCAATTCACTGATTCAAAATAAATTGATTGTCGCCCACGTTCTCGCCCACTGTGACTTTTTCAAAAACAACTGCCGCTTCCAAAACACGAAGCGTGACATGGTGGAAAGCATGGCAGCCACGGCGGAGCGGATTAAGCATTATGAACGCATTCATGGAATACAGGAGGTAGAGGCCTTTTTAGACGCAATTCTTTCAATCCAGGAGCATATCGATCCGTCTTTGGTGCGTCCGAAGCTCCAGTGGAGTGTGGATGATGAGGAAGAAGAGTGTGAGGAAATGGCTACGCCGTACGATGATCTATGGAATTTAGATGAGAAGAAACCGAGAAAACAATTGAAAAAATCAAAAAAACCTTTCCCGCCTCGGCCCGAAAAAGATATTCTGCTTTTTATTGAGGAGCATTCAAGGGAACTTGAGCCGTGGCAGCGTGATATTTTGACGATGATGAGAGAAGAAATGCTTTATTTCTGGCCTCAGCTGGAAACGAAGATTATGAATGAAGGATGGGCTTCATACTGGCATCAAAGAATTATCCGGGAGCTTGATTTAACCTCTGATGAAGCGATAGAGTTCGCCAAGCTGAATGCCGGGGTTGTCCAGCCGTCAAAAACGGGAATCAACCCTTATTATTTGGGACTGAAGATTTTTGAAGATATTGAGGAACGGTACAACAATCCGACTGAGGAAATGAAGAAAATGGGCGTCAAGCCGAACGCGGGCCGGGAAAAAATGTTTGAAGTCAGAGAGATTGAATCAGATATCTCATTCATCCGCAATTATTTAACAAAAGATTTAGTGATGCGCGAGGACCTTTACTTGTTCCAAAAGCAGGGCAGAGACTACAAAATCGTCGATAAAGAGTGGGAGGCTGTGCGCGACCAGCTTGTGAGCATGCGGGTAAACGGCGGGTTTCCATATTTGACAGTAAACGACGGCGATTACATGAAAAATAACGAGCTCTATATAAAGCATTGGTATGAAGGCATAGAACTGGATTTGAAATATTTGGAGAAAGTGCTTCCTTATTTATTTCAGCTATGGGGAAGAAGCGTACACATCGAATCTGTGCTTGAGGGGAAGGAAGTCATGTTTTCGTATGACGGAAAAGGTGTTCACCGCAGGTATTTATAAAAAAAAGAGGATGCAGCGTTCTGCATCCTCTTTATTTTCCTGTTTTTAAAATCTTAAATATGATGTTTGCCTGATCGGTGTTGTTAATCAGTCCGCGGAACTTTTCTTTTCCGGGGCCATACGCGTATACTGGCACTTCTTCGCCGGTATGATCGGTACTCGTCCAGCCGCTGTTAGATCGTGTGTTAAAAATCTTGATGATGGCTTTGTAGGCGCCTTTGCTTTTGTCAGCCTGTGCAGCGGCTTCAACACTTTTGATTTCTTCTGATGTAAATTTCAGATTTGTATAGCGGGAGAGTACATCTTTGACCGGTTGGCCTTCACTGATTTTTTTGGCCATAAATTCGGGCGTTTTTTTCGCGGAGAGAATCGGCTCCGCGTGCCAATTCTTTTTGCCGTTTGCGCCAATGGCAAAGCCGCCGGTTGTATGGTCAGCAGTTGCAATGACAAGTGTATGTTTATCTTTTTTCGCAAAATCAATCGCGGCTTTATAGGCCTGTTCAAAATCTTTAACCTCGCTCATGGCTCCTACTGTATCATTGTCATGGGCCGCCCAGTCAATTTGGCTGCCTTCGACCATCAAGAAAAATCCTTTTTTATTTTGGTTCAGGCGGTCAATTGCTGAAACCGTCATGTCTTTGAGAGATGGTGTTTTGCTGTCACGGTCGAGCGCTTTTGCAAGCCCTTCGTCTGCGAAAAGCCCGAGCACCTGCTGATCTTTATTTTTCTTCAGTTCTTGTTTTGTTGTTACATAGCTGTAGCCTGCTTGTTTGAATTCCTTCGTCAAATTTCTGTCCTTGCGGTTAAAATACGATTTTCCGCCGCCAAGCAAAACGTCTATTTTTTGTTCACCTTTTATTTTGTCATCCATATAGCTGTTGGCGATTTGATCCATGTTTTTCCGGGATTCATTGTGGGCGCCATATGCGGCTGGAGTGGCGTGGTTAACTTCAGACGTTGCGACAAGCCCTGTTGATTTGCCTTGCTGTTTGGCCTCTTCAAGTACAGATTTTACTCTTTTCCCGTTTTTATCGACGCCAATTGCATTGTTGTATGTCTTAACGCCCGTCGCTAATGCTGTTCCGGCAGCTGCTGAATCTGTAATATTATAGTCAGGGTCATCCGGGTGCGTCATCATCATCCCCGTCAGGTTCCGGTCAAACTCAGTTAACTTCGGGTTATTCGGTGTTTCGCCGTTATTTTTCAGGGAACGGTAGGCGTTTATGTAAGGAGTTCCCATGCCGTCTCCGATCATCACAATGACATTTCTGATCTCGGCTTTGTCTTGTTTTTTGGCGCTTGCCGTTTCAGTTTGCTGCAGATCGGCTCCGGCAAAAATCCCAGCTGTAAGGACAGAAACAGCGGCAATTGGCAAAAGTTTTGACTTCATGTTTTGAAACAAATTCATTTTGCATGCCTCCTTTAAGGTATTCTGTATATTATATTAGGGGAATTTTGTTAAATGCATCTGGTGATCGTGTAAACATTAAGTAAAGCATTGTAAGGAAATGAAAAACGTCGTTTCGTTATTTTGCCTTAGTTAGTTGAAAGCATTCATTTTTCAGAAAGATCTTTACCTGATTTGTCCTTGCATGATATGTTTGTTTAAATAAAAAAAACCGCGGATAACCGCAGCTTTCCTCGTATATTCTTTATCACACAATTCTCCAATAAGTGAGTTGACCCCGAAAGTTTTTCATTTGCTTCCTTTTTATTGAAAAACCTCCCATAAAACATGACAAAAGCACTCGTTTTTTGTCACCTTTGAAACGAAAATGAAATATTTTATACCCTTAAAAACTTTTTTTAAGAACGAATAATTAAGTAATTTGTCGTATGAAGTCAAGACTATTTATGTTGGGAATCTATCCTTATAATAGAAAACAATAAGTTTAATTTAAAAAAGAGATACATATATAGATATAAAATTTTGGGAGGAAGAATATGAAAAAGCAAATCATTACAGCTACGACAGCAGTTGTTTTAGGATCAACATTATTTGCAGGAGCGGCATCTGCACAAAGCATCAAGGTGAAAAAAGGCGACACTTTATGGGATCTTTCGAGAAAATATGACACTACGATCAGTAAAATAAAATCAGAGAACAACCTTCGTTCAGACATTATTTATGTAGGGCAGACTTTATCGATTAAAGGCAAATCTACAAGTTCAAATAGCAGCAGTTCTTCATCCTCTTCTACATACACAGTAAAGAGCGGGGACAGCCTTTGGAAAATTTCGAAAAAATACGGCATGACGGTCAGTGAACTGAAAAAACTGAATGGCTTAAAGTCAGACTTGCTTCGTATCGGACAAGTGCTGAAACTGAAAGGTTCAGCAAGTTCAAGCAGCTCAAGCTCATCAAGCGTATCAACATCATCAAGTTCAACTTATAAAGTGAAGCGCGGGGACAGTCTGTCTAAAATCGCAAAGCAATACGGCACGACCGTTAGCAAATTAAAAAGCTTAAACGGGTTAAAATCAGATGTAATCTATGTCAACCAAGTGTTGAAAGTAAAAGGAACAAGCACAAGCACAAGCTCAAAACCTGCTTCTTCCAGCTCTTCAGCATCTTCAAGCAGTAAACCATCATCTACCACATCACTTAATGTGAACAAGCTGGTTTCTGATGCCAAAGCGTTAATTGGAACGCCATACAAATGGGGCGGAACGACAACTTCCGGCTTTGACTGCAGCGGATTCATCTGGTACGTACTGAATAAGCAAACAAGCGTGGGCAGAACAAGCACTGCGGGATACTGGAGTTCTATGAAGAGCATTTCCAGCCCGTCTGTCGGAGATTTTGTTTTCTTCACAACTTATAAATCCGGCCCTTCCCACATGGGAATTTATGTCGGAAACAACAGTTTCGTACATGCAGGTTCTGACGGCGTGCAAATCAGCAGCCTGGACAACAGCTACTGGAAGCCTCGCTACCTCGGTGCGAAAAGATTCTAATTTTCAAGGAAACCCGTTCATTGGAACGGGTTTTTTTCATTAGACGGAGCACATCCGTTTAGGTTGCTCCTAAAAATGAAAATGTGATAAAAAATCCAAAAATTTTTTTTCTTTCTTATTTTCATAAAGGGCGATTGCGTAAGCGCCGGCATAGGGCAGCTGTACAGATTGATAAGGGATTCTGATCATCTGTTTTTCTGCCAATTCGCGCTTTACTGTAGATAAGGGCAGAAATGAAACTCCGAGTCCTTCCTTGATAAACCGTTTCGTTATATGTGTTTGTGTGACTTTCATTGTTCTTACAAATGGAAATGCCACTCTGACTTGACGGAGCAAGTCGTCCCAGTAATCAGGGTGATTGTGGGTCAAAAGCAGGTACTGCTCGAGCACCTCTTTGGCATCAATTTCTTTGTCATCTAAAAAACGCTGATCGGGCGGAGCAACAAGGACAACAGGGTCTTTATATAAGCAGTGGCAGGTTAAAGAGGAAGACTGTACTTTTAAACAGCTCAGACCGATATCTGCTTCCCCGGCTTTAATCAGTGACGCAATTTCTGCCGATTCGAAAATTGTAACTGCCATTTCTGTTTCCGTATTTATCGCTGTGTACCGCTTCATGACAGAAGGGAGCACAGTATCTGCAATTAGCGGAGAGACCGCGAGCTGTAAGGTTTGAGAGTAGCCTTGTCTCACTCTATGAAGCTCTGCCATGCTGTTTTCGTAATCATCAAGTAGCCGGAGCGCGTACGGCAAATAAGCCCTGCCTTCATCAGTCAGCTGAATCTGCCTGCCTTTTCGCTCGAACAGCTTGCAGCTGATTTCTTTTTCTAATTGCTTGATATGCACAGTCACAGTGGGTTGAGATAAAAAAAGTGTTTCCGCTGTTTTTCGGAAATTTTCATATTTCGCAGCGGTCACAAAAGTGTGAAGCCATTTGAAATCCATTTCTATTCTCCCTCTGATTAATATTTTTAATTAATTTGCTTTAAAATATTCATTATTTTTTAAATATTATATTTACTATAATAACAGAAAAGGATAGGGGGAATACAAATGGTACATTACGGATTAAAGGGAATTACATGTGTGGAAACATCTATCAGCCATATTGATGGCGAAAAAGGCCGTCTGATTTACAGAGGCCATCATGCAAAAGACATTGCTTTGAATTACAGCTTTGAGGAAGCCGCTTATTTGATTTTATTTGGTAAGCTGCCATCAACTGAAGAATTGCAGACATTTGAAAATAAGCTGGCTGCGGAGCGGCATCTGCCCAAACACATCGAGCGCTTGATTCAGTCATTGCCAAACAACATGGACGACATGTCGGTACTGAGAACGGTTGTTTCAGCTTTGGGAGAAAATGCGTACACATTCCATCCAAAAACAGAAGAAGCGCTTCGGCTGATTGCAATCACGCCTTCCATCATTGCGTACAGAAAACAATGGACGCGCGGTGAACAGGCAATTGCGCCATCTTCCCAGTACGGACATGTCGAAAACTACTATTATATGCTCACAGGTGAACAGCCTTCAGAGGCAAAAAAGAAAGCGCTTGAAACTTATATGATTCTGGCCATGGAGCACGGCATGAACGCATCCACTTTTTCGGCACGGGTCACATTATCGACAGAGAGTGATATAGTGTCTGCTGTCACTGCTGCTCTTGGCACGATGAAAGGCCCGCTGCACGGAGGCGCTCCTTCTGCGGTGACAAAAATGCTTGAAGACATTGGAGAAAAAGAAAATGCTGAAGCATATCTGTCAGAAAAACTCGAAAAAGGAGAGCGCCTGATGGGATTTGGCCATAGGGTGTACAAGACGAAGGACCCGCGGGCCGAAGCTTTGCGACAGAAAGCAGAAGAGGTGGCTGGCAATGACCGCGATCTTGATCTTGCGCTGCATGTAGAAGCAGAAGCGATTCGGTTGCTTGAAATCTACAAACCGGGACGCAAGCTTTATACAAATGTTGAATTTTATGCGGCGGCTGTCATGAAGGCGATCGATTTTGACGATGAATTGTTTACACCGACCTTTTCAGCAAGCAGAATGGTAGGGTGGTGCGCCCATGTGTTGGAGCAGGCTGAAAACAACATGATTTTCCGTCCATCAGCAAAATATACAGGCTTCATTCCTGAAGAAGTTCTTTCATAACCTATTTTGTCGTTTATTCGCTTCTATGGCGTGGTAACGTTCAGTATCAACCACATGTGTAGGAGTGATGAATATGAACCCAATGGACAGACAAACAGAAGGACAAGGCCCGCAGCATCAGAATAGACAGCCGGGCATTGAGTCTGAAATGAATCCGCTTCCTCTGTCAGAGGACGAGGATTATCAAGGAAGCGGAAGGCTGAAAGGAAAAGTCGCCATCATTACCGGGGGCGACAGCGGAATAGGGAGAGCAGTTGCTATTGCGTTTGCTAAAGAAGGGGCTGATGTCTCCATTCTTTACTTAGATGAGCACTCGGACGCAGAGGAAACGCGTAAACGGATCGAAAAGGAAAATGTCCGTTGCCTGCTTATTCCGGGAGATGTGGGTGACGAAAACCATTGTGAACAAGCTGTGCAGCAAACCGTAGACCATTTTGGCAAACTTGATATTTTGGTGAACAATGCCGCTGAACAGGACCCGCAGGACAGTATTCTCAATATTTCAACAGACCAGCTGGAAAAAACATTTCGCACAAACATTTTTTCCATGTTTCATATGACGAAGAAAGCGTTGCCTCACTTGAAAGAGGGGAGTGCTATTATTAATACGACATCGATTACCGCTTACGAAGGGGACACGGCATTAATTGATTACTCCAGCACGAAAGGTGCGATTGTCTCCTTTACGCGATCTATGGCGATGTCGCTTGCGGATAAAGGCATCAGAGTAAATGCGGTGGCGCCCGGCCCGATTTGGACACCGCTCATTCCGGCGACATTCCCTGAGGAAAAAGTGAAACAGCACGGTTTGGATACGCCAATGGGAAGACCGGGACAGCCGGTTGAGCATGCAGGTGCCTATGTCCTGCTGGCGTCTGACGAATCTTCCTATATGACAGGTCAAACCATTCATGTGAATGGCGGACGTTTTATTTCAACATAATTAACGAAAAACCAGCCGAGGGCTGGTTTTTTTATGATAAAAAATTCTAAAAGTAAGAAGTTTGTCGATCTTTCTAACAACTTTGTTTTCAATTTTGTGATTTTATATAAAATATTGAATAGGAGAAAGGGATGAATCGCCACTGGTACAAATAGAGTAGAAAAAAAGAAAAATGACCATTGTCGCACATGAATTCAGAATATTCAAATAAAATAGATGAGGAATAGATAATGAGTCTAGGAGTTGAAGGGGAATGAAAGGGAGCGTATTTAGGAAGAAAAGCATTCAGGATTTACTTGCTGCGACGAGCGGTGAAAAATCTTTAAAAAGAGAATTAGGGGCATTCGATTTAACATTGCTTGGAATTGGAGCCATTATTGGCACAGGGATTTTTGTGCTGACAGGTACAGGTGCAGTCACGGCAGGTCCCGGGCTGACCATTTCATTTGTTGTGGCGGCGCTGGCTTGTTTATTCGCCGCTCTGTCTTACGCAGAATTTGCTTCAAGTGTGCCTGTTTCAGGCTCGGTGTATACATTCACTTATGCGACATTGGGAGAGCTTATGGCCTTTATTATCGGGTGGGATTTAATTTTAGAATACATGCTGGCGGTAAGTGCAGTATCAGTCGGCTGGTCTGGTTATTTCCAATCGTTTTTATCAGGGCTCGGCATTCATCTACCGGTTGCTTTAACCGCGGCACCGGGAGCGGTGGAAGGCACCTTTACCATTTTTAATCTGCCTGCATTCGTGATTGTCATGGCGATAACGTTTTTGCTTTATTTAGGCATTAAAGAATCCAAAAGAGTCAACAACATCATGGTGATCTTGAAAGTGCTGGTCGTTCTGCTGTTTATCGCGGTGGCAGCCGTTTACGTGAAGCCGCATAATTGGCAGCCGTTTATGCCGATGGGCTTTGGCGGCGTATTCAGTGCAGCGGCGCTCGTATTCTTTGCATTTATTGGGTTTGACGCTGTATCCTCTGCAGCAGAAGAGACGAAAAATCCTGCGAAGGATCTGCCTAAAGGCATTCTATTCTCTTTATTGGTTTGCACCACTTTATATGTCACCGTATCAGTGGTTATGACAGGGGTAATCCCATTTGCTGAGTTTGCGGGTGTGGCTCATCCGGTTTCTCTTGTTCTTCAAAGCGCCGGGCAAAACTGGGTCGCAGGCATTATTGATATTGGCGCTGTTTTGGGAATGACAACAGTTATGCTCGTAATGCTTTATGGACAGACACGCGTCATGTTTTCCATGTCACGTGACGGACTGGTGCCCGGCTCCCTTTCTAAGGTGCATCCAAAGCACAAAACACCTTATGTGGCCACTTGGTTTTTCGGAACGATGTCAGCGCTTCTCGGCTCACTTGTTCCGCTGGATGAACTTGCAAAGCTGGTAAACATCGGGACGCTGTCAGCGTTTGTGTTGATTTCTGTGGCAGTTATCGTTTTGAGAAAGAAACAGCCGGATCTTCCGAGAGCTTTTAAATGCCCGGGAGTTCCAGTGATTCCAGGCCTGGCAATTCTGTTCTGCCTGTTCCTCATTTTAAATCTTGGATGGGTGACGATTGTCCGCTTCCTTGTGTGGCTGTTAATCGGTTTGGCAATCTATTTTCTGTATTCAAGAAAGCATTCAAAATTAAATCAATAATCTTTTCAAAAAGAGAGCGGTGATTCAGGCCGCTCTCTTTTATATTCTTGATCATGATATATAGAAATGAAGATAAAAATAAGAGATAATATAGGCTGGAAAGGAAGTGACGTTTATTGTCTGAGCAAAAACCAGTCCAATGGGCTTCGAAAATCGGTTTCGTCATGGCAGCAGCCGGCTCGGCCATCGGCTTGGGCGCGATTTGGAAGTTTCCTTATGTAGCGGGGACCAATGGAGGAGGAGCCTTTTTTCTTATCTTTGTGTTATTTACCATCCTCTTAGGCTATCCGCTTTTAGTGGGGGAGTTTATTTTTGGAAGACGGAACCAGACGAATGCCATTGATGCATATAAAAAAGAAGCGCCGCGAACAGCTTGGTTTCTTACAGGGTGGGTCGGCGTAGCCGCATGTTTCTTAGTACTGTCGTTTTACAGTGTAATCGGAGGATGGATTTTGCTGTATATCGTGAAAACAGCATCAGGTTCACTGGCCGGACTTTCTGAAGAGCAGTATGGCACCCTTTTTTCTTCTATTATCCAAAACCCGGTGCAGACACTCGCGGCTCAGTTCGTATTTATGGTGCTGACTGTCTTAGTAGTCGCCAGAGGGGTTCAAAAAGGGATTGAACGGGTCAGCGCGGTGATCATGCCGGTTTTGTTTATATTGTTTATTCTTCTCGTTCTTCGGTCTCTCACACTTAATGGTGCGATGGAAGGTGTGAAATTTTTGCTTGTGCCTCATTTCGGCGAGCTGACTCCTGAATCCATATTATTTGCGCTGGGACAGGCCTTTTTTACGTTGACACTAGGTGTTTCGGTGATGGTGACTTACAGCTCTTACTTGCCGAAAACACAAAATGTCCCTCGTTCGGCAGCCTCAATTGTCGTGATGAATATTATTGTGACACTCTTGGCTGGTTTGGCTATTTTTCCGGCGGTTTTCTCATTCGGCTTTCAGCCAAACGAGGGCCCGACACTGCTGTTTACAGTGCTTCCGGCCGTATTTGAACAGCTTCCGTTCGGCACGCTGTTTTTTATCGGCTTTCTCGTTGCGTTTTTATTTGCAGCCTTAACCTCAGCGTTTTCGATGGTTGAAATTATTGTCGCCACAATTGGAAAAGGAAATGAAAAGAAGAGAAAAAAACTGTCATGGACGAGCGGGCTTTTCATCTTTTTGGTCGGAATCCCTTGCTGCTTGTCTTATGGGATACTGAGCGATGTGCACATATTTGGTAAAACGTTTTTTGATATTGCCGATTTTACCGTCAGCAATGTTTTAATGCCATTAGGCGCTCTGTTAATTTCTCTTTTTATCCCGCTCAAAATTTCGAAGCGCGAGCTCTGGGAAGAAATGAGAAATGGATCACATGCAGGTAAAGCATTCTTTTACACATGGTTTTATTTGCTGCGGTTTATCGTGCCATTAGCTATTATTATTGTATTCTTAAATTTAATCGGGATTTTATGATTTTAAAAAACAGGCTCCGCTTCCGGGGCCTGTTTTTTTATTTAATAAGATGATATAAACGGTGCCCATGCCGTTTTCAGTTTTTCGATACCGAGCCTGATGTCCTCTTCTGACAAACTGCCATAGCCGATTAAGACAGAAACAAATGGCGGCTGTCCTTTATAGGAGGGGGATACGGGATAGATGGTTACGCCGTTGTCGGCGGCAGCTTTGATCGCTTCTTCTTCACTTGCTGGAAACAAAATCCGCAGCAGGACGTGAAGCCCGGAGTTTTTACCGAGAATCTCAACGCTATTTCCCAGTTCAGAGCGTATGGCATCTAACAGGACAGCGTGTTTTTTTCGGTATAAGGCTCTCATTCTATTTACGTGCTTTTGCCACTCTCCGCTTTCGATGAAGTCTGCCAGTGCCATTTGCGAGTGGAAAGAGACCGTTTGCTTCATTAACTGAGCGTTCTTTCTGACCGCTTCAATGAGTGCAGGGGGTAAAATCATGTAGCTAAGCCGCAAGGAAGGCAACAGTGACTTTGAAAAAGTGCCAAGATATATGACTCTGCCATTCGGATCAAGACCCTGCAAAGAGGGAATAGGATGGCCGCTGTAACGAAATTCTCCATCGTAATCATCCTCTATAATGAACGAGTTTGATTCTTTCGCCCATGTCAGCAGCTCCTGTCTGCGGGTTATTGTCATGATGGTCCCGAGCGGAAACTGATGCGAAGGAGTCGTATACACGAGATACGGATTCTGGCGTTCAAGCTCACCCAACAGGACGCCTTCTTCATCAGAACAAATCGGAATGACATTCATGTGATTTGCTTCAAACATCCTTCTTGAACGGTGAAAGCCCGGTTCTTCAAAGCCGATTTTTGTTCCTGGCTCAAGCGTAAGGCAGAGAATTTGCAGAAGCACGGTTGTTCCTGCGCCGATGATGATCTGGCTGGGCTCACAATTGACACCTCGTGACATTCTGACGAAATGGGAAATCATGTGCCTGAGTTCAGGTTCTCCTTGTGGATCTCCAGAGGTGTGGAACGATCCAGGATAGCACTCCAGACTTTTTGCCGTACTTTTTCTCCAGGCGTTAAAGGGGAAGTGGATATGATCAACATTGCCCTGATGAAAGTCAATAGAAGGTGCGTTTTTCTCATGTAAGACCTGCTGCATAGACTGGTAGAAATGGATAGGAGCCGCCGGGAAGGCCGCTTCTACTCCCGCCGCGAACCAGCCGATTTTTGGTTTGCTTTTGACATAGCCTTCAGCAGTTAATTGCTCGTAAGCCCGTTCGATTGTTGCCGTACTGACACCGAGCAAGCCGGAGAGGCTGCGTTTTGACGGAAGTTTTGTTCCCTTCGTGATTCGCGCATGTGAAATTTCTTGTTTGAAAAAGGTATAAAGTTGCTCATACAACGGTGTTTTGCTTTTTTTATCAAGAAACGGCGTGATATCCATCTCATATCTCCTTTGTATCTGGCATGGTCATTTTTTCTAATATTGGCTATTTGGCAAATGCCATTTATTCGCTATGATCATTGTAACGAAAGGAAAGGGGATTGAGAAGATGATTTATATGAAACAACTAACCACAAAAGAAGAATGGGCCGAGTCGTATCCGGTAATGAGTGAATTGAGAACAGAACTGGATGAAGAGACGTATTTACACAGGCTTGAAGCCTGTGTACAGAAAGAATCGTATATGCTGTTTGCCTTATATGAGGATACAGTAATCAGAGCGCTGTGCGGCGCGCTGCCGAGAGTATCCATTCATAAAGGGGAGCACTTATGGATTGCGGATCTTGTGACAACCGCGCCTTGCCGATCAAAGGGATACGGCAAAATGCTTTTAGATTATGCGGCAAACTGGGCGAGGAAAGCCGGATTTGGCTTTATCAGTCTTTCATCTGGCCTTCAGCGTAAGGACGCACACCGATTTTATACAGACAAAATGGGTTTTTCTATAGAAAGCTACCTGTTTCGAAAGCAGGTGTAATTAAAAAAGACGCCTGAAGTGAAGTGACCCCCTA
>NZ_JALAYA010000016.1:0-36790 GCF_026796395.1 Bacillus sp. T17B1
TACTTAGAGGGGATAATATCAAACGGCAAGTCTTTTTTAATTACTTCTGATTTGCAGCTTCGACAGACGCTCCGATAAAGCCTTTGAATAGAGGCTGAGGTCTCGTCGGTCTGGACTTGAATTCTGGATGGAACTGAGAAGCCACGAACCAAGGGTGATCTTTTAGCTCGATGATTTCAACAAGGCGTCCGTCAGGGCTTGTGCCTGAGAATACGAAGCCTTGATCTTCCATTTGCTGTCTGAATTCGTTGTTGAATTCATAACGGTGGCGGTGACGCTCGTACACCACTTCATCCTGATACACTTCAAAGGCTTTCGTGCCTTCTTCAAGCTTACAAGGGTAAAGGCCGAGACGAAGCGTTCCTCCAAGATCCTCAACATCCTTCTGTTCAGGAAGAAGGTCAATAATCGGGTATTGAGTTGACGGATCAATTTCCGCAGAGTGAGCACCTTTTAAGCCCAATACATTACGTGCGTATTCAATAGACGCAACCTGCATACCCAAGCAAATACCCAAGAATGGAATATTGTTTTCACGCGCGTATTTGGTTGCAACGATTTTGCCTTCAACACCGCGGTCTCCGAATCCGCCCGGCACGATAATACCGTCCGTTCCGCTTGTGAGCTCCTGGATGTTGCTTTCTGTCACTTCTTCTGCATTGATCCATTTCACTTTTACATCTGTGTCAAACGCATAACCCGCATGGCGGAGAGACTCCACAACAGAGATGTATGCGTCAGGAAGCTCAACGTATTTCCCGACAAGGCCGATCGTAATCGTTTGAGACAGATTGCTAACCTTGTTAACAAGCTCTTTCCACTCTGACATCTCAGCTTCTTTGCATGCCAATTGCATGTGCTCGCAAACAAGCTTATCAAGCCCTTGTTTTTGAAGCTCAAGCGGAATGGAGTAAAGGTTGTCCGCATCCTCACACTCGATCACCGCTTTTGTATCGATGTCGCAGAATAGCGCGATTTTATCTTTCATATCTTGAGAAATCGGCATTTCTGTACGCACGACGATGATGTTTGGCTGAATGCCCAAACTGCGTAATTCTTTTACGCTGTGCTGTGTCGGTTTTGTTTTCAATTCGCCCGCAGCCTTAATGTAAGGAACAAGCGTACAGTGGATGTACATTACATTTTCACGGCCGATGTCGCTCTTCATTTGGCGGATCGCTTCAAGGAATGGCAGTGATTCGATATCTCCGACAGTACCGCCAATTTCTGTAATGACGACATCCGCGTTTGTTTCTTTCCCCGCACGGTAAACACGGTCTTTCAATTCGTTTGTGATGTGCGGGATAACCTGTACGGTTCCGCCAAGGTAGTCTCCGCGTCGTTCTTTTTTAAGAACTGTTGAATAGATTTTACCAGTTGTTACGTTGCTGAATTTATTCAGGTTGATGTCGATAAAACGCTCATAGTGACCAAGGTCCAAGTCTGTTTCTGCGCCGTCATCCGTTACGAATACTTCACCGTGCTGGTATGGGCTCATCGTTCCCGGGTCGACGTTAATGTATGGATCAAATTTTTGGATCGTCACGTTCAGTCCGCGGTTTTTCAGCAAACGCCCCAATGAAGCTGCTACAATACCCTTTCCAAGCGAGGATACGACTCCCCCGGTTACAAAAATATATTTCGTCATTTCGTTTGCTCCTCTCTTCGCTCATAGCTACATTTTTAAAATGTACTGTTTTATAGAAAATCATTTAGCCTTTTAAATGATTTATAAGAAAAATGAGGGGTGAAAATAAGAAAGCTCCCTTTCAATTTCTTGAAAGGGAGCATAACGCACTATGTTCTCTCTTCGTTTTTGAAGAGCCCAAAATACATACTACATAGTTCGACTTTGAAAGTCAAGATTGTTTTGAAGATGATCTATTACTATTTGAGATCCTCATCTTCATCATCAAGATCTTCATCATCTTCATCAATAATATCCTCTTCGATCTCTAGATCATCGTCGTCTTCATCAAGATCTTCATCGTCAAAATCGTCAGCCTCAATATCAAGTTCTTCCTCGACTACATCTAAATCAATGTCGTCTTCATCGATCTCTTCAAACTCGTCAAGGTCAAGATCTTCTTCGACTACTTTCTTCGCTTTTTTCTTTTTCGCCTTGACGGTCGGCTGCGTTTCTTCGTCAAGCTGATCATACGGATACCAGCTGCGAAGTCCCCAAGTCTGGTCAGAAAGCGCCAGGAAGCGGCCGTCAATGTTTAAATCTGTATAAAATTGAGCGATGCGGTCTCCAAGCTCTTCTTTTGCCACGCCGAGCAAAGACGCAATTTCATTTAAAAGCTCCTGAAAAGGAACTGGTTTTTTATGTTCTTCAAATAATTCGTGAGCGATTTCAACTAAAGCCATTTCCTTTAGCTCTTCCTGTGAATATTGTTTGATACCCAAGGTCGGACACTCCCTTTCTATTACTTATATGTATCTGTTTTATCATTAATGAAAGCGATTTTGTATCGTTCTTATACAAACCATACCTCTCATTATAAACAAAATAAAACAGAATATGCTACCCTTAACAGCGTTAATTTAAATAATTTTACAAGAGTGTTCCGACTGATAGATGTTTTGCGTTATTCCGCGAGCATTCTGGAGATGACAAGTCTTTGAATTTCTTGAGTGCCTTCATAGATTTGCGTGATTTTTGCATCACGCATATAGCGTTCAACCGGATAATCTTTTGTATAGCCATAGCCGCCGAAAATCTGCACGGCTTCGGTCGTCACCTTCATTGCCGTATCCCCCGCCAGCAGTTTGGACATGGCGGAAGCTTTTCCATATGGAAGGCCTGATGATTCCAGCCATGCCGCCTGATAGGTCAATAGCCTTGAAGCTTCTATCATTGTAGCCATATCCGCGAGTTTAAAAGCAATGCCCTGCTGCTCTGCGATCGATTTTCCGAATTGCTTTCTCTCTTTTGCGTATTGAAGCGCCGCATCAAGCGCTCCCTGTGCGATGCCCACGGCTTGAGCAGCAATGCCGTTTCTGCCTCCGTCAAGCGTCTTCATGGCAATTTTGAAACCCTCCCCTTCTTCTCCGAGACGGTTTGCTGCAGGTACAACACAATCTTCGAACATAATTTCCGTTGTCGGAGACGAACGGATGCCCAGCTTCTTTTCTTTCTTGCCTGTCAAAAAACCTTCGAATTCCTTTTCTACAATAAAAGCGGAAATGCCTTTTTTCTTTTTCTCGGGATCGGTGACTGCAAAAACAATGTAAATATCCGCGATGCCGCCGTTCGTAATAAACACTTTTGAGCCATTTAACACATAGTCATCGCCGATTTGTTCAGCAGTTGTTTTCATGCCGCCGGCGTCAGAGCCGGATCCTGCTTCGGTCAAAGCAAAAGCGCCGATTTTCTCTCCAAGGGCCAGTTGTGTCAAATAATCTGTCTTCTGCTCTTCCGTCCCAAAGGCAAACAGCGGCCAGCTGCAAAGAGAGATATGGGCGGAAAGCGTCACACCGGTGGAGGCGCACACTTTCGACAGTTCCTCCACCGCGATGACGTAGGCCAGATAGTCACTTCCGATTCCCCCATAATCTTCAGGCCATGGAATTCCCGTCAGCCCCAGATTCGCCATTTCCCGAAACAGCTCACGGTCGAAGCGTTCTTTTTCGTCGCGTTCTGCGGCTGTCGGGGCCACCTCATGCTTCGCAAAATCACGCACCAATTTCCTGATCATCTCGTGTTCTTCTGATAATGAAAACTTCACGGCTTCTCCCCCATTTTCATATCAGCACCTAAGACAGATTGGGCCAGAAGCTCGGCGACGTCATACGTTTTGACTTTGTCTTCGGCTTCTTTCGCCTTTGTGCCATCCCCGAGCATCGTGAGACAGTAAGGACAGCCTGAGCTGATCACCGATGGGTTGACCGCGAGCGCTTGCTCTGTCCTCGCGACGTTAATCCTGTTGCCTGTTTCTTCCTCCATCCACATTAACCCCCCGCCGGCGCCGCAGCACATGCCGGTTTCCCTGCTTCTCTCCATTTCAATTAGCTGCACGCCCGGAATGGCATTCAAAATCTCTCTCGGCGGATCATAAACTTCGTTGTAGCGGCCCAAATAGCATGAATCGTGGAAGGTAATCGCCTCTTGAAGCGGGTGCTGCGGTTTTAATTTTCCGTTCCTCACCAGCTCAGCCAACACCTCTGTGTGATGATAAACCTCGCCTTCAAAGCCGAAATCTGGATACTCGTTTTTAAATAAATTGTATGCATGCGGATCGATCGTAACGATTTTGTTGACATGATTTTTTTCAAATTCAGAGATATTCTTCTCAGCCAGCTCTTGGAATAAAAATTCATTTCCAAGGCGGCGCGGCGTGTCTCCTGAATTTTTTTCTTTATTGCCGAGGATCGCAAAGGACACGCCGGCGTGATTGAGCAGCTTGGCAAAAGAAATCGCGATTTTCTGGCTTCTGTTGTCGTAAGACCCCATGGAACCGACCCAGAAAAGGTATTCAAATTCTTTTCCTTCTTTTTTCATTTCTTTTACAGTCGGAATTTCAGCATCCGGCGCCGCGTCACGCCAATTTTCGCGTTCCTTGCGGTTGAGGCCCCACGGATTTCCCTGCCGCTCGATACTGGTCATGGCGCGCTGTGCGTCACTATCCATTTTTCCTTCTGTCAATACGAGGTAGCGGCGAAGGTCGATAATTTTATCCACGTGTTCGTTCATGACCGGACATTGATCCTCACAATTCCGGCAAGTGGTGCACGCCCAAATTTCTTCCTCTGTAATGACGTCTCCGATCAAGCTCGGATTGTAATCTAGCGCTGCCGCGGCTTCCTGCGAACCGCTGCCCGCTGACGCCGCAGCCAGCTGATTTCCTCTTGTGTGCCGGAACGCTGCCGCGGGCACCCATGGCGAGCGCGAGGTGACGGCGGCGCCTTTTTCAGTGAGATGGTCTCTGAGACGCAAAATTAAGTCCATCGGCGACAGCATTTTTCCGGTGCCTGTTGCTGGGCACATATTGGTGCAGCGGCCGCACTCGACGCATGCGTACAGATCAAGCAGCTGGGACTGCCGGAAATCTTCAATTTTTCCCGCTCCGTAGCTTTCTTTCGTTTCGTCGGTAAAATCAATTTTTTCAAGCTTACCGGCTGACTCCATTCTATTGAAAAAGACATTTGCCGGTCCGGCGATTAAGTGGGCATGCTTCGACTGAGGCACGTACACTAAAAAGCTCAGCAAGAACAGAAGGTGCACCCACCATGCGATATAGAAAATTACTGCCGCACCTGTTTCCCCGACTCCGCTAAGCAAAAACGCGATACCTGATGCAATCGGCTCACTCCACGAAAGCCCATGCTCATGCCAGATCAGGTTCATCCCGTTTCCAGCCAGAACAGTCAGCATCAATCCTCCGATAAAAATAAGAACGAGTCCTGCTTTGAAATCGCGTTTCAGCCTGACGAGCTTTTCGATATAACGCCTGTAGAATGCCCAGCCCACAGCAATTAAAATGAGAAATGTAACGATTTCCTGAAAAAAGGTGAAGGCGGGATAGACAGGGCCAAGCGGCAAATTCCGATCGGGGGCCAGTCCTTTGATGATAAAGTCAATTGCTCCGAACTGAACCAAAATAAATCCGTAGAAAAACATGATGTGAATGATTCCGCTTTTCTTGTCCTTGAGCAGTTTTTTCTGTCCGAATACATTTACCCATATGGCGCGAAGCCGTTCCTTAATCCGTTGATCAAAATGTTCTTTCTGCCCAAGCCTGATGTAGGCCAGTCTCGTTTTAACCAAGTAGACAAACAAAAAGACAGCGTAAGCGGTTACAATCAGAAATAATAATGCATTTGCGATGAGAAAGCCGCTCATTCCAATTCCCCCTTTTTACTGATAAAGACCGCGATCCCCTACCCTCGAATCTGTTAAAGATTATCTCTATGATAAATAATGAATGAGTGTTCAGTCAATAATTAAATTCCTGCTGTTCGGGCACACTACCTTTACTACGGAAAGGAGTGCCGGAATGAAGATATTTTTTGTAATCCTCATCATTGTCATCATACTATTGGCTTTTATTCTGCTTGATATCTTCATGGGTCGCGCCGTTTATAAAAAAAACGCGTACGAGCCTGTTTTTTCGAAAAAGAAGAGTGATATTGAAATGATCCACTGCGGTGCTGATCTTGTCGAACGGATGATGGAAGACATCCGCCAGGCCGTTTCCTCTGTTCACGTGATGTTTTTTATTATGAAAAATGATGAGGTCAGCCACAATATGTTTACACTGCTGAAAGCAAAAGCTAAAGCCGGTGTTTCTGTTTATTTGCTGCTGGATTGGTCGGGCAGCCAAAACATTAAAAAACCGGCGCTGGAGACGATGAAACATACCGGGGTTCATGTTCATTTTCTTAACAAGCCCCGTTTTCCTTTTTTCTTTTTCCATATGCAAAAACGAAATCACCGAAAAATCGCTGTCATAGACGGAAGAATCGGTTATATCGGCGGGTTTAACATCGGTGAAGAATACCTTGGAAAAAAGGCGAAGTTCGGCAATTGGGAGGATTATCATCTGCGCATGAAGGGAGAAGGCGTCCGCGATCTTCAGACGCTTTTTACAACCGATCTGAAACGGAATACCGGATCAGCTGAATTGGCACTGGAAGTTTGGCCGGAGCTTCCGCGAGGGAATATCTCTCATAAGATTTATGCGACTGATGGTTATTCTCTTGAAAAAACGTATTTGGCTAATATCGCGCAGGCAAAAGACCGCATCACCATTTGCACACCTTATTATATTCCGACAAAACCGATTCAGCAGGCATTGGTCAAAGCAAGAAAAAACGGTGTAGCGGTTACGATCATTGTGCCGATGAAATCAGATCACCCGCTAGTCAGAGAGGCAGCTTTTACGTATTATTCGGAGCTCTTGGATGCCGGCTGTCTTATCTACCGTTTTTACCAGGGGTTTTATCATGTAAAGGCCCTGATCATTGACGATCACTTCAGCATCATTGGCACCGCCAATTTTGATCAGCGAAGCTTTTTTTTAAATGAAGAGGTGAATGTTGAAATCGATGATAAGGCTTTTACAAAAGAAGTCTATGCCACGATTGAAGAGGATATTAATAGGTCGGAGCTGTTGACAAAGGAGAAATTCAAAAAGCGTACGTTTAGACAGCGCCCGGCGGAATGGCTAGGCAGAGCATTATCTTATTTTTTATAAAGGAGAGTTCCTATGATTTTCAGATTCGGGTTCGTTTCAAACGCGATGAGCCTTTGGGAGGCGTCTCCCGCTAAAACGTTGACATTCGCGCGTTATTCCAAGCTTTCAAAGGATGAAAGAAAAGAAGCCCTGCTGACTGTGACAAGAGCCAATTTACGTAATACGATGAGAACCCTTCACTATATCATCGGCCACGGTATTCCTTTGTACCGTTTTTCCAGTTCAATTGTGCCGCTGGCCACGCATCCCGATGTCATGTGGGATTTTGTAACGCCATTTCAAAAGGAGTTCCGGGAGATTGGAGAGCTTGTTAAAACACATCATCTGCGAACAAGCTTTCACCCAAACCAATTCACTCTGTTTACGAGCCCGAAGGAAAACGTCACAAAAAATGCGGTAACCGATATGGCATATCACTACCGCATGCTTGAAGCCATGGGCATTGCTGATCGCTCCATAATCAATATTCATATTGGCGGAGCTTACGGAGATAAAGAAACCGCCACTGCTCAATTTCATCATAATATGAAGCAGCTGCCGCAGGAGATCAAACAGCGGATGACGCTGGAAAACGATGATAAAACCTATACAACAGAAGAAACGCTTCAGGTCTGTGAACAAGAGGATGTTCCGTTTGTCTTTGACTTTCATCATTTTTACGCGAATCCAGATGATCACGCCAACCTGAATGAAGCACTGCCGCGGATGATCAAAACGTGGGAGCGGATAGGGCTGCAGCCAAAGGTTCACCTGTCTTCCCCAAAATCGGAGCAAGCCATACGCAGCCATGCCGATTATGTTGACGCCAATTTTTTGTTGCCGCTGTTAGAGCGCTTCAGACAATGGGGAACAAATATTGATTTCATGATTGAAGCAAAACAGAAAGACAAGGCGCTTCTCCGCCTGATGGATGAATTAAGCTCCATCCGCGGTGTCAAACGCATCGGCGGCGGCACGCTTCAATGGAAATTATAAATGTGCCATATTAGGTTTACATTTTGTCCACTCTGGGAACATACGCTATATAAGACACCAACCGATGGAGGAGAAAGATTATGAAAAACATCAAGTCTCTAAAAGTAGCTGCACAGGCTTTTACTTTAAGAAATTTGATTCATCTATATAAAATGTGCCATTCTGGAAGCCACGAGGTTTATATTTATTCAAAGAAAACAATGTGCAAAATTAAAAGCTTAATTGAGCTTGAGACGTTCCGTATGGCTCATGATGAAAATGAATATCTGATTGTAGTCGAAGGAACTAAAGCATCACAGCTGATTGAAAAGTTCCAAAAAATTATCGAGCCTGCTGAAAAAGAAGCACTCTAACTTACATACAATACAAAAAGGATAGACATGTTTTTGTCTATCCTTTTCCTTATGGTGACATAATAAAGCTGAACCGGTTTTATCCTGATACGGGAAAACCGGTGTAAGAATTTTGACGTGTTCAGCTCCGGCCTAAGATGACAGTATCAACAGTCTGATAAAACACACTGTAACCGTTATCGCCTTCACCTTCAAATTCATCCAGCCAATCGATGCTTCCATCCTCTAGATTTTTGTGTTCATATTCCCCTCTTATTGCTGCACCATTTGCCCGAATTGCGCTTGATGCAGCCTGCTGTAAAGACCTCCGGCTTTGATCAGGTCTTGATGTTTGCCTTGTTCTTCAATACCGTTGTTTGTGACGACCACAATTCTGTCCGCGTCTTTGATTGTCGCCAGCCTGTGGGCGATGACGAGCGTCGTGCGCCCCTCGGACAATTCTTGCAGCGCCTTTTGGATCGCCGCTTCTGTTTCTGTATCTAGGGCAGAGGTTGCTTCGTCGAGTATCAGGATCGACGGATTTTTCAAGAACATCCGTGCAATTGACAGGCGCTGTTTTTGACCGCCGGAAAGCTTAACGCCCCGTTCACCGATAATGGTATCCAGCCCATCCGGCATGTGATGGACGAGCTCTTCCAGATGCGCCTGCTTCACAGCCTGCCAAATGTCTTCTTCTGATGCGTCTAATCGGCCGTAGGCGATATTTTCTCGAAGCGTGCCCGAGAATAAGAAAACGTCCTGCTGCACGACGCCAATCTGACCCCGCAGCGAAGACAGCGTCATGTCTTTAATGCTGATGCCGTCGATCGTAATGTCACCCTCCGATGCTTCGTAAAAGCGCGGAAGCAGACTGCAAAGTGTCGATTTTCCCGCACCTGACGGACCGACGAACGCAACCGTTTCCCCCGCTTGAATGGACAGGTTAATGTCATTGAGGACATTGTGATGCTCATCATAGCCAAATGAAACGTGTTCATAGCAGATATTGCCCTTCAGACCGGAAACGTCTCTCGCATCAGGAGAATCCTGAATATCCGGCTCTGTCTCCATCAGTTCCATATAGCTTTTGAAACCGGCAATTCCTCTCGGATACATTTCGATAATCGCGTTAATTTTATCAATGGGCCTGAATAGCACATTCGTCAGGAGCACAAACGCCACGAATTCCCCGTACGATAAAGAGCCGCGAATGACAAACCACGTTCCGCACAAAAGCACAAACAGCGTGACAAACCGAGTCAGCATATAGCTGATTGAGCCATTTTTCGCCATGATTTTATATGAGGAAAGCTTTGTGACACGGAAACGCTGATTGTTAACAGCGAAGCGTTCTTTTTCAAATGATTCATTGCCGAACGCCTGCACAAGCCGGATCCCGCCGATATTATTTTCTACACGCGCGCTGAAGTCTCCGATATCTTTGTTCAGCGTGGTAAACGCTCTGGTCATTTTTTTGTTGAAATAAAGCGCTAGCCAAATGACAATCGGCATGATGATAAACGTTAATAATGCAAGCTGCCAGTTAATAAACAGCATGACACCGAACGCCCCGAGAATGGTCATGATGGCAATGAACAGGTCTTCCGGGCCATGATGGGCAACTTCGCCGATGTACATTAAATCGTTTGTCAGCTTCGACATCAGCGTTCCCGTCTTGTTGTTGTCGTAAAATTTGAACGAGAGCTTTTGCAAATGGTCAAAAAGCGACTTTCTCATATCGGTCTCGATATTAATCCCGAGCATGTGTCCCCAGTATGTGACGATATACTGGAGAGCCGAGCTGAGCGCATAAACCGCAAATAAGCCGATTGAGGTCGCGATGATCAGCCCCCAGTCCTTGCCCGGAAGCAAGGTGTCAATAAAATAATTGACGATTAAAGGAAAACTCAGCTCCATTAAGCCTCCCGCGATCGCCGAGAAAAAATCGAGAAAGAACAACGTTTTGTATGGTTTATAATACGAAAAAAATTGCCGCAGCACCCTATCTTCCCCCAATGCATAAATAACTGATAATTTTTTTCAATTATACTATACACCGGCATTTTTTATAGATGAGATTTCTTTTTTTACAGAACACCTGAAAACAGTCGGGCTAAGGATTCTTTTGTCCGGTCGGTCATTCCCCTTTTATAAAAGCCGACAGGGCTGAGTTTTTCACTGTCCAGCATATCCTCTTCGAAATGGGCTTCAAGGGTGCGGATCGCTTCGGCATCCGTGAAGAACACGTTTACTTCAAAGTTGAGCTGGAAGCTGCGCATATCCATATTCGCGGTGCCGACGGAGGCGAGATCGCCATCTACAATCATGACTTTTTGGTGCATGAAGCCTTTTTGATAAGAATACACCTCTATGCCTTCGAGAAGCAGCTCTGGGAAATAGGATCTTGATGCGTATTGCGTCAAAAAGCTATCATTCTTCTCCGGCACCATGACCCTTACTTCTACGCCTTTAGTCGCCGCTGCTTTGAGCGCCGTGCGAATGGATTCATTCGGAACGAAATAAGGTGTAGCGATCCATATTGATTTCTGTGCTGAAGAAATCATTTCATAATAAAGGTCGCTCATGCTTTCCTTCATGTCAGGGCCTGTCGCGACAACTTGGTAAATGCCCTCTCCTTCCACGGGAACCGGGGTATTGTACTCCTCTTGATCAATTAACACTTCATTGGAGACGTATTCCCAATCGAGCATAAAGATGGCGTGAAGCGTTTGCACAATTTCGCCTTCCAGCCGCAGATGAGTATCTCTCCAAAACCCGATGTCCGGATCTCTGCTGATATATTCCTTCCCGACATTTAATCCGCCGACAAAACCGGTTTTTCCGTCGATGATGACGATCTTCCGGTGATTTCTGAAATTCAGCTTCTGATTGAAGAACCCGTATTTCAGCGGAGAAAACGGAACGATGTCCACTCCCGCTTGTTTCATTTTCATGATGTCTCTTCTTTCCAGCTTGATGCTTCCTGCGGCGTCATATAAAAACCTTACATCGACACCCTGGCGCGCTTTTTCCATCATAATGTCCATCATGCCGCGGCCAAGCATGTCTGATTTAAACATGTAGTATTCAATATGTATATAAGATTTCGCTTTCCTCATCGCTTTGAAAAGGTCCGGAAAGGTTTCTTCGCCGTTTTTCAGCACTTTAATCTTGCTTTTCGTATTGATATTCATATGGGCAGCCCTGATGGAATACGTAAAGAATCTCTCCTGATTGTCTTTCAGCCCTTTCACTTCCGGCGTTTCCTCCATGTCAAACAGCTTCCTGAGCTTTTCCCTGTTGTGCATTCGTTTTGTCTTGAACAGCTTCCCTTTTACATAAAGCTGTCCGGAAAACAGATAAAACATGTAGCCTGCGATCGGAAAAAAGACAAGAATGTGGATCCATAGCAGCGTGTGCTGCGATGTGCGGTTTTCAAGAATTAACGAATAGATGCTGAACAAAATAATGCTGACATAGCAAAGCAATCCCCCGTAAAACTCAAGTCTGGAAACCGGAAAAACCCATATGACATATGCTCCGATAAGCATCATATATAAAAAGAAAAATTCCAGTCTCCTTTTCAGCATCCTGATTCTCTCCAATCTGATTCGATTACATCCGTATTACCTCTTTTTTCTAATCGATAAACCTTCTATGTAAAAAGCCTCTCCGCAAGATGCGAAAAGGCTTATGAAGAAGCTTCCTGAGATTGGCCGGATGTGATGTTCTGGAGCATGGCCGGATTGAGGGAATAGCTGCTTTTGATTTTATTTTTGAAGAAGCTGACGATCAGGCCCGTGACCGCAATCGACACTAAGGAAAAGAGCCCTTTCAGCAATCCGACGGAGAAAATGCCGACCAGCACTACGCCAAAGTCGAAGAGGAAATTAACCGTACCCGGATTCCATCCGTAGCGCTTTTGCAGAAATAAAGCAAGAATATTGGCGCCGCCGAGCGAAGCCTGATGATAAAACATGAGCGACAAGCCCAACCCAATCAGCGCACCGCCGCAAATTGCCCCGGCAAACGGCGAAAAAGAGACAGACGGCAGCCAGTGATCCGCGCTTGTAAACAGAGTCAGCGCTGTGACTGCAAATACAGTAGATAGGGTGAATTGGATGCCCATTCTGATGAGAGAAAACACGTAAAACGGGATATTGATCAGAAAGAAGATCATGGCAAACGAGGAATGAAACAAGTATGTCAGGCTTAGTGACAATCCGGCTGTCCCGCCGGTTAATACGTGAGAATGTCTGAGTGTCAGGACCCCCGCGCTTGTCATAAGACAAGCAGCTACAATGAGTAAAATCCGCTTCATTCTTCACTCTCCTTATTAAAATGTTATTCCCAAATACAAACATACCAGGATTCCTGACCGCCCAGCCATTACCTTGGCAGAAAATATCTTACGTTTTTATTTTTTTATCAAACTGTTTTGTAAGACTTGTTTCCATCATCATAAAAAAATCCCCCTCTTTCAAGGGGGATTTTTACGAGCGTTTTCGATACACGACATAGCTTCGTGTCAAATACTTGAGCGGCAGACTGAACACGTGTACCAATCTTGTAAACGGCCACAGGATAAAAATGATGTACCCTATCATGATATGAAGCTTAAACCATAGCGGGACACTCCCCATCAAAGAGGCGTCAGGGCTGAACAAAAAGATCTCCCTGAACCACGGCCCGACTGTTGTCCGGTAATCAAATCCTTTCGAATCAATGTTTAGAAACGTGGCGGCAACGCCTGACAGCATCATGAACAGCAGCAGGATGAGAATAAGGATATCCGATAGCGAGCTTGTTTTGCGGATTCTTTTGTCAAACAGCCTTCTGTACGTCAGGATGAAAAGTCCGGTACATGCCACAATCCCCGCCGGCAGGCCTGCGCCAATCGCCATCTTGTGATAAGCATGCTCTGAAATGCCAATAGAGGTGTACACGGCTTCCGGGATCAGAATTCCCATGAGATGCCCGCCGATAACGCACAGCATGCCCCAGTGAAAAAGTGTACTGCCCGCCGCAAGTTTTTTCTTTTCTAACAGCTCGCTGGATTTCGCCGTCCACCCAAATTGGTCATGCTGGTAGCGGTAAATATGGCCGCCGATAAAGATTGTTATTACAATGTATGGCATCACGCCCCACAGGATCTGCCCGCTCATGCCTGAACAGCCCCTTCAATGCTTTCACGTACGCCGATGTTTTCCAGCGCGGCCAGCAGCACGTACAGCAGCTCCGCATATATGCTGTCATTTTTTCCGAGGCGGGATGCCAGCTCCCTCACATTGGACAGATATTTCTCAAACACGCTTCTCGCTGCTTCAATCTCTGCAACCGCGGCAAATTCCAGCATAAGCGGCAAATAATCAGGCAGCTCTTTCTCTGTCGGCAGGAAGCCGGATTGCTGATATGTGTTTTTTAAATGCAGCAATTCAACGCCGCGTTCTCTTTGCTCACCTGAATTAAAGTAAGTGACGTACATATTCGTTTTTTTTCCGAAGTCGAACGTATAGACGTAGTGTTCAATCAGCGTTTCTTGAGAAAAGCTGGCTGACGCCTCTAAAAAGTGCAGCAGCTTCTCCCGAATTTGATGGTTGCTGATGTCATGGATAAGAGCCTTCCACTCGGGAAGCTCGGCTCTCCACTCTTCATCCGGATAGGAAAGAAGACAGGAAAGAGCGGAGAACGTGATTTGCCGGTCTGTGGTGTTCATCTTGTTACACCTCGTTTATCAAAAGTTAAAAACAAGAGCCGTGACCGCCTGAAAATGATAAGCCGCAGCTCCCTTGTTCAGCGTATAAATCAGACACTTCTTCTCGGTGGCTGCTCGGAATCACAAATCGGTCATCGTATTTGGCGATCGCAAGCAGCCGATACATGTCTTCAATTTGCTGTTCTGTTAAGCCGACACTGGAGATCAGTGCCGGGTCGATGGATTTATTTGTCTGGACTGCTCTCATATACTGGCGCATGACAGACATTTTCTTTAATGTCGACCGAATATGATCTGTATCACCGGCTGTTAACAGCTGCGCCAAATAGTCAATCGGAATCCTCATTTGGTCGATAGCCGGAAAAATATCTTCCGCTGTTTGCCGGCTTCCCTCTCCTTCAAAGAGATTCATGATCGGACTCAAAGGCGGAATGTACCAAACCATCGGCAATGTCCGATACTCCGGATGAAGCGGCAGGGCGATTTTCCAGTCGATGATCATCTTATAGATGGGCGATTGCTGTGCAGCCTCTATCCATTCTGTCGGGATGCCTTGTTCTTTTGCCAGTTTGGCAACTTCAGGGTCATTCGGATCAAGAAAAATGTCCAATTGGGAATGGTAAAGATCCTTTTCATTTTCAACAGATGCCGCTTCCTCCACTTTGTCCGCATCGTACAACATGACGCCGAGATAGCGGATTCTGCCTACACACGTTTCGGAGCAGATAGTCGGCAGTCCCGCCTCCAAGCGCGGAAAGCAGAGGGTGCATTTTTCCGCTTTGTTCGTTTGCCAGTTAAAATAGACTTTTTTATAAGGGCAGGATGAGACACAATATCTCCATGACCGGCATGCGTTTTGGTCCACAAGCACAATGCCGTCTTCCTCGCGTTTGTACATGGCGCCGGAAGGACAAGAGGAAACGCACGCCGGGTTGATGCAGTGCTCACAAATACGCGGCAGATACATCATAAAAACCTCATCGAATTCTGTTTTGATCGATTCCTCCATCTTTTGCACGTTTGGATCCTCAAGCCCCGTAATATGGCCGCCTGCGAGATCATCCTCCCAGTTCGGGCCCCATTCAATATTCATGAAATCCCCAGTCAGTGACGATTTTGGGCGCGCCACTGGCTGATGTTTTTTCTGCGGGCTGTTTGTTAATGCTTCATAATCATAGTTCCAAGGTTCATAGTAATCATCAATCGACGGCTGGTTCGGGTTATAGAAAAGGCCAGCAAGCCGATTTGTTTTCGGGCCTGATTTTAGCTCGAGTTTTCCTTTTTTCAATGCCCAGCCGCCTTTATATTTGTCCTGGTCCTCCCATTGCTTCGGGTAGCCGATGCCGGGCTTTGTTTCTACATTATTAAAGTACATATATTCCGCACCGGAACGGTTTGTCCACGTGTTTTTGCAGGTGACGCTGCACGTGTGGCAGCCGATGCATTTATCCAAGTTCATGACCATACCGATTTGCGCTTTAATCTTCAAGCCAATCGACCTCCTTCAGCTTACGGATAACGACGTTTAGATCGCGCTGATTCCCTGTTGGACCGTAATAGTTAAAGCCGTAGCTGAGCTGGGCATAGCCCCCAATCATCTGTGTCGGCTTGACGTGTATCCTTGTCGGGCTGTTATGGGTGCCTCCGCGGTTATTCGTCAGTTTTGTGCCTGGCACGTTGATGTGGCGGTCCTGGGCATGGTGCATAAACGCCATACCTTTAGGAATCCGGTGAGACAAAACCGCTCTCGCGACGACAACACCATTTCGGTTAAAACATTCAATCCAATCGTTGTCTTTGATATCCGTGTCCTCTGCATCATCTTTATTCATCCACACGGTCGGCCCTCCGCGGAATAGCGTAAGCATCGGCAAAGAATCAAAATACATGCTGTGGACAGACCATTTATTATGCGGCGTCAAATAGTTGAGGACGATTTCTTTGCCCTCTTGATCAGGCCGCTTGCTCAGAAACGGGCGATGCTGGAGGATCGGTTTAAATGTCGCCATCGTTTCACCGAATTCCATCATCAGTTCATGATCGACATAATAAGATTGTCTGCCGGTCAGTGTTCGCCACGGGATTAATTTTTCTACGTTCGTCGTAAACGGGGAATACCTGCGTCCCCCTTTTTCTGAGCCGGTAAATGCCGGAGAGGTAATGACCGTTTTCGGCTGGGCTGTAATTTGTTCAAACGTAAAGCATTCTTCCTCCCGTTCTTCCGCCAGGTCTTTCAGCTTCAGGTTTGTGATGTTTTCAAGCGATTCCCATGCTTTCACGGCGACTTTTCCATTAGAAGTGGACGATAGGGTTAAAATCGCTTCTGCCGCCTGCTTTGCTTCACTTATATTCGGACACCCCTTTGCAACGCTGTCCGAGGTGATTTCTCCCAATCTCTTTTTGAGTGATTCATATTCATCGGCTATCGACCAGCTCATCCCTTTTGTTCCGCTCGGTTTTAAACCGGCATAAGGTCCGAGCGCGGTCATTTTATGAAAGATGTGCTTGTAATCACGTTCAACGACTTGGATGTTCGGCATCGTTTTTCCCGGAATGGCTTCGCATTCGCCCTTGCTCCAGTCATTGATTTTGCCGAACGGCTGAGCTAATTCCTGCATGGTGTCATGGAGTAGCGGCGTCGCGACCACTTCTTTCACCGGCTCCATATCGACTTCTTCTGCCAGATCAGAAACGGCTTTTGACAGTGCTTTGAAAATATCCCAGTCTGACTTCGATTCCCACGGAGCCGAGATCGCCGGAGCGAAAGGATGAATGAACGGGTGCATATCTGTGCTGCTGAGATCGTGTTTTTCATACCATGTCGCTGCCGGCAGCACGATATCGGAGTAAAGCGCCGTACCGGCCATTCGAAAATCGAGATTGATTAACAAGTCGAGCTTTCCTTCCGGTGCCTGCTCCCTCCATTTGATTTCTTCAGGGCGAATGCTGTCGCTGTCGTCATTCATCAAACCGTTTGTCGTCCCCAGCAAATGCTTTAGAAAATATTCATGCCCTTTTCCTGAGCTGGAAATCAGATTTGCCCGCCATACAAAGAGATTTCTTGGGAAATTCACTTCATTGTCAGGATCTTCAATTGCAAATTTCAGCTTTTTCTCTTGAAGCTGTGAGGCCACGTACGCACCAACGTCTTCAGGTGTTGTTGCACCCGCTTTTTCAGCTTCTTTGTACAGATCAATGCCATTTTGATTGAACGTCGGGTAAGACGGCAGCCACCCTAATCGCGCTGCCATCACATTGTAATCGGCATGATGCTTGTAGCGGGATGACGCAGCGATCGGCGATGCCAAATCACTGATCGGCTGGTCTTCGTAGCGCCACTGATCTGTCGCAAAGTAGAAAAATGAGGTGCCGTTTTGCAGCTTGGGCACGCCCTCCCAGTCCTTTGCATTTGCAATCGTCTGCCATCCTTCAGCAGGGCGGAGCTTTTCCTGCCCCACATAATGGGCCCACCCTCCGCCGTTTACGCCTTGGGCGCCTACCAATAATACAAGATTTAATACTGCCCGGTAGATCGTGTCAGAGTTGAACCAGTGGTTGATCCCCGCTCCTACAATAATCATGGAACGGCCCTCTGTATCGATCGCATTTTGGGCAAACTCTCTGGCTATCTTAATGACGGCTTCTTTTTTGATCCCTGTCACCTGCTCCTGCCAGGCTGGCGTAAACGGTTCAGGATCGTCATACGAGCAGGCTGATTTCTCCCCGATCCCCCGATTCACGCCATAGTTAGCCAAAATCAAGTCAAACACCGTTGTGACATACACATCTTCATTATCTATGGCCAGTTTTTTAATCGGCAGGTCTCGCTCAAGCACTCTGTTTCCCTCATGTGAGAAATAAGGGATTCGTACCGTGCCGATTTCGTCCTCTATGCCGAGCACTGAGAGCCGGGGTTCAATCGATTCGCCTGTTTCTTCATCTATCATGTGCAGGTTCCATTTCTGCTGTCCGTCCCAGCGGGAGCCCATTGTCCCTTGCGGTATGGCAAATGCGCTTGTCTGTTCATTCCAGACCGCAGGCTTCCATTGATCATGCTTTGTCTGCCGCCCGATGTCTTTCGCATGCAGAAAACGCCCCGCTGTGTATACGCCGTTTTCTTTTGACAGGGTGACGAAGAACGGAAAATCCGTGTATTGCTTTGCGTACTCAATGAAACGTTCCGTCTCTTGGTTCACGTAAAATTCCTGTAAAATGACGTGACCCATTGCCATCGCAAGTGCTCCGTCAGTCCCTTGGCGAATACTCAGCCAGTCATCTGCAAACTTTGAGGATTCCGCAAAATCCGGACTGATCGAAATGACTTTAGCGCCTTTATAGCGGGCTTCCGCCAAAAAATGCGCGTCGGGCGTTCTCGTTAACGGAACGTTGGAGCCCCATGTGATGATATAGCCTGAATTGTACCAATCACTGCTTTCCGGAACGTCCGTCTGGTCACCCCAAATTTGCGGAGACGCCGGTGGAAGATCCGCATACCAGTCATAAAAACTGAGCATAGGGCCGCCGATCAAAGACATAAACCGTGAGCCTGATGCGTGGCTGATCATGGACATGGCCGGAATGGGGGAAAAGCCGACATTCCGGTCAGGCCCGTATTTCATGACTGTATAGAGCAGAGAGGCCGAAATCAGCTTCAGCACCTCCGGCCATTCAGCGCGCACAAAACCGCCCTTCCCTCTTGCCTGTTTATAGGACTTTGCTTTTTCAGGATTTTCAACGATCGATTTCCAAGCATCCAATGGATTTTGATGGGCCAGCAGTGCTTCCCGCCACAAATTGATCAGCACACCGCGTACGTAGGGATATTTCACACGGAGCGGGCTGTAGATGTACCATGAAAAACTGGCCCCCCGAGGACATCCTCTCGGTTCGAAATCAGGCATATCCGGGCCTGTTGATGGATAATTCAAGTTTTGTCCTTCCCACGTGACAATTCCGTTTTTCACATAAATATTCCAGCTGCAGGAACCCGTGCAGTTGACGCCGTGAGTGGAGCGAACGACTTTGTCGTACT
Organism: Bacillus sp. T17B1; assembly: GCF_026796395.1. NCBI lineage: Bacteria > Bacillati > Bacillota > Bacilli > Caryophanales > Bacillaceae > Bacillus > Bacillus sp. T17B1. Next base: position 19,255 of record NZ_JALAYA010000016.1, read on the forward strand.
GCCATCTGTTTCTGTATACATTCTCCCAATCGCGGTCTTCGCGAGTGGTTTGGCTATGTTTATTTGAATGGTGTTCGATAGGAGAGAAATAGTTCAATCTCCTAAACAACGGACTCATTTTCTTTTTCTTCATAAAAGTTCACTCCTTCCGAGTCAGGTGATGCTAAGTTCACTATATACAGAGACAGCCTGTTTCCTTGTGAACTATGTCACACACTTTGTTTTTTTCAAAAAATGTTCACACAAAAGGAAGGACTTCCACAGGATGTGATGAAGGCGCGGCGTTCAGGCGGGACGCCTGAGTCAATGGCCGCCTTTCATTCAAAGATCAAAAAAACCGGCTCTGTTTAAGAACCGGGCTCGGTATTTTCATCCTGTGATGTATGCAGATAACGCAAAAATAATTGATAGGACCAAAAGACATTTTGCTGAAGCATGGCCAAAAAATTCATTTGCAGCTGTGGATTGTAAGACATGATTTTATTAAATGTGTAGTAAGGAATATTGAGAATCAGAATGTCTGAAGTGGCATTGACTGAGATAAAAGGCGATAAATACATCCCGCCTTTTTCATCAATCGGAAATACATCGCCTTTCTCCCACAGCGCAACGGTTTTCGATCCGTCAGGGAGCCTGCTGTCCATAAAACGGACACTGCCTTTTAATACAATATATACGGATTGAGAATGAAGAAAGGATAGAGAATGATCAGATGTTCCGCTGATAAACGTCCCGTTTTTCAGCAAGGTTTCGACAATGGATAGAGGCACTTCATTAAACATAGGAAGTTGTTTCAGAAATAATAAATAGTCACACTGATTCATAGGAAAGCCTCCTGTGTTAAGGATAGCTTTAGTCTAGCCCGATTGAGCCTGTCCAGCAGTGATGTATTTCACATCTTGTATGATGAATGTCACTTATCGTGAGCATGTCTGCATTTATAATGAAATAAAAAGGAGGATTTCGATGAAAGCGCTAATTCCGAAGCAGCACGGCGCATGGGCAATGCTGCTGATCCCATTTTCACTCGGGATGGTCAAGGGAGGCCCCGTTTTCTGGCATATTCCGCTCTTCCTAGGCTGGCTTTTCCTTTACTTGGCGGTTTATCCCATCACGCTTGCTTTGAAAAAAAAGCAGATCAAATCCTATCTAAAGTGGATATATTATTACGGTGTTCCGGCCTGCTGCTTTTTGATGATTCCTGTCTTTTATAAGCCACCACTCATCTGGGTCGGCGTTTCTTTATTGCCGCTGTTTCTCATTCATATGTATTATTCCCGCCGAAAAAACGAACGGGCGCTAGCGAACGATATTGCGGGTGTCTTGTTCTTTTGTTCAGGCGGGCTTGCGAGCTGCTGGCTGGGGATGGGAACCCTTGACGGGTGGGGTTGGTTTATTTTTTCTCAATCTGCTTTATTTTTTATCGGAAGTTCCTTTTATGTGAAGTCGGTGATACGTGAGAGAAAAAACAGCGTATTCGCATACTGGTCATGGGGATGTCACCTGCTGCTTCCCTTTTTATCCGCTCTTCTTGGAGCAGGATGGGCATTTCTCGCTTTTATCCCAAGCAGTTTGCGGGCATGTTTTTTTCACGGAAGAGACTGGACCGTTAAAACGATCGGCATTCTGGAAATCGTGAATGCCTGCTTCTTTTTTGCCGTCATGTGTATGTTTATCACTAGATAAAAAACCAAGGACCGCCAGCGGCCCTTGGTTTTTCAGTCAATATTGCAAATCTCTAGCGGACAGTTTTCACACTCAATCTCGCATCGCAAAAAGTCCCGTTTATGCAAAATAATTTTCCCGGAATCTTCTATCGAAATTACCCCTTGTTTGCGGAGGTCCCCAAGCATACGGTTGACGCTTTCCCTTGCCGCTGCACAAAACTTTGCCAAATCTTGATTTGTCAGCACTATATTAATCAGAATGCCGTCACTTCGTTGCACACCGTAGCTGTTTGATAAGCGGATAAGGGTGGAGTAGAGCGCCCCCTTTTTGCCGTGAAGAAGCAGATCCCTTATTTTGGACTGGATTTTCCGGAGGTGCGTGCTCATCCATTTCATAAATTCAAATGTCAAAGCACCATTGTGGATTAATTCCTTTTCCAGCTTGTTTTTATTAATGACGAGCACCTCGCCATCCTCTAGCACTCTTGCACTGAGCATATATCTTGGTTCTTCAGTGAAAAGTGTTAATTCCCCGACGATATCATGCTTTTGGCAGATTCTAAGTGTCAGGTCTTTTCCGTCAGATGTCAGCTTGCCGATTTCAATGAGTCCTGATTGAATCAGATAAAGCTCTTCTGCATCCATTCCTTCCCGAAACAAATACGTGTGTTTTTCCATTTTTCTTTTGGTACTAATCGATTCCAGCAAATCATGCAGATCGCTGGAAATAAGATCACTATCAGATGGTCGAACAGAGAGAAAATTCATGAGCTCACCTCGAAGAAAATCACGTTGTGTATTTATTGTAACGTGAATTGATTTGCCCTCATCCAGAAAAAACTAACAATCTTGTGAATGCCCAGTGTTAGTTGACGCTCTGACTGTTTCTCTCCGTGTGCGTTTTCATTCTTTCCTGCCAATACATCCATATGACAAGGACAAAGCTTGCTAACGCCACTTCAGAAAGCGCCATAAAACCGATCGCGTATTGGCCTGTTGCCTGAAATACACTCGCCAATATCAGCGGAGGGAAAAAACCGCCTAATCCTCCCATGGCAGACACAATCCCATTGGCAATCCCCGCTTGCTTTGAAAAATAGAAAGGCACCAGTTTAAAAACGGTCCCGTTTCCTATGCCTGAGCAGACCGCCACCGTTAATGACCCAAACGTATAAAGGCCGATCGTCGGCGAGAACGATAAGACAATTCCTGATAATGTAAGTCCCGCAAAAACGACCATCAAAATGCGGAGCGGGCTCACTTTATCAGCCCAGAGTCCGCCTATAGGTCTGAGCAGCGTGGAGACGGCAATAAAGCCAGCTGTCCGCAAACCGGCGTCCGCAGGATTCAGCCCAAAGTATTCCACTAAAAAATTCGGCAGATAGATGGTGAAGGCGACAAAGGCGCCAAACGTAATAAAATAAAAAAGGCTCAGAAACCATAGGATATGATTTCGATAAACGGCTTTGATTTCTGTTTTTACCGAAACATTCACTTTCTTCTCATGCCGGTCGCCGAACAATACGTGCAGCAATGCGAAAACTGCCAGCAGAACCATATACATCTGCACGGTTGCTTTCCATCCCGTAGCTTGTGCGATAACCGGCGCTGCAAATGTAGTAATGGCGGTCCCGATGTTTCCTGCACCGTAAATCCCATTGACGACACCGTGCTTTTCTTTCGGATAATATTTCGGAAGGGATGTCACCCCAATGGAGAATACCGCTCCCCCGATTCCTAAGAAGAAACCGCCCGCGATTAAATCAAACAGAGAATCCGCGATACTGATCCAAAACACCGGAAGCAAGAGCAGGATGAAGCTGATCATAAACATCAGCCGCGCGCCAAACCTGTTCGTCAAATACCCTAAAGGAATGCGGAGAAGCGACCCAAGGATAACGGGAATCGCCGTCACCAAAGAAATCTCGCCTTTGGTTAAATGAATATCTAATGTAATTTGGGAAATGAGTGATGAAATCAGCACCCAAACCATAAACCCTGCCACCAAGCTTAATGACTGTAACGATAATTGAATGTGTTGACGGTTGATCATTTGGCTTGCCCCTTTCAATGATTCAATAATCAGTCTTATCATACAAAAACTCAGCAAACAGGATTGTGAATTACATCACACGTTTTACGCATAAAAAAAGAACAAAGCCCGAAGACTTTGCCCTTTGATGATGATTACATTTTTTCCGGAGCCGATACGCCGATCAGCTGAAGCGCATTGTTCAGCGTAATTTGCGTTGCCTTCATTAAAGCTAGGCGCGCGCGGCTTTTCTCTTCATTTTCAGGATCGATGACTTTCTCTGCATTGTAGAAGCTGTGCAGAGCAGAAGCCAGATCATAAATATAGTTTGTGACACGGTGCGGAATTCGTTTTTCCGCCGCTTCCGCAACTGCCTCTGGGAAGCTGCCGATCGTTTTCAGCAGGTCATATTCTTTTTCTGATTGAATATGGCTGAAATCAAGATCCGCCGCCGGCTTAAGTCCCTGCTCTTCCCCTTGGCGAAGCATGCTGCAAATACGGGCATGTGCGTATTGTGCATAATACACAGGGTTTTCGTTAGATGTTGATACAGCAAGATCTAAGTCAAAATCCATATGCGTATCCGCGCTGCGCATTGCAAAGAAGTAACGTACGGCATCCAAGCCGACTTCTTCAATCAGGTCACGCATCGTTACCGCTTTCCCCGTCCGTTTGCTCATTTTCATTTTCTCGCCGTTTTTGTAAAGGTGAACGAGCTGAATGATTTCTACTTCAAGAGTTCCATTTTCATAGCCAAGCGCTTCGATTGCCGCTTTCATACGCGGAATGTAGCCGTGGTGATCGGCGCCCCAAACGTTGACCAGCTTATCAAAGCCCCGGTCAAGTTTGTCTTTATGGTAAGCGATATCAGGCAGCAGGTACGTGTACGTGCCGTCCTTCTTGATCAATACGCGGTCTTTATCATCGCCAAACGTCGTAGAACGGAACCAAGTCGCGCCGTCTTCTTCATAGACATGGCCTTTTTCGCGAAGCGCTTCAAGCGCCTTGTCAATTTTTCCGTTTTGGTACAGTGATGTTTCGGAATACCACACATCAAACGGCACACGGAAGTTTTCCAAGTCCTTGCGCAGCTTTTCCAGCTCGTATTTCAGACCGTATTCACGGAAAAATGCGAGGCGCTCGCTTTCCTCTTCTTTGGCAAAACGGTCGCCGTATTCCTCAGCGATGCGCTTTCCGATCGCAATGATATCCTCGCCGCGGTAGCCATCCTCAGGCATCGGTTTTTCCAAGCCGAGCGCTTCAAAGTAACGGACTTCAACAGATAGCGCAAGGTTGTTGATTTGGTTACCGGCATCGTTAATGTAGTATTCGCGGCTCACCTCGTAACCCGCTTTTGAAAGCACGTTGCACAAAGAATCGCCGACAGCCGCACCGCGCGCATGGCCAAGGTGAAGGTCTCCCGTCGGATTCGCTGATACGAATTCTACCTGAACTCGCTCACCGTTTCCGATGTTCGTTTCCCCGTACGCTTCCCCTGCTTCTAACACAGACGGAATCAGCTTCGTTAAATAGTGATTGTTCATATAGAAATTGATAAAACCCGGACCGGCGATATCTAATTTATCAATCGAAGCCTTTCCTTTATCAAAATGAGCGACAATTTCTTCAGCGATTTGGCGCGGCGCTTTTTTTGCGATTCTTGCCAGCTGCATCGCCATATTTGTTGAATAATCGCCATGTGTTTTATCTTTTGGTGTTTCTAAAACGACATTAGGAATCTGGCTTTCTTCAGCCAATCCCGCTTTCAGAACGGCCGCTTTGATTTCTTCTTTCAGCACGTCCTTCATTTGTTCCGCAATGTTCATGCGTGAGTTCCTCCCTCATACGTGATCGTCATATGATGTAAATGCTGCTGTTCGTCTCCGACATGCATGTCATATTCGATGCTGACACGGCCTTTTTCTTCACCGAGATCAGATTGAATCGATTTTGTGCTTGTTTTCAGCTCAAGCTCACCAAATGACATTTTATATTTAGCAATTGTGGAAGATCCCGTTACGAAACGCTGATTCATTTTGACAGCGCCTGACCTCATGACCAGCACTTCGCCTTCGCTCACTTTCACAATCGTTTTCACTTTGCCTAAGTCGTGTTCTTCATAATAAGATAGATACACTTTATTTTGTTTTACATAGTAAAATCCGGTGGTGCGGAATTCGATGACTTCCTGATTATCGTCATCCTCAATCACAGACTTCACATGGAGTGTTATCGGTGTCTCTTGCTTCATTCTGACACGTCCTTTTCATCATTCCACTTTGACTTGAATAGTATAATCATTCCGTTTGTAAACTTCAACTGCTTCTATCTTACCATCATTGCTCATCAGATTTGAAGATAAACCTTATAAAAAGCATTTCCTTATTAGAAGAGAAAATGATATCACTCATTACCTTTAGGAAATGTTACATTTTTCCGAAATCTACTCTTTCCATTTCACATTTTCTTCAAAATATATGTATTGAATTGGTAATTTAATAGTTTTATCATAAAAGTACAACATAGATCTGCTAGAAAAAACAAAAAAAGGGAGGATTCAATGATGAAAAAAGCTGTCATTGTGGAAAACAAAGGTTGTGCAACATGCTCGATCGGAGCCGCTTGTCTAGTGGACGGTCCTATCCCTGATTTTGAAATTGCCGGTGCAACAGGTCTATTCGGTCTATGGGGGTAAGGATCTCCCAAAAGGGCATAGTCATTCTACTATGCTCTTTTTAAGTAAATTACAATTTTTAACTAAAATCTACCTCTTGGTTATACATACACAACCGTTTTTCATTTGAATCATATGCAGAGGGGATGGTATTTTGTTTATAGAGCAGATGTTTCCATTTATTAATGAAAGTGTAAGAGTTCACCAGCTTCCTGAGGGCGGCGTGTTAGAAATCGACTATTTGCGCGATAATGTTTCCATTTCTGACTTTGAGTATTTGGATCTTAACAAAACGGCTTACGAGCTCTGCATGCGAATGGATGGGCAAAAAACGGCTGAACAAATTTTAGCGGAACAATGCGCCGTTTACGATGAATCACCGGAAGACCATAGGGATTGGTATTACGACATGCTCAACATGCTCCTGAACAAGCAGGTCGTCCAGCTTGAAAATCGGTCCAGCCGCCACGCGATCACCACGAGCGGAAGCAATGAATTTCCGATGCCGCTGCACGCCACCTTCGAGCTGACGCACCGCTGTAACTTGAAATGCGCCCACTGTTATTTGGAAAGCTCGCCGGAAGCGCTCGGCACCGTATCGATTGAGCAATTCAAGAAAACAGCTGATATGCTGTTTGATAACGGAGTGTTGACATGTGAAATCACGGGCGGAGAAATCTTTGTCCATCCGAACGCCAATGAGATTCTTGACTATGTGTGTAAAAAGTTCAAAAAGGTCGCTGTTTTAACGAATGGAACTCTTATGCGAAAAGAGAGCCTGGAGCTTTTGAAAGCTTATAAACAAAAAATCATTGTCGGCATTTCTCTCGATAGTGTGAGTTCCGAAGTCCATGACTCCTTTAGAGGGAGAAAAGGCTCTTTTGCCCAAACTTGTAAAACGATAAAATTGTTGAGTGACCACGGTATATTTGTCAGGGTCGCCATGTCCGTTTTTGAAAAAAACATGTGGGAAATCCACGATATGGCCCAAAAGGTTCGGGATCTTGGGGCAAAGGCGTTCTCTTACAATTGGGTTGATGATTTCGGAAGAGGCAGAGACATTGTCCACCCCACAAAAGATGCCGAGCAGCACCGCAAATTTATGGAGTACGAGCAACATATCATTAATGAGTTTAAAGATCTGATTCCGATTATTCCTTATGAGAGAAAACGCGCGGCAAATTGCGGCGCTGGCTGGAAGTCCATTGTGATCAGCCCGTTCGGAGAAGTACGTCCGTGTGCGCTCTTTCCAAAGGAATTTTCATTGGGAAATATTTTTCATGATTCATATGAAAGCATCTTTAACTCCCCTCTCGTCCATAAACTGTGGCAAGCGCAGGCGCCGCGGTTCAGCGAGCATTGCATGAAAGACAATTGCCCGTTCAGCGGCTATTGCGGAGGCTGTTACTTAAAAGGACTAAACTCTAATAAATATCACCGGAAAAACATTTGCTCTTGGGCAAAAAATGAACAATTAGAAGACGTGGTCCAGCTAATTTAGGAGGGAAACGATTTGTCACCAGCACAAAGAAGAATTTTACTGTATATCCTTTCATTTATCTTTGTCATCGGCGCAGTCGTCTATTTTGTCAAAAGTGATTATCTATTTACGCTGATTTTCATAGCCATTGCCATTCTTTTCGGAATGCGCGCGCGGAAGGCTGACTCGCGATGAGCATTTTGGATATACACGATGTATCCGTTTGGTATGAACGGGACAACGTCATCTTAGAGCACGTGGACTTACACCTGGAAAAAGGCGCTGTTTACGGATTGCTTGGGGTAAACGGCGCCGGCAAAACAACACTGATCAATACGCTGACAGGAGTGAACCGCAATTACAGCGGGGGCTTTACGCTGTGCGGCATTGAAGCTGAGGCCGGCATGCCGCAGAAAACATCAGATCAACTGAAGATTCACCGTTACTTCGCCGCTGATTATCCGCTGCTGTTTACAGAAATTACGGCGAAGGACTATGTGTCTTTCGTCCATTCGCTTTATCAAAAGGATTTTTCAGAGCGACAGTTTGCCAGTTTGGCTGAGGCCTTTCATTTTTCAAAATACATCAACAGGAGAATCTCGGAGCTGTCCTTGGGGAACAGGCAAAAGGTTGTGTTGATGACAGGATTATTGCTGCGGGCTCCCCTGTTTATTTTGGATGAGCCGCTCGTCGGTTTGGATGTGGAATCAATAGAGGTCTTTTATCAGAAAATGCGGGAGTACTGTGAGGAAGGCGGAACCATTTTGTTTTCTTCCCATCTGCTCGATGTCGTGCAGAGATTTTGTGATTTTGCGGCCATTCTGCACAACAAACAGATCCAAAAGGTCATTCCGATTGGGGAGGAGACCGATCTGCGGCGGGAATTTTTTGAGGTGATCGGCCATGAATAACATATTCCCCATCATGTCGTTGCTGTTCAAACAGCTGTACAGCCGGCAAGGGAAAAAGGACGCTATCCGCATTGCTGCAGGGCTTGTGATTCTCGCCGTGTTTGAAATCGGGCTGATCCGACAAGCCGGCATTGACGAATCGGTGTTGGGAAAAACGTATATCATATTGGCGCTTCTCTTAATGAACACGTATATGGTGTTTCTTTCCGTGACATCACAATGGAAGGAATCTTATATGAAGCTGAGCTGTCTGCTGCCGATTTCATCACGGAGCTTTTGGCTCGCCCAGAGTGTCGTTCTGTTTGTCGATACTTGTTTGAGAAGAACGTTATTCTTTTTTATTTTACCGCTGTTCTTATTTGGAAACGGAACGCTGTCAGGGGCGCAAACATTGTTTTGGCTTGGCAGATTTTCGTTTTTTACCGTTTACTCGATTCTATTCGGAGTTATGCTAAGCAACCATTTCGTCAAAAAGAAGAACTCGATGTTTCTGCTGCATGCGGCGGTATTCGCCTTTGTATGCCTCAGTGCCGCTTTTATGCCGGCCGTCACGATCCCGCTATGCGCGGTTCACATGCTATGGGCGGTGATCATTGACTTTCCGGTCTTTCTGCAGGCGCCTCCGCATCAGAGCAAGATGCATTTTTTTATGCGGCGATCTGAATTTTCGTTTTACAAAAGAGAATGGAACCGATTTATTTCTTCTAAAGCGATGCTGTTAAATTACGTGGTGATGGCGGCGTTCAGCGGATTCTTTTCGTTCCAGATGATGAACACCGGCATCTTCAATCAGCAAGTGATTTATATTGTGATTTCCGCTCTATTGCTGATTTGCTCGCCGATCGCCCTTTTGTACTCGATTGAAAAAAACGATCGCATGCTGCTCATCACGCTTCCAATTAAACGAAGAACGATGTTTTGGGCGAAATATCGCTTTTATTCAGGCCTATTGGCAGGCGGATTTCTCCTTGTCGCTATCATTGTAGGCTTCATCAGCAACCGACCGGTTTCAGCCCTCACCTTTGTGCAGTGTATGGTATTGCTGCTGGCGGGAGCGTTTATCCGGTTAACCGCAGATGAAAAAAGGCCGTCCTTCGGCTGGCAGACAGAGCAGCAGCTCTGGAGCGAATTTTCAAAATACCGATCTTATCTATTTTGTCTTCCCCTTTTCTTAGCCACATTAGCCGGCACCGCTGTCTCCTTGGCGGTGATTCCATTTGCCGCGCTGATCATAGTCTATTACCTGCAAAAACAGGATGGTGGTTTCTTTGATACAAGCAAAAGAGAACGGCTTGGAAGTTAACCTGCTGAAGACTCATCAATTTTCAACAATCTCAATCGCCGCGAGCTTTCTGAAACCGATTGAAAGCGCGGCGGAGCCTGAAGAAGAAACAATCTATTTTTACGGCGCGGCTGCACATCTGAAGCAGCAAATCATTGACGCTTTCGGTTATGCCGCCGGCTGCCGCTTTATGTATTCAGCGAACCTCTTTTTTGACCAGCAGCTGAAAACCTGCGGAACCCGTTTGATTCACCCGTCATTTAACAAAAATCTTCATCTTGATGCCCTGATGAAGATTTTTGCAGACATGTCCTATCCTTCTTCTCTTTCAGCAGATACTGTTGAAAGGGTAAAGGATGAACTCCTGCTCAAAATCGAAAAGAAATTCGCTGACCCCTTCTCCTACTCGGCAGCACGCTTGGCGGAGGAGGCTTTCGGAAACCCGATGTACGGCACAGCCATGTTTGGCCGAAAAGACAGGATACAGGCAATCCAACCACAACGGTTTCAGAATGCAACGGATTTCATCGTAGATTTATTCTCCCAGCAAAAACAGCTGAACATATTGGGACATGTACAAGCATGCGATATTCCGGGACATGCCTCGCAAACGTCCGCCGTGACGGCCGGAAGATTCCTCGTGAACCGGCATGTTTCTGAAACAGAGACACGCAGCGCAGCAGGTCCTTCAGTCTTGACACTCGGATTTGACTGTGGGGGGATGAAAGATGCCAGCGATTATATCAAAATTCAGCTGATAGACGGATTGCTCGGAAAGTATGGACATTCCGCTTTATTCAAGCGCTTCCGCGAAAAGGATCTGGCAGTCTATCATGTCATCACCCGATATGACATCATGAACAATATGCTGCTTGTTTCAATATGTACGAATCAGCTTCATGAGAAAGAGATTCCCCCGCGTGTTTTGGAAGCTGTCACACATTTTTCAGCCGATGAGCGCGAACTAGAACAGGCAAAGCAATTTTTACGCAATGAAATGCTGCTGCAATTCGATTCTCCCGAAGGGCTTTTAGCCTATATGGGAATCCTGCGCCGCTTCTCCTGTACGAAAGAAGACTTGCTGGATGGCATCTCAGCAGTAACGTGCCGCGATGTATTGCAATTCATAACGACTATCAATTATATCGGAACTCATGTAGTAAGGGGATGAAGAGATGGAGAAGAAAACCTTTTTTCAACAGCTGGATGCACGAACCGATATCAGATACACAGACAGCGGGATGAAAATATTCAGACTGAAATTCCCCCGCGCCCATTTGCGGCTGTGCAATGTCAAAATCGATTTTGGAAGCCGGGATGTCTGCTTACATTCAGAATCAGGTGACACGCTTCTCCCGTATGGCACAGCGCATTTTTTAGAGCATCTCCTCTTCTGGCATAATGGCCGCAATCTGTACAGTGATTTTTTTGCGCACGGCGCGCTTTTAAATGCGTTCACCACCTACACCGATACCAATTTCATGTTTACCTCATTGCCGGATCGGCTCAAACAGACGATCCCCATCCTGCTTGATGCGTTATGGAACCACTCATTTGACAAGAAAAAGATCAATCAGGAAAAAGCTGTGATTACAAACGAAATTCAAACAGCACACCTCAATCATCAGCTCTCTTACCATTATCAGCTGATCAGCATGCTTTCTCCCGCCTCACCTGCTGCCGTTTTCCCCGCAGGCAGAATCGAGGACATTGAGGCGCTGAACATCCGTGATTTACAAAAAGCCTACAATGCCGCCTATCAGCCCCAGCGGATGACGCTGTTTTTGGTCGGAGGCTCAGAAGACACGGAAGCCCTTTTGCCTCCTCACCTCCGGCTGGAAAAGCGTCCAAAACATAAAGCAGAAAGAAAAAGCATCTCCGCATGCCCTCCACCAGCCCTCTCACAAAAAATGAGGCTGGGTAATGAGGAACGGATGGAAGACACATGGACCGGATTACAGGTTGGCGCAATTCCCGGGCAAAACGATCTGTTGACGTTAAAGCTTTATTGGGACATCGCGTCTCTTATTCTATTTCAAATAGATTCACCGTTTTTTCAAGAGATTCAGCAAACATACCGCCTGAAAATCGATCGCTTGACAGCCGAGGCTCACATGTATGAGGACGGCGGTTTTTTGATCCTTCACAGTCAAGGGGCGCATTCTTCGGCTTATATCGATGTCGCTTCCTACTATGTCACACAGCAAAAACAACAGATTGCGGTTTGGCTCCAATACGGTAAGGATTCTTTGACGGACGCGATCATTTATGACAGCGATTATGTTCGTAAATGCTTCGAGTGGGCGGCCGAGTGTGACAAATGTGACTGCTCGTTTCTCGACATGTACCGCATCATTCACGATATGAATAGCCAGGATTTCTTGTCTCTCATTGATGCTTTGGCATCCTCTAAAAAAGCCGTCATTCACGTTTCTCAGAAAGAGGCGATTGGACAATGAGAAAAAGCACTGTCTTTACCGTGTTGTTGCTGCTCTTAGGTATGACGGCTTATTCCTTCGGCTGGGTTCAAGCCGTCGCCGAAGCCGCAGCGCAATATGTACAGATATTCAATAACGATGTTTTGCGGCTCGGACTGCTGGCTTGTATCGCTTCCGTTCTGATGCTGCCTGCTTTTCTCTATCTTCACTATGTCACCCAAACTGTGAAAAACATGACAGCAGCTTTTCAGAAACTCACACAGTCTCATCAAAGCTGCTGTGACTTTCAGCATCACAGAGTGTGCAGCCGTTATGCAGAAGACGTCAAATCACTGCGTGACAGCTATAAAAACGTCCGCCAAACATACGTGATGGCTGCTGTATTATGCGAAGTCATCATATTCGGCTGCATGTTCGAAATCGTTAAAGCCGTCCCTTTCCGCCTTCACACGTCCCCTATCGTTTCAACGGGAATCGCATTGTTACTGATTTTGTATTTATTGTTTTACATGCGAACGTACTTGCTGAAACTTTTCCAACATGGCACCCTGTTCAAAAAAATTCTTGCAGGAGTGCTGACAGGAGCCGGGATTTGGTGGATGCTCCGATTCACCATAAGTGAACTGCTGTTTCTGATCACCCTGGCTGCCATCCAGCAGATCGGGTCATTTATTTATAAACGATTCTCTAATCGCGGATTCACTTCTCTCGATCTGTGAAATGAGCTACATCGCAATCGCAGACGGACCCGCGCCCACCGGAATCACTGACACGGCTGTATAATCACTCGTACGGTACACGGTCACGGAATTGTCATCGGGCTGTGCCGCATAAATATACTGATTGTCCGGCGTTACGGCGATGTCATAGGCGCCAGGGAGAGAGGCAGTTGTTATCATAGTATGCTGCGCTGTATCTACGACGGTGAGATTCTCCGGAAACGCCTCACTATATGGCTCAAGGAAAAATGCACGAGTCCCATCAGCAGAAAAAACTATTGTAATTAAACCGTCAAACAGTCTGTTAATTTGTGACGATTCGCTAAATGTCGTCAAATCTATCACAGAAACGACATTCGGACTTATCTCACCATTTTCCAGATAAGCAAAATCCCCTATTAACGGGGTTTCAATAAGGTTTGGTGTTTCAAAGTTACTTAAACTATCAATCATTTGCCCTGTATTGATGTCATATTTATTAACGACCCAAGTTACAGAATTGGTTGTATAGAAAAACTGTCCGTTAGGGTCTAAAGCAAAATCGTCCGCAGTGGGTGACACCGTGAATGTATTGGTAATGGTTTGCGAGGAAATGTTAATTTCATAAATAGAGCTGCCCCCTGCGAGAATATAAGCAAATTCGCCCCCACTTTCAAACTGGATTTTTCTTGGGGCTCCTGTAAGAGGAATGGTTTGTGTAACCGTTAATATCTCGTTGTCAATGATCGATACAAGATTCGCATTCCCATGGAGAACATACGTATACGCTTTATCCAAGGTAACACCCAGATCAGTCGGGATATCAGATAAAGAAATGTTACTTACAAGAGTATTCTCTTTAGCATCAATTACCGAAATCGTGCTGTCCCCAGTGTTTGCAGTAAACACATAAGATCGCTGATCCGGTTCCGGTACAAGCACAATCGTTCCCGTCACTGATAGAGGACTGCCGTAGAATGGCGGAACGACTACAAGGTTCTCGATCGTGATGTCACTGAAATCCGGGCAATCATCCGGGTTATCAGAATAATAGACAATTTGGTCGATCTCTGCATTGTGAATGACGGAAACAGCCCCGTCGCCTTGTCCATATTGATTTCGCACAGGTGAGACGCTGACGAGAAGCGTTATGGTTCCTTGAAGGCGCATCCCATAGATCACCCTAATATCCTCAGTATTAGGTCCTGTTTCTGTTAAGCAGGGCTCACTGACACAGAAAAGATGATCTGTACTCCACGTAACCGAAGCGACTGCTTCCGCAGGATCAACGACAAATCCCTCCGGAACGTCAATCGGCACTTGAAATGACGCTTCACGGCTGACTTCTTCATCACAAAAACAGAAACAATTTTCTTGTAAAGCAGAAAGATCATTCTTTTTCATGATTCCACATCCCTTTATTTAGAAATGCACTATATAGTTGATTAAATTGCAATGGCACTCGGTGAAACCCCAAGAGATATCACAGTCTCTTCAGAATAATCATCCCTGTTATAAACAATGATGCTCTGCTCTATAAAACGAGTTGCATACAGGAATTCGCCATTCGGGGTAAACGCATAGTCACTTGCTGATTGCGGAAGATTTCCTATTACGCCTGCTCCATTCGGACTGACAGAATATAAATTGCCAGTGAAGCTGTCATGTAAATACACCTCTGATCCACTCGTAAACATTACATATTGGCCGTCAGGCTCCAGCCCTTGGGTATCGCTGATCGTAAACGTATTTAAATTAATAACCGTCAAATAATTGAATAAGAATTCTTGTTCTAATACATACGCATACCGCTCTGTAGAATCTGTTTCAATGGATGATACGATAAGATCTCGTTCAATCGTTCCTAAGACTTCACCGGTAAATAAGTCCACTTTTTGCACTAAACCAAAATTAAGAACGTAAGCGAATAACCCATTGGGATCAATTGCAATATCAAAACCTTCTACAGGAATAGACCTCTCAACAGCCAACGTATCAATTCCAATCACAGAAATGGCATTGCCAGCGAAAACATAAGCAAATTCATGATTAGGGATAAATCTAATCGATCGAGGCGGCTGATCAAGCAAAATAGATGCTGTCACTGTTAATGTGTCATAATCGATGACAGAAATCACATTATTGTTGAGGTGTAAAACAAACACAGAGCTTTTATTTGGAGTTATTTCAATACCTGTCGGCCGGTACGGAAGAGCAATCGTTGTCACAACAGTATGAGTGTTTGTATCAATCACAGAAACTGATTGATCATTTGGATTCGCTGTAAACGCATAAACAGGCTCCGGTTCCGGTACAAGCACAATCGTTCCCGTCACTGATAAAGGACTGCCGTAGAATGGCGGAACGACTACAAGGTTCTCGATCGTGATGTCACTGAAATCCGGGCAATCATCCGGGTTATCAGAATAATAGACAATTTGGTCGATCTCTGCATTGTGAATGACGGAAACAGCCCCGTCGCCTTGTCCATATTGATTTCGCACAGGTGAGACGCTGACGAGAAGCGTTATGGTTCCCTGTAGGCGTACTGCAAATTGAACATCGATTTCATCAGGCTCAGGTCCCGTCTCGATTAAGCATCGCTCACTGACACAAGAAAGGCTGTCTGCATTCCACGTGACGTTTGCAACAGCTTCATCCGGATCCACGAAAAACCCCTCAGGCAATTCAATCAGCGCTTGAAACATTGCTTCACGGCTTGCTTCTTCCCCACAAAAACATATACACTCTTCTTGTTCGGCTCCAGTGTTTTCTTTAAAGGAAAGCTTGTTTTTTCTCATCCCTTCACTTCCTCTTCAGGTATACACTGCTCACGCAGATACAACAGGATATGGAAGGTAAATGTGTGTTGCTTGTACAAATTGCCGAGGATAAAAGTGGTTTTTTGAAAAAATTTCCTCTGATATGCGGTGTAACGAAAGAAAAGATTGCGGTTTTTTTGCGCTTCTCAGATGAATGATGATGATAAAATATGACATATATAGAATGATGAAGGGAGGGGTTCGCTAACGTGACAGGTGTCATATCTTCTTCTTCCGTCGGAGAAAAGATTAACGAATGGTATATCTACATACGCCAATTCAGCATACCCGACGCAGAGTATTTGCGAAGAGAAATCAAACAAGAGCTGGATCAAATGGAAGAAGATCAGGATCTTCATTTGTACTATTCACTGATGGAATTCCGGCACAACCTGATGCTTGAGTACCTTGAACCACTAGAGAAAATGCGGATCGAGGAACAGCCGAGATTGTCTGACCTGCTGCTTGAAATTGATAAAAAACAGGCTCGTTTAACTGGGCTGCTTGAGTACTACTTTAACTTCTTCAGAGGTATGTATGAGCTGGATCACCGTGAATATGTATTAGCGATTCAATTTTTTAAAAAAGCAGAGAGCAAACTGATTTTTGTGAAAGACAAAATTGACAAAGCAGAATTCTTTTTCAAAATGTCAGAAGTCTATTACTATATGAAACAAACTTATGTCTCCATGGACTATGCACGTCAAGCATTCGAAATCTACAGCGAACAGACTACATATGGTATCAGGATGATTCAATGCCAGTCCTTATTCGGAGCTAACTTTTTGGATTTAAAACAATATGAGAAAGCAATTGCTCATTTTCAAAAAGCTTACACACTTGCTGAAGCAGAGCAACAGCCTCAATTAATGGGAAGAACGCTATATAACATAGCGCTTTGTAAGCAAAATCAAAATAGTTTTGAATCAGCGATAGAGTATGTAAAAAAATCTATTCAAGTATTTGAAGGATCTAAAATGATCCCTTCCCTGCCACAAGCCTTTTTCCTCATTACACAAATTTATTTTAAATTAGGTAAGATGGATAATGCTTGTGAATATCATAAAAAAGGAATAGAATATTCAGCAGCAGCGGGAGATACCGTGTACTTAACGGAGTTTGAATTTTTGGAATCTTTATACTTGTCTGGACCAGATGAGGAACGGTTAGAAAAATGTTTTGTTTACCTTGAAAGTAAAATGATGTATGCTGATATTGAAGACTTCGCACTCGATGTTGCTAAATATTATCATCAGCAGGAAAATTACAAAAAAGCATCTCATTACTTTTTAAAGGTTGAAGAAGCAAGACAGCACATTCAAGGGGGGGTGAATTTATATGAAATGGAAGTATAAATTATTACTCGCTTGTTTGGCTGTGAGTGCTGTATTTATCACAGTCGAGGTATCAAATTCATCAACAGAACATTTTGATGTTGCACAACGCGCAATGATCTAAAACCGCTGCCATCGGCGGTTTTCTTTTTCACCATAAAAAACATCCAGACAAAGTGGGACTGACCCCCGTTTTTG
>NZ_JALAYA010000017.1:0-69179 GCF_026796395.1 Bacillus sp. T17B1
TACTTAGAGGGGATAATATCAGCCAGCCAGTTTTCTCTTTTCCAATTATTGAATTGCACCTGATGGAACAACCGCCTTCCGTCCCACAGAGTAATACTCCACACCTGCGGCAGCTGCTTCAGCCAATGTGTAGCAGTTTCTGCCGTCAAAAATGAGCGGCGTCTCCATTAAATCCTGGTAAGCTGCTAATGGGAATTGTTTAATGTCAGCCCAGTCGGTTAAAATCATGACGGCGTCGGAGCCTTTGACAGCTTCCTCGATCGTCTCCTTATATTCAACAGCCTGCGGGAGAACATGCCTCGCATGGCTTTCGGCAATGGGGTCGTAGGCTTTTATACGGGCGTCGAGCGCAGCGAGACGGTCTGCTATGACAATCGATGGCGCTTCCCTCATATCGTCCGTATTCGGTTTAAATGACAGTCCTAACAGGGTAATCGTTTTTCCCGTCACCCCGCCGAGCCTGTTCAGCGCTTTATCAACCAGCATCGCCTGTTGATTATTGTTGACTTTAATAACCGATTTCAGCAGTTCAAAATCATGCTCGACATTGCCGGCAATTTGCACGAGCGCGTTTGTGTCCTTCGGAAAACAAGAGCCGCCGTAGCCTATGCCGGCTTTTAAGAACTGGCTCCCAATCCGCTTATCCTGTCCCATACCGTACGCGACTGCTTCAATATCGGCTCCGACCTTTTCACATATATTCGAAATTTCATTTATAAAACTGATCTTAGTGGCCAGAAAAGCATTTGAGGCATATTTGATCATCTCGGCGCTTCTGATATCCGTTTGATAAATCGGGATTTGAAACGGACGGAAAAGCTCCTCAAGCGTCTTGGCTGTTTTCTGATCCGCCGTTCCGATCACGATTCTGTCGCCATGAAACGTGTCATAGATCGCCGATCCTTCACGTAAAAATTCCGGATTGGATGCGACCGAAATGCTGACAGGCTCCGCAAGATGTTTAGAGATCAGCCCTTCAATTAAATCGTTTGTCCCGACGGGCACTGTGCTTTTCGTGACCACGATGGCATCCCGTTTGACATGCCGGGCAATGCGTTTGGCCGCATCTGTAATATGCTCCAGATTGGCGTGACCATCTCTCTTCTGCGGTGTGCCGACCGCTATAAAAATAATGTCTGCCTCTGCCAAGCCATTCTCATAGCTCGTTTCAAAATTCAGCCGTCCATCAGCTGTATTTTTTCTCATCAGCTCTTCAAGACCCGGTTCAAATATGGGGGAAATGCCTTTTCTCATTTCATCAATCTTGTGAGCGTCAATATCAATGCAGGTTACATGATGTCCAATCTCAGAAAGAGAAACACCTGTCACAAGACCGACATAGCCTGTTCCGATGACTGTTATATTCATTGTTTCCCTCCAACAGTTAAATTGCTGCTTTGCAGCTTTCGTTTAATCGTATGAGAACATCCTATCATGAATGCGGATGATCTCCCGCATAGCCTGTCGGGTACAGCCTGTACAGATTTCTGACATGTGATTCAATCATACAATACCCTATTATATCGCTCTCAGAAAGAAAGTGGTGAAATGAGAACCGGCTGTTAAAAGAGACCAAATAATTTTCTTCTTTTGATATGCTGCGGAGGCTGCCTGTAGATCGTCTGATTCTGAAGGAGAAGCTCGGCGTTTTCTGTCAGCATATAATGAAATTCCGGACCAAATTCTTTCTTAAGAACATGAAGGGCTTCCTGGTAGTGAAAGTCTCTTGTTTTCAGATTATGAGCATCTGAGGCAACGAAATGAATCAAATTGGCTTCAGCCAGCCGGAGAGAAAATGCTTTCATCTGTTTTCCGAAAGTGCCCGCAAGACTTCCTGAAGTTATTTGAGATGCCGCTCCTTTTTCGACAAGATGATACAGCAAGGACGGGTTTTCGCGAATTTCCCTGTTGCGCTCTGGATGGGCGATAACCGGAATATATCCTTTCAGCTGCAAATCATAAAAAAGCTGTTCCGCATACCGGGGAACCTGATCAAATGGAAACTCAACCAGGATGTATTTCGTATCGTTCAGCGTAAGCAGCTGCTGTTCAGCAAGGTCGCGTTCCAAATCGCCATAAATTCTGATTTCCTGCCCCGGAAGCACGGTTAAAGGGATGTCTTCTTTGATTAAACGTTTGTTTAACTGATCTGCCGCTTCTCTGACTGCGGCTTGACCGTTTTCATACACACCGTTCTTATGATGCGGTGTCGCAATGATGGTCCGGATTCCCTGATAAACAGCAGCTCTTGCCATTTCTATACTGTCGGCTGAATCGCTTGCCCCGTCATCCATTGCCGGAAGAATGTGACAGTGAATATCTATCATGTCTTCGCCTCCTTTTTTGCAAAAATAAATAACGGGCAAGTTGCACGTTATTTATTTTGCATGAAATTTTCCTTGTTTCCGTAATATCCGTATTCAGAGTGCTTCGAAAGCTTTTTGCCGTTCATAATCGCCCCAAGGAGCTTGCTCTTGCACGATTCAAGTGCCTCTTTCGCTTTTGCGGCTTGTTCCTTTTCTGTTTTCCCGCTTGAAATAACCAAAACAGAACCATCAGCCACGTTGCCTAAAATCTGCGCATCCGCTACAGCAAGAATAGGCGGCGTATCAAAAATGACCATATCATATGCCGCACACGCCTCGTCTGCAAGCTCCTTCATCCATTTTGAGGAGAGAAGCTCAGCCGGATTCGGCGGGATCGGGCCGCTCGTCAGCACATGAAGATATTTTTCATTTGAGGCTTGTACAGCCTGCTCCAATGAGCTTTTCTTTAATAAAACTGTTGTTAATCCAATCATATTTTCAAGCTGAAAGGCCGTATGTACTGTTGGTTTTCGCAAATCAGCATCAATGAGGAGCACCTTTTTTCCCTGCTGGGCAAATACGACAGCCAAGTTAGCTGCCGTCGTTGATTTTCCTTCACCGGGACAGGCCGATGTGATGATTACTGATTTCATTTGGCGGTCCACTGCAGCAAATTCGATATTCGTACGAATCGTTCTATATTGTTCAGAGTTTAAGGATTTCGGCTCTGTCATCGCAATGACATTCCTCCGCTTCCAAGAGCCTCTGCTTTTTCTAAGCGCCAAAATGTTCACTCCTCACTTTTTTAGATTGGATACCGTGTAGGCTCTTCGCTGTTTTCTGCTTATTCGCAATCGTGGAAACCGTCCCTAAAACCGGTATGTCCAGCAAGGATTCGAGCTGCTCTTCCGATTTGATCGTATTATCCAAAAGCTCAAGCAGGAAGGCCAGTCCGATGCTTCCCGCCAATCCCGCCGCAAACGCGATGGCAATGTTAAGAAGCGGCTTTGGCGATACAGGTGACGGATGTCCTGTAACCTCGGCTGTTGACAGAATGCTGACATTGTCAACATTCATAATGGATGTGATTTTGTCTTGAAAGACAGATGCGATGGTATTGGCTATATGAGCCGCTGTTTCCGCATTTTCATCCTTGACTGATATGTTGACCACTTGGGAGTCCTGTTCGCTGGATACGGTAATTTTGTCATTCAGCTCTTGCGATGTCATCGACAGGCCCATATCTTTAATAACTTCGTCTAAGATGGCAGGGCTCTTAATGATGACGTTGTACGTATTGATTAACTGAAGATTGGTTTGGACATCGTTAAATTGGACTTCTTTTCGGTCGTTTTTCGATTGATTGACCAGAATCTGAGTTGAATTTTCATAGATGGGTGTAAGTGCGAAGAAACTGATGAGTCCGCCGGCAGCAGTTGTAGCTGCGGTTACAATCATAATCAAAAGCATGTGTTTTCTTAACGTTGATATTATTTCTTTTAAACTAGTAGATTCTCCCATGATACCTCCAAATCTCTTATAGCATCCTTTTCCATCTACGATTATACAACGTACAAACCGCAATTCTCCAGCTTTTCCATGACATTATTCGACATTTTTTTCATAAAACGTTGTGTGACAATTAAAATGAAAGCGCTTTACACACTGTTTTGACAGACCTGTACCCTAATTCCAGTTATGTCATCACGCATAAAAAAATCCCGCAAAAGGCGTGCGGGATTCTTACGTTGCATATCCATTTTTAATATGAGAAATTAAATTTTCAAGCATTTCCTTCGTCGTCATTTCAGATGACTGCTCACCAATTTCATGTGCATGCATCAAAATTTTCAGAAATTCTTCTTGATTCAATTTCTTTTCACTCATCATTTTTATTCCTTTCAGCTTCCATTAAGTTGAAAACACGATTATTATATGATGCCGGTTATCAATTTGCAATCTCTAATACATCATTCGACACATCCCATTTTTTATGTCCTTTTTTAGGAAAAACTTTTTCAGGCCGATGTGTTGCGATATAATAGAGAAATTGGATCTTTTTATTACGTGACTCGGTTAGGAGCGATAATCATGCTTCAGAATATGATTTCTAAAGACGATGTGCTGGCATCTGCTGAACAGTTGAAAGAACTCCTTCCTTACAATGAGGAAAATGTTCAGCTGATCAAAAAAGCCCTTATTTTATATCGGCAGGATTCAGTCTATCGTTTACAAGCAGTGAGTCCGACGGAAGTTACGGCTTACGTGCAGGATGTTGTGCCTGTGCGGGTCACATTGAACTTGTTTGTCATAGCCAAAAGCGGCTGTTCATGTCCGTCCGGAAGAATCTGCCGCCATATGCTGGCTGTTTTTTTATATGTATATGCAATGTTTGAGCGTGTGGGTACGCTTACAGCGTATTGGCTTGAGAGGGAAAAGCTGGAGGAAAGCAAAGAACTCGTCCGCCGTCAATTCCAGGAAAAGGTGCTGCCTAATGAAGAATCGCTTTCAAGCTGGCTCGCTTTTTTTGATTCAGAGTTCTCTCTCTGGCAGGCACGGACGCCGGAAAGCAGCCAAAACATGCAGGGCCTCTATTACGGCTACCTGTCCGCATTAAAAAAGCATGCGCCGAACAAACCCGAGCTGAAAAGCCTGTACCAGATTCATTCCGCGATTGCGGTTTGGCTTCGGATGTTCACATTGATTGAAGCGGGCAAATTGAACCCTGAGCAAGACTTTTATTCCCTCAATCCATATGTTGAACAGCTGATGGATACGATCTACAGCTCTATTGATAAATTAAAAACATACGCGCTGTCATTTGCGCTAGATCCGTTTTTGGAAAAAACACCGGAAGTTATCCGACATTTGCTGTTGAAAGAAGATATTTTTCAATATGAACGCATCCGCATCTTCGGTGAAATTTGGAGCGCGCTGCTGTCGCGGCCAAAATGGGTGGCGCGCGAACAGGAGATTTTGAAAAAAGAAGCCGGACGGCGTTTCTCACCTGAATTGCAATTCGGGCGCCTTCACTTGGAATTCCTGCAGAAGAATGATGACGTTATTTTTGCGGAAGCCGATGAATTCCCGCCGGAAGCGCTGCCGTATACGTTTCAGTGGCTGAGTGAAATCACGGCCAAGAAGGATTGGAAACGGCTGAAAACATGGTACCAGCGGATTGAACCGATTGCGATGGGTTATACGAAACTGGATAAACCGTTTAAAGAGATTCGCGACGTGATTAGTGAATTGTCCCTTCTGCTGAATGCCTATGTGAAGCAAACCAATGACCAAGCGCTGTTTGAACGCTATGCTGCAGGCTGTCTGCCGTTTACGTTCACAGAATACAGCCATCATTTATATGAGAAAAAACGATATGCCGAGTGGATTGAAATTCACAGCCTTGTCGGCTTTTCCATCTATGAAATGGATAAAATGATGCTGAAGGAAATTGCAGCGAGCGATCCGGAGGCGCTGATCCCGGCTTACCACAGAGAAGTGGCCTTTTTTATCGATCAGAAAAACCGCAGCTCGTACAAGGAAGCCGCCCGGTATTTGAAAAAACTGCGCACCCTGTACAGAAAAGCGAAGAAACTGAAGGTGTGGGAGCGGTATATTCAGCAGCTGAGCACGCATTACAAGCGCCTGCGCGCGCTTCAAGAAGAACTGCAGAAAGGAAAGTTGATTGATGGCGAGTCTTAAAGAAATTCTCATCCACGTAGAACAAATGGAAGATGGGTCATTTACGCTCTCAGCCTTTGATGAGAATGAGCAGCCACTTCCCTACAGCCATATGAAAAGGCATTTGTTCCAATGGCATGAATCCTCATTTTATGGAACCTTTCTTGAGGACGTCAGCTTCATCGGGACAACCGCTGTTTTGCTTTCTCCATGGATGACTGTAGAGCTTCTCGGCAAAAACTCGTTCAACTCATTCAGCTCCGTGCAGCTTACAGATGAAACGGAGCCGCTGATCGAGGCGGCATCGACCATCTATGAATTTATCGCAGACGGCGATTTTCTGCCTGACTATGAAGCATGGACAAACGGTGTTTTTCGCTGGAAGGACCGCGACAATATACTAGATGGCTTTACTGCGGATTGGTTCTCCGCTGCAGTGCAGGACTATATCCAATACGACGATGGCCTGCAGGAAAAATGGGAATACATTAAGGAGAAATCGCCTGCGGTCACGACATTCCGCGGACATTTTCTCGATGAGAAGGATTTTCTTGAAGGGATCGGCTGGATTGACGATCAATCTCCATTTACAGTCGGCCTGCGCTTAAATGAGCCAGACTTTGACGGAGACGATTGGAAAATCGAGATGTTTTTACGGGATAAAAAGAGCGGCGCTGTTGAATTTTTTGACGGGCTGAAGAGCCTTAAGAAATCGTGGCAGGCGTATAGCGATAAAATCGCACGTGAGCAGGACCGCTTTCACAGAACGGTTCCGTGGCTGTCATTTGATTCCGGGACAACGCTGATTTCAGAGGAAGAAGCCTGGATCTTCCTGTCAGAAGCGAGTGAGACGCTTGTCGATATGGGCGTGGAAATTCTTCTCCCATCCTGGTGGCAGATTGTCAGAGACAGTAACATGATGCTGAAGGCAAAGGTGTCGTCCGCCCCGCGCGGCGAGTCATTTGTCGGCATGAATGCGCTGCTTGATTTCAACTGGCGGTTTGCAACAAATGGAATTGAGCTGACTGAGGCTGAATTTAATGAGCTTGTCGCCAGCAACAGACGCCTCGTTAATATACGCGGGCAATGGGTAAAAATCGATCCGCAGTTTATCAAACAAATGAAACGACTGATGGAAAAAGCGGAATCGGAAGGACTCCACATGTCTGATATTCTGGCGCGCGAATTAATGGATCAGGGGGAAGGCGGGCTTGAAGATTCAGAGTTGATGGATACATCCGCATTTGCTGGCATTCAATTTGATCTGTCCAAACAGCTCAGGTCACTGATTCGGAAGCTTACAGCCGCGGAAAACCTGCCGGAACACGAAGTCAGCCCTTCTTTCCAAGGAACTCTCCGCCCCTATCAGAAATACGGCATGAACTGGCTGCTATTTCTGCGAGAAAGCGGTTTTGGCGCCTGTCTGGCTGACGATATGGGACTTGGGAAAACGATTCAAATGATCGCCTATTTCCTGCACGTAAAGGAAAGCGGCCGACAAAAAACGCCGAATTTGATTATCGCGCCGACATCCGTGCTCGGCAACTGGCAGCGGGAGCTTCAAACCTTTGCTCCTGACCTGTCTGTCGCGCTCCATTATGGGCCGCGCCGTCCAAAAGGTGATGATTTCGCCGCGCATTATGAAAACGCAGATGTGGTACTCACTTCATACGGATTGTCGCACGCCGATTCGGAAGA
Organism: Bacillus sp. T17B1; assembly: GCF_026796395.1. Taxonomy (NCBI): domain Bacteria; kingdom Bacillati; phylum Bacillota; class Bacilli; order Caryophanales; family Bacillaceae; genus Bacillus; species Bacillus sp. T17B1. Next base: position 7,686 of record NZ_JALAYA010000017.1, read on the forward strand.
GCTGACTTCTGTGACATGGAACACAATCTGCCTTGATGAAGCGCAAAATATTAAAAACGCGCATACGAAGCAATCACGGGCAATCAGAAAGCTGAAAGGGCTTCACCATATCGCGCTAAGCGGCACGCCAATGGAAAACCGCTTAACTGAACTGTGGTCCATTTTTGACTTCATGAATAAAGGCTACCTCGGCAGTCTGACAGGCTTCCATAAACGTTATGTGCTGCCGATTGAAAAAGACCGGGACGAAAAGAGAATCGGACAGCTTCAGCAGTTAATCCGCCCATTCCTTCTCCGGCGGACGAAACGGGATGAGGAGGTCGCCCTTAATCTTCCTGAGAAGCTGGAAGAAAAAGAATTTATTCCGCTTTCAGCCGAACAGGCATCACTTTATGAGCAGCTTGTCAAAGACACATTTGACCATATGACGTCACTGACCGGCATGCAGCGAAAAGCGTTGATCCTCAGCATGCTCGGACGTCTCAAGCAAATATGCGATCACCCCGCGCTCTATTTAAAAGAAGATCAAACAGAGCTGCTGGCCGGCAGATCAGTCAAGCTCGAAAAATTGCTGGAACTCATGACAGCGATACGCGCCCAAAACGAAAGCTGCCTCATTTTTACGCAATACATTCAGATGGGGAACATGATGAAAAGGCTAATTGAAAAAACGTTCGGCGAACCTGTGCAGTTTTTAAACGGGAGTCTCTCCAAGCAAGAGCGGGATACACTCGTTGAGAAATTTCAGAAGAAAGAATACCCGACACTCATTCTTTCACTGAAAGCCGGAGGCACCGGACTTAATTTGACCGCCGCCAATCACGTCATCCATTATGACAGATGGTGGAACCCGGCGGTTGAAAACCAGGCCACTGACCGGGCATACCGCATTGGCCAGGAGCGTTTTGTCCACGTTCATAAAATGATTACGACAGGAACAATTGAGGAAAAAATTGATGTCATGCTCGAATCGAAGCAAACGCTGAACGATCAAATTATCCAAAGTGAAAACTGGATTACCGAGCTTTCTACACAGGAACTCGAAGAATTGTTTACATTAAGCGCCTCAGCGCGATGATTAAAAAAGCTGGCTCCTGAAAGAGCCAGCTTTTTTCCGTTCATAGCCGTCACGCCGAATTTCCAAAGAATCCGTTACGCCGGTTACCAACAGGATGCACTTTTGGTGCAGCATATAAACCTACAGCAAATTGTTAATCATATGTGCGACGCCGTGTTCGTCATTGGTCAAGGTGATGGCGTCTGCCATCGCCTTGATATCTTGCCGCGCATTGCCCATCGCTACACCTTTTCCCGCCGCCTCTAGCATCGATTTGTCATTTAAGCTGTCACCGACAGCTGCGGTTTCTTCAATCGGGATATTCAGCCGTTCCGCAAGCCTCACCAGCGCCTGTCCCTTGGAAGCTTTGCGGGCAGAAAGCTCAAAGTTATGCTCAGCCGAACTGACAAGCGTCAAATCTTCAGCATGCGCATATCTTTTCCAGCCTGCCTCAAGCTTCTCTTTGAAGAAAGAAAAACCGAGAATATTATAAAAATCGATGTGGTAATCAGACTCAAACAGCTCTTGAAACGAGCTGATGTAAGCGAAGCCGGATTGGCTGTATTGCACCTCGGCCGCTTGCATTAGGACAGAAAGATCCGCTTTCGGATTCGCGCTCCTGAATCGGTCCAGCTCAACCTCAAGAAGTTCCCTGCTGTTTTGTGGCGTATATATGGCTGAACCTGTGAATACCTCGTAATAATAGTTTTCAGACTCAAGCCATGAGAGAATGTCATACGCCCGCTGTTTATCAATGGTTTCCTGATGATAAAGCCTGCCGTCAGGATCGTGAATGACGGCGCCGTTTGCGCTGATGACCCATGTTTTGATCCCGAGCGGCTCAAAGATCGACATGACATCAAAATGAGCGCGCCCAGTTGACACCACTACTTCTATGCCATCCCGCTGCGCCTGCCGCAGCGCGTTTTCATTTTCCACGCTTACCTGATGCTTGCTATTGAGTAAGGTTCCATCTAAATCAATCGCAATCAATTTCACGTTTGTCAGCCCTTTCCTTCATCCTGCTCTGTCACGAGTAGTTCCACACCGTTACGGTCAAGCAAGTCACAAAACGCCTGATGAGGCAGCCTGTCTGTGATTAAGAGATCGATTTCACTCAGGTCCGCATACTGATAAAAACTGGTGCTCCCCAGCTTCGAATGATCTGCAAGCGCGATCACCTGCTTTGCCTGCTGAATCATTTTTCGCTTCACCATGCCATCCTCTTCATGCGCAATTGTAATGCCATGTTCGGAGATGCCGACCACACCGATCAGCGCTTTATCTACGTGGTAGCTTGAGAGCTTTTCAATTACAGAGGCACCGTAAAGAAAGCGGTGCTCCTTTTCCAGCTTGCCTCCAAGCAGATAGATTTCAATTCCCTCTTTATCGGACAGTACTTCTGCGAGATTAATCGAGTTGGTGATTACCGTACAACCATCCGCATTCAAATGCTTTGCACATGCCTGAACGGTTGTAGAAGCGTCTAAAATTACCCGGTCACCATCATGAATGAGCGATGCGGCAAGCCTGCCGATCTTGTTTTTTTCCTCGGACACTGTTTTCAAGCGTCCGGAATAACTTTGGATTTTCTGATGCACAGTCGGCAAAATGGCACCGCCTCTTGTACGGATGATGGCATTCTGTTCCTCCAGCTTCACAAGATCCCGTCTCGCTGTATCCCTCGACACCTGAAGGAGCCTACAAATCTGCTCCGTTGTAATTCGGTTATGCTGTTTTAAAAAATCCAAAATCGCTACTAATCTTTCTTCTTGGTACACGCCCTCATTCCTTTTCTTATCAATCATCTTTAAGCAATTATAAGTTTTTATCCAATTTCATTCAATATTATTAAGTGATTTTAAGTGAAAATGCATCATAAGAACCAATTTTTCCTAGTCGATACAAAAGAAAGACCAGTCTGGTCGACTGGTCACTTTTGAGGGGATGATGCGGAGATTAGAATCATATGAATGGCTAGAAAACGGGGAGGATCAGAGGATGTCAATCGGCAGCTTTTTCCCTGGGTTTAGGGTCCATAAAACGAACAGTATCAGCCAACACTTCCGTTACATAGACGGTAACGCCTCCTGCGTTTTCATAGCTTCTTGTCTGAATCCGTCCACTTATGCCGACGAGAGAACCTTTTTGGCAATACAACGCTGTATTTTCAGCTGTTTTTCTCCAAAGTGTGCAACTGACGTAATCGGCCTCGATTTCACCTGAAGCATTTTTGAAGCTGCGGTTTACCGCGAGCGTAACGTGTGCGACTGCCGCACCGGCGGAAGTGTAGCGAAGCTCAGGATCTTTTGTAAGTCGTCCGACAAGCATGACCTGATTGAACATGCGATTCCTCCTCTCCTTGCGGTTATATGCATTGTAGATGATGCAATGAGAAAAGAAAAACGCGTAAAAGTGGCTTTCATCCCCTGTTTTTATCTTTCGTTTTCATTTTTCCTTCAGCTAAAAACATCTTTTGTTCTTTCCCTTTAAAGAAATATGTACTTTTTAAAAACCGGAAAAAGATTTGCTTTGTCAGCCAATTTTCTGTATTCATACATACATAGGAAGAACCATCCCATGCAAACCACTGAAAGCTCAGCTTTTTTTCAGGCAGTGACACCTTAATTTTATACTGCTCCATGCCGTCTTGCGTTTCGTATAAAAAGCTTACGCTTCCTTTTTTGTTTAGATGAACCTCAAACACTTCTTTACGGCTTACCATATATGTTACTTCCTTTTGAATTAAACAGTCCTCAGAAGGAATGCCGTCAATATAAATTTCTTTTAAACGAAATTGATTCATACCACATCTCTCCGTAATCCATAGTCAATTACAGTATAATGAAAAATTAGAAATTATTAAATGTTTCGCTAATACATAATTCTTTAGCCCTAGAATTGTAGCATTTTTTCCTCTAAAACGTTTATGTTATAATGATAGGCAAGAAATCTTTGGAAATAATCGGGGTGAGAATAGAAATGAAAACCTTTAAACTGGTTGACTTGAATGTGGAACGAGTGGACAAGGAAGAAAAATCAATTGAACAGTTTCCCCTTATTGACGGACTGATTATAAATAAAGAAGACGGTGAAAATCACTGGCTGATTGAAGCGCTTGTAGCGAAAGAACACCTGTCTTTTTTTGAGCAGCTTCAAAATAGCCAAACTGAAGCCAAAGTATTTGTAACGATCACGAAAAAAAGCAATCGCCCCGCCCAGCTGACAGCAGCAGTGAAAAATATCGTCAAGCTGGAAGAAAGCATACAGGTTTTAATCTACGGACAAATGGTCACAAGAAAACAGCAAGGCACTGAGACCATCCTCGAATCCCTTGTAAAAGAGGGCTATACAGGAACAAAGCTCATTGAGGCATTTAAGCAAAAGATATAAAAATGCGGGGAGACGTTCCCCGAAACCGTTCAGGTGCGAAGAGCGCCACAATCAACATTTTGCATAAATAGGTTCTATATTAAAAAAGCTGCCGTTTTTAAACGGCAGCTTTTATTTTCGTGCTTTCACTCTTGCATATTTAATTTGTATGGCCAAAAGCATCAACCAATTCCCCTTTAACAACGAGGCGCCCTTCGGTTTCGGCCGCCTTGTCACATGTGATTAACGTAATCTCTTTTTCATTTGTCTCCTCAATCACATCTGCATGCATTTCCGACATGATTTTTTTGGATGTCACAGAATAAATATAGTCTTTTTTAAAATCAGTGATGACAATTTGAGCACCTGTTTTTATGTTTTCAAGAGGTCCAAACAGAAGACTCTTTTGCTTCAAATGATGGCCAGCCAAAGGATAATTCCCCTCGCCCATTTTCTGATCCGGGCGCATTGTTGCCGCCCCGATCATTAGGTTTTCGTTGGTTGTGCCTTTTACGATCGGAAGCTCCAGATTAACACTTTTAATCGTTATCCGCCCGATAACTGCTTTTTGATCGTGATTAAAGCCAGCCTTTATTGCTTCCATCAAATCAGGTGGCGTGATTGAATCAAATTCAAAATCTGCCTCTCTCTCATTATTTTTTTTCAGCTGCTCCACAGTTAAGGCCGACTCACTCTGGCTTTTGCTAAGATAAGCTATGATTCCTTCTTTCAAATAAGGAGAACAGATTAGCAGCAGTCCTAAAAGAATGAACATCGTAATGATCATTTTCTTGTACATAAACAAAATTCCTTTCCTTCCTTCTAAAATGACTTGTATCACTTTTAAAAAAGCACCTGATCAATTCTTCAATGATCAGGTGCTTTCATATTTATCCCTTTCTTTGCTTCTTTCTTGAGGCAACAGCTAAGCCTCCTCCTGCCATTAACAGCAGGATACCGATCATTACTGTTAATGTGCTGTCAGAATCTCCGGTTTTTGGAAGGGAATTGTCTGTGTTCGAATCATTACCATTGGTTTTCGAATGATGTCCATCTCCATTCACATTTCCATCCGGTGTAGGTTTATCCGGTTTGTCAGGCGTTGGTGTTTTCACTTTCTGATTAGAAACAACAAGCTCAACAGCTTTTGGCTGTCCTTTTTCTATTGTGAACTCAATCGGTGTTTCATCCAGTTTGTAACCTTCTGGTGCCTTTGTTTCAATCAATTGATAGCTTCCCGGCGCAAGGCCTTTTACTATGAACTGCCCCTGTTTATCCGTTTTCCAGAGTTCAGGCAGCTCTTTGCCATAGCCGTCAGCTTTTACAGGCTTGCCGCTTGCGTCCAATAACTTGAATTCAGCACCCTCCAAAACGATCGTTTTATCGTCTTGATCCACTTTCGTCACATTCGCGTCACCTGGTGTCAATATGTTTTCAGCGGTGATTTCAACTGGTTTCGTGTCTGTATTTGTGATCTTAAACGATATTGGTGTTTGGTCTAAATGATAATCTTTAGGCGCTTTTGTTTCGACAAACTGATATTCACCAGCATTGAGACCATGTACTGTGATTTGTCCTTTGTCATCAGTAGTCAAGCCGGATTTCAGCACTTTTCCGTTGGCGTCTGTCAGATTGAACTCCGCGCCCTGAAGAGCTTTGTTTTTATCATGCTGATCCACTTTGGTGAGTACAACAAGATTCTTGGCATTAACCGCTGTTACTTTCACTTGTTCAGGTTTGCCGCTATTTTCAGCTTTAATGGTGAATGACACTGGTTTTTCGGATAAAAGGTATCCATCTGGCGCCTCTTTTTCAATAAATTGATAGGTTCCCGGCGCTAACCCATCAACTTCAATTTTGCCGTCTTCTTTTGAGACTAGATCTTCTCTCACAGTTTCCCCATTGCTGTCAGCGATTTTGAATACTGCGCCTGCTAAGCCTTTTCCATCTTGATCTTGCTTCGTCAGCTGAACTGATCCTTTATCGTTCACGACGATTCCGGCATCTGCGGATTCTGGCTTTCCTGCTGCAGATTCAGCAATGGTAAACTCTTTTTTCTCTGTGTTTAACAAATAGCCAGATGGCGCTTTCGTTTCAATAAAGGCGTAGCGTCCCGGTGCAAGGTCCGAAGCCTTAACTTTTCCGTCTTTATCCGAAGTCAGCTTTTCTTGAACCGTATTACCTTCCTGGTCGACAATGTTGAACACTGCACCTTCCAGTTTTTGGCCTTCAGCATTTTCCTTCGCCAACTCAACAGAGCCTTTATAGTTGATAGCGACCCCGGCATCCACTGGCTCCGGCTTTCCTGCTGCGGAATCAGAAATCGTAAACTCTTTTTTCTCCGTGTTTACCACATAGCCGGCTGGCGCTTTCGTTTCAACAAAGGCATAGTGTCCCGGCGCAAGGCCTGAGGCTGTTATTTTCCCGTTTTCATCTGAGGTCAGCCCTTCTTGAACCGTATTTCCTTCCTTGTCAATAATCCTAAAGACGGCACCTTCAAGCTTTTGGCCATCGGCATCTTCCTTCGTCAGCTCAACAGAGCCTTTATCGTTAACGGCAATTCCGGCATCTGCCGCTTCAGGCTTTCCTGCTGCAGATTCTGAGATGGTAAATTCTTTTTTCTTTGTGTTCAGCACATAGCCGGATGGAGCTTTTGTTTCCACAAAGGCGTAACGGCCCGGCGCAAGGCCCGAAGCCTCTATTTTTCCGTCCTTATTTGAGGTCAGTCCCTCTTGAACAGGATTTCCATCCTGATCGACAATGTTGAATACTGCACCTTCAAGTTTCTGGCCTTCAGCATTTTCCTTCGTTAGAGAGACTTTCCCTTGATAATTGGTCATTTCTCCTAAATTGACATCGGACACTTGATTGTTTTCATTCTTTGCGATTGAAAAGTGTATCGCTTTTGTATTCACGATAAAGCCTGCTGGAGCTTGTGTTTCTGTCAAGCGGTAGTAGCCCGCCGGCAAACCGTTCATTTCTACTTTACCGTTTTTACCGGATTTTATATCTGTTCGTATAAGTGTATAGGTGCCGTCATTTGATTTTTTCTCCAGCTTGAAAACAGCACCAGCCAAAGGATTGTTGTGTTCGTCTTGTTTGATAAGCGTCACCTTGTTCTGTTGATTTACGACTTTGTACAGCGCCCCTGTCTTGGAGGAATTGCTGTCTATCTTAACAGAGACTCCTTTTGCATAAGCATCACTGATGTTATATCCGTCAGGCGCTTTTATCTCTTTTAATACGTAGGAACCGTAGCGGATATTTCCGAATGTAAGCTTCCCGCCAGAATCTGTCGTACCTGTACGCAGAAGCTGCTTGGCGTCTTCAGACCATAATTGAAAGTCTGCGCCTTCTAGTGCTTTATTGTCCTCACCTGTTTTAAAGATCGTCAGGCTTCCTTTTTCACCGGATCCCGAACCGTCGCCGCTTGAAATGGCAACAAAAATCGAGCTGCTGGTTTCTTGAGTCTGCTCCTTCACATTTGTTCCTGAAATGGACACTTTATTTTTAACGTGGCCGTTCGTTCCCGCTATGTTAATCAGAGACCGGTATTTGATCACATAGGCACGGTCAATTTGCTTATAGCTGCCTATGAATGTCAGGACAAACGATTGTTCACCTGTTGTATTGTTGGTTTTGATGTCTAACGTGTAATCTTTGTCTTTTTGAAGTTCGATATCGCCCGCGGTCAGATTTCCGCTGCTGTCTTTGACCACTCCATTTTCATCATATTTTGCTTGATATACTTTAAAAGAATCTGCATCCAGTATTTGATTTTCATCCGGCGTGTCAGTGACTTTTACATCATCCAGCGTTGATTGGCTGGAGTTGACATTGATGCTCCAATCGATGTAGCTTCCATTTTGTTTTCCGCCCTTAAAAATCAGGCTTCCTCCATCCACAACGGAGACAGAGCCCGTCAAGGTGCGGTCTGCATAACCATCATTATGGTAGGTCGCTTTGTTTGTGTACTTATTCTGATCAATGACCTTTCCTTTGAGCGTTGTTTTAAACTCAATCAGGTATGGCACCGATTCGCTCGTTTTAAGGTGTACTGTCAGAGTGCGTTCATTTTTTTCTGAAGGCTCTTCGACCTCATACTTGGAAGGATCAAGGACGTCTCCTTCTGTGATGGAGCCGTTTTTATTAATTGTATAGCTCTTTACCACAACGGAACCCGGCACAAATTGTTGAGGATCTGTTATGGCATCTTTTATATAAGGTTTTTTTGTGGGTTCGCCATTATAATTGACGCCGATTTTCCACGTGATTTCCTTTGAAACTGCGTTGTATGATCCATTTTTGAATCCATTGTTTGTCGTCTGATGATTCGGCGTAAAGCCGCTTGATACCTTATTCGTGCGCTCATTGCCGTATTGATCAGTCCATGTTGAATGTGCTGTATTCTTGACGCTTTCGTTAGAATAGTCAGCATTGAATGTTGTTGTGTAAGTGATCTTAAACTGACTGTCTGTTTTTTTGTAATCCCCGATCAATGCCAAAGTAAAGCCTTTATGTTCGGGCTTTTTTGTCAATGTGTAGTCTTTGTCTTTCTCCAACGTTTTGTTGTTCGTGGTGTCTTGCATTTTGAACGAGTCATCAATCAGAACCAATCCGCCGCTTTCGAATTGATCATCCAGCGTCCAATTGTTCATCTCATAGTTGTTTTTATTAACTGTAATCGTCCAATCAGCCGTCTTCTTCTCATAATCAACATTTGAATACCCTTTGATAAGGTTTTGTTGAATGGCTATTCCAGAAGCTTCTTTTGAATCCCCTGTTCCGGTCACCACGCTGTTGGTGTATGCTGTCGTTTTATCAATGATCACTCCGCTATTGACCTTTGTTTGATATGTGATTTTATAAGCGCTAGTAATGAATTTATTAAATTTGACTTCAAATCCGGTTCCATTATCGATCAGCGTATAGTCCTCGCCTTCCTTTAAAGGCGTTCCCGCTTGCTCGCTGCCGTTCTGTCCAAAGGTAATAGGAATAACCTTCAAAGAATCTTTCACAAGATGCAAATCGCCAGTTCCAAAAGAATCTTTAATGCTGGCCTTGGATTGGTCGATCTGTTTCTCACCGTAGTTGTATAAAAGAGCCCAGCTGAATGTTTGAGAATCTCCATTATAGCCGGTTGATGATTTTGCAATCATTTTTCCATATTTGGCTGCAACAGTGGCTTCGGCAGAAATGGGTTCCAGGTTGTCTCCGCTGAATGCTGCTTTGTTTGTCAGCGTTATATTTCCGCCCTCACTCGGCTTTGCACTATTGTCAATGTCAGTTTCGTATACAAGGCGGAAGGCTGAATCAATTGTCCCATCAAATGTGACATTTCCTTTTGTATCAACGCTATAGCCGGAAGACACTTCATTTCCTCTGCTGACAGAACCATCAATGTTCACATTAAGTTCATACACTTTAACTGAACGGTAGATTAAGCCGTCCGGAAGACTTTCCGTGATTTTGGCATTCTTGACTTGATCCAATTTTTTATTGACATCGACCGTCCATGTTACGTTACCGGGGTTGATGCCTTTATCCAGCACACCTGATTTATCAATGGTTTTACTCACATTTGGTTTGAAATAAACCGTTGTCTCAGGAGTATCGGAATTCACAGGAAATGGAATCTTTTGTGTTGTCGATCCCGTTATTTTCTTCTCATTAAACTGCGTATTGATCACCAATGTGCCTTTGACATTAGAATGTTCTTTTACCTCGCCGTTAAATGTCATCACCACATGTCCGTTTGTATCAATAGAAAATGTCCCGAATGTGGTGTCTCCGGCGCTTAATGGCAGGTTCACAATGTCATTATGCATAATAAATTCTTTAGGCAAATCAAATTCATATTGATCCCCGGCATTGATTGTCTTTCCTAAATCGTCAGGAATGGCCCAATCAATTGAAATGTTCACCGGAGAATCTGTACTGGCGCGATTGCTCTTGTCATATGGCTCTCCGTTTTCATCCGTCAATGTCACGCCGGTTAAAATATGTTGTGTGATTTGTTTTTCTTCAGTTTGCAGACTTCTGAAATCTGATTGACTTGAGGATGACACTTTTTTTGAATCATCACTCTGAGAGGAATCGTTGCTCTTAGAGTCGGCTGACGGCTGTTGTTCTTCCTCTTTTTGATCCTTGCTGGCTGATGGTGCAGATTTATCATCTGTCCCTTCCTGATCACCCTCAGTTTCAGAAGAGTCATTTTTTGGCTCTTCCGACTCGGCATCTGGTGTCTTATCTTTCTTAACAGGGATGATCACCTGCTGGGTTTTGCCTGCCCCTAGTTGAAAAAGGGCTGCCACTGTATGTTCATCTTCTTTTACATCTGCAGTAAACGTGGCTGACAGTGTAATGGCGCCCTTGGCATCAGGAGAATCCGCGGATGCAGTTGTTACTTTTACCGTCATGGTGCTGCCGCCCGCCGGCAAATGATAGCTGCCGATGACTTGGTCAGCAGATGTAATCTCACCGTCTGCACCTTTATCAAAGGTAAAGCTTTTAGGTATCTCCACATTGATACCCTGTTCACTTTCTGTATCTTTACCTTTTTTTAATGACCATTCATATGTCAGTGTCACTTTATCCCCCGGCTTTAATGCCGGTTCGTTTCCTTTTGTGCCGTCAACAACCTGGTCGTTGCCTTCCTTGACCGTCACCGAATCGAAGAATTGGCTGTCGCTTGACGTGACGTCCATAGCCTGTGCTGTAATAGTATAGCTGGCGATCTGGCTGAAGAAGAAAAAGATGGCCAGGCTTATGATCATAATGATCCGCCCGCTTTTTTTCAGCCATAAGGGAAAACTCCTCGTTCTCAACTTTTCATTCCTCCCATTCATATCTATTTTTCACTTGCCGATTGATCCGTGAGACCATAAAGTCATGTCTCATCCCCCAAAAATGCTTGCTAATGCCGAATGAGTTTCAAAACTAAGAATTGCCACCCGAACCAAACTACATTGTATGAAATGGAACTATACAAATTCTGTACAACTAAAAACGGAATGAATGGGAGATTTGAAATTTCTAGCGGAGACATATGGCGAAACCCTTCCTTTAGGTGACTTGTAAAAAAAACCAGTGTACATCGGCAGGAAATCGACACACACTGGTTTGAAGAAGGTTTTTTTCTTTTCAATTAACCTGATCTTTCAATTGTTTGTAACGCTGATATTCTTTTATCGCCTCTTCTACCCTCCCGTTTTTGTTGAATAGCTGCAGCTTGTATTGCATAATTTTTTGATCGCAAGGCTCCATTTTCTCGACCTGCAGGCAAATATCCATCGCTTGATGATCATTCATTTCACGAATAAGGAAATCGATCAGTTCATAAGCCTTTCCAAGCCAAAGCTGGGCGAGACGTGTCTTTTCCGGTTCTGCCCACAAATAGCCGTGCTCTAACAGGTAATGATTTTGATAGGCCATGAAAATATCCGTGTGCAGATGTAATGTAGCTGTATTGAGCGGAGGAGCTTCTTTTAGTGACTTTTCCCATTCAGCAACATCAATTTTTGCATCTGAAAGCCGAAGAATATATCCTGTGTCGGTCTTCTCAATTGTTTGGCTGAAGGGAATCTGGCTGAGTAATTTCCGTATCTGATAAATGGTTGAGTAGAGCTGGGTGCTTGCTTTTGTCACATCATAATCGATCCAAAAAAGATCGATTAGCATGTCTTTACTGACTACGCGGCCTAGGTTGTGAAGTAAAAATAAGTATATTTCGCGTGCTTTCGACGTTCTCCACTTGACTGGAATGTTTGTTTTGACACCCTTTAAGGTTTGATAAAACTGCAGGTTTCCAAAACATTGGATCGAAAAATGCGCCTCAGTATTTTCTGCAGATGCTCTGAGCATATTATTCGTTCTAATTCGTTCAACAGTTGTCTCGAGCCGCTTATAATTTACGGGCTTCAGCAAATAATCAATGGCATTCAGCTCAAACGCTTTGATAGCGAACTCATTATAGGCCGTGATGAAAACCACTTGGATGTTTTCATTCATCGATTGAATCTCTTCAGCAAGCTCAATGCCGTTAACCCCCGGCATTTCAATATCAAGAAACACTGCATCTACAGCAGGAATCTCTGGATGCTCCAGAGCTTCAATCGGATCTTGATACGCCATTATAGATTGAAATGCGTTTGTCCGTTCAAGCATGTTTTTTAAGTGAAGCAATGCCAGGTGCTCATCATCAACAATTAACGCTTTCACAAAACATCACACCCTATATGTAAAATGGAGATACCAGTAAATAACTTTTATTATATCATGCCAAATTGTCCCTTTATCTGGATTATTTTTCTTTCTATCTTTGAAAGTTTACACTTACAATATGAATAAAAATAGGAATTTAAAACCCTATTGGATAAAGGAGCACTAATATGAAAGAAAAAATTATTTTCATTTCAATTATTTTCGGTTATGCCGCATTCTTTATGGCTTTTATAGCCGTTGACCATTTTTCTGGATCAACACTTCCTGAAGCAAAGCATGGAGTCATGGATTTGGAGAAATGGGATTTTCAGAAGGATGGGAATGTTCAGCTGAACGGAGAGTGGACTTTATATCCAAACCAGATTCTGTCGTCAAAAGAGATCGCTTCTGCAAAAGGAAAAGATCCCCTCTTCGTTGATGTCCCCAGCAATGTGAAAGTAGCCAAGCAAGGTATTAACGTGGATTACGGAACGTACAAGCTGACGATCAGATCAAACCAAGACAATCAGGTTTTCGGGATCAGCACGTCTTTTATTTACAGCGCAAATCGCATTTATTTTAACGGACAACTCATAGGACAAAGCGGCAGCCCTACAAATAAACCTGATTTCACAGCGCAAAATAGACCGTATACGAGCTTTTTTACGCTTCACAAGGGTGATAATGAACTTGTCGTACAATTTTCGAACTTTGAAAAAACGCCGGGGTGGGGTATCGCAAAGCCGATTACCTTTGGAACTCAGGATCAAATATTGCGGGAAAACAAAATTTCCTTTCTTAATGATACGGTCATGATTACGGCATTTTTCATTACGGGATTATATTTTCTGGGCTTTTTCCTGCAAAGAAAAAAGGATAAGCATTTGTTGTTTTTTTCTGTTATGTGTCTTCTGTTTTCGTTCATTATACTGATGATCGGAAAAGAGCGGATTATATTTCTCCTCTACCCGTCCATTTCATTTTCATTGCTAAGTTCAATGAGGGCAATCTCTACAGTGTTTGTCAGCATTGCGGTTTTTCTTTATCTCTATTTCGCTTACCGGGAGATTGTGTCAAAACGTTTTATTCTCATAGCCACTGTTTCTTCCGGGCTGGTCTTGATCACAGATTTTTTAACCAAGGGTTTTATTGGCCATGCCTCATACATATTACATTCTGTGCTAGCCGTTTCGACCCTTGTTTATATTACATATATTTTTACAATTGCAGCGATTCGCAAAATGGAAGGAAGCCTGTATCTTACCATCGCTTCTATATCAATGAGTGCTTTTGTTATTTTAACGACCATTTCAGCTTATAGTGGGAAGTCGGCCTTTTCATTTAACTCGATTTACTCATTGCCAACAGTTATCGCTTTGCTGGCGATCGTTCTACTGATGGCACAGCAATTCGCCGGCGCTTTCCGCGAAAATGAAGTGCTGTCATGGAAATTGCTCAGAATTGACCGGCTAAAGGATGAGTTTATTGCCAAAACATCGCATGAATTCAAAACGCCGCTGAACAGCATTATTAATATATGCCAGACGCTGCTGGCCGGCAAAGGAAAAAGAACGATAGAAGAAGAGAAAGAAAATATGCAGCTTGTCATCCGCATGGGCTATAGGCTGTCCAATCTGGTGAATGACATCTTGGATTTAGAAAAAATAAAACAGGGCATGCTTGAGATACACCAGGTTCCTGTTGATATTTACACTTTAATCTGTTCGGAAATGAATTTCTACAATCTCTTGTCCAGACATAAAAACTTGAATATGATAAATCATATTCCACCCGGCCTTCCTTTGGTACTCGCAGATGAAAACCGTTTTCGGCAAATTGTTACCAATCTAGTAGACAATGCAATTAAGTATACAGCGGAGGGCCAAATCACACTTTCTGCTTCAAGATTGGACGATAACATGATTAAGGTGACAGTAACGGATACCGGAAGCGGCATTTCCGAGGCCGATCTCCAAACCATCTTCGAGTCTTTTCAGCAAGCCGAAACGAATAAAGACAACGGAGCCGGTCTTGGCCTAAGCATTGTCAAACAGCTGGTTGAACTCCAAAATGGAGAAATTTGGGTTGAATCGGAAGTGGGAAAAGGTTCGGCATTCCATTTCACATTGCCAATTGCTCAAAATGAATCTGTGCCTGAGACAAAGAAGGGTCATCCTGATTTACAACCCGGGATTCAGATGTTAGATATCTCTTTGAGCACGCCTTATTACTCTGAGAAAATTGACGCTCCAACCATTCTGATTGTCGATGATAACCTTGACAGTTTAAAAATTTTAAGCGATATGCTTGAAGGTGTACCCTACAATGTAATTGCAGCAAAAAACGGTAAGGAAGCATTAGAAGTCATCTCTTGTACGAAGCTTGATTTGGTTATTTTAGACTTGATGATGCCGGATATGTCTGGTTTCGAAGTTTGCACGGAAATTCGTGATCGATTCAGCTTGGTTGATCTCCCAGTTCTAATGATTACAGCAGCCATTATTGGCCATGACAAATACAAGGCTTTTCTTGCCGGAGCGAATGACATATTGCAAAAGCCTTATCATTACTCTGAATTTATGGCGCGTATCAAAAACCTGATTATGATGAAACATACAGCAAATCAAGCCACTAGAATGGAAATGGCATTTTTACAATCTCAAATCAAGCCTCATTTTCTTTACAATGTATTAAATACGATCATTTCTCTCAGCCATTTGGATATTGAAAAAGCGCGTGACGTAACAGAGGAATTTACCAACTATTTAAGAATGAGCTTTGATTTCCAAAATACATCTGCCATCAGTTCATTCAAACATGAGCTTTCTATTATCAGTTCCTATCTTTCCATAGAAAAGACACGCTTCGGCGATCGGCTGGACATCCTTTTTGATATAGATGAAGATATTGACTTTATCCTTCCTCCTTTAATGATTCAGCCTTTGGTGGAAAATGCCGTTCTTCACGGTGTCAGCAAGAAAAGAGGCGGCGGATGGGTCAGGCTGACAGCTAAAAAACAAAGCGAGAATGAGTATTACATCAAAGTAGAAGATAACGGTGCCGGCATAGCTCCTGAAAAACAAGAAGATCTCTTATCTGCGGATTTCGATCGCAGCGTCGGTTTGAAAAATATTAACCAGCGGCTGAAACATTTTTGCGGAAGCGAATTGAAGATCAGCAGCACTCCGGAAGCCGGAACCTCTGTTTCAATGCTCATCCATCTCGCTGAAACAATGGAAAGTCCCACGGCATTACATGAAAGGAATTGAAAATAAAAAATGACTGCCGTTTTGAAACGGCAGTCTTCTTATTCCGGCGACTTTGTTTGCAGCTTCAGCAGATCTCTGATTTCCTTCAGCAGCTCCTCTTGCGCATCCAACGCTTCCTCCGCCTCCTCTTCTTCTTCTGCTTCTTTTTTGCGTCTCAACCCATTCAAAGCCCGAATCACAATAAATATGGAAAACGATATGATTAAGAAGTTCACAATTGTCTGTATAAAGCTGCCGTACTTCACCACAGCATCTCCAAACGTAAACGATAAACCTGAAAAATCAAGCCCTCCTAACAGCAAGCCCACCAAAGGCATGATGATATCGTTGACTAGAGATGTGACGATCTTCCCGAACGCGCCGCCTATTACCACACCAATTGCGAGGTCAACGATGTTCCCGCGCATGGCAAAAGCCTTAAATTCGTTCCACATACAATCACCTGCTTTCTCATGTTTTAAAAGAAAAAAAAGACAAATGTGCTGCTGCCCATCTGCCTTTTTTTCATTTATTCTCCGAGAGCAAAAGTCAGTTCGACTTCACAAACGACTTCGCCATCAACTGTGGCAACGCCTTTTCCGCGCCCGATTGTGCCGCGCGCACGAATGATTTCAACCTCAAGATGAAGCTGATCACCAGGCTTGACTTGTTTTTTAAACCGGCAATTATCAATACCCGCAAAGAACGCCAGTCTGCCGCGGTTTTCTTCTTTAATCAGCATCGCAACAGCTCCGACTTGAGCAAGCGCTTCTACGATTAATACGCCGGGCATGACCGGATATTGAGGAAAATGTCCGTTAAAAAACTCTTCATTTGCGGTTACATTTTTATAGCCTTTTGCCCGTTTACCCTCTTCAACCTCCGTAATCCGGTCTACAAGCAAAAACGGATAACGGTGAGGAATAATTTCTTTAATCTGCTGAGTATCAAGCATTCTCTTGACATCTCCTTCATCTGCATTAGTATGTATAGCAATCATTAAAGATCCAATCTGTACATTTGAAAAGTATATTATGAATTAATCTCTTTTTCAACCGCGCTAAAATGTAACCTACTGTCAATGAGAGCCGTCAAAAGTTATGATATGATAATTATAAATTTTACCAATAGCAAAGAGGTAGGAAAATGATTTCGAAGTTTATTGAAAAAAGGATGCAAAACATGTTAGATGAGTGGTATTCCGCAATGAGCAAACGCAAAATGAATCACGTTTGCACACTGAAAGAGAAAATTGACCAGCACCATCCGAAGATCAAAAAGAACACAAAACTTTGGTTGCGTTATCAATTGTTTCAAGCCCGCCATCAGCTGCTTTTTGAGAACCAGAACGGACTTGATTCATTATTCGATGATCTGTACGGCCTGGAAGACAAAATGGATGATGAATTGAAATATTATCTGTATTTTTTCTCAGGATTAAATGAAATGGTAAAAACAGCTCCGAAACTTGCAGTGAATCATTTTAAAAAAGCTGAACAGTACCTGGGCGCCATTCAAAACACGTTTGAAGCCGCTGAATTATATTATCAAACCGCTGGCGCCTATTACTTGATGAAATCACCGCCGCTTTCCATCCAATACGTCAAAAAAGCATTACAGATCTATTTACACCAATTCGGCTATATAAAAAAGGTGATCACCTGTAAGCTTTTGCTCGCCGTTAATTATATTGACCAAGAACGCTATGAAAAAGCTGAACATCTTTTTAAAGAAATCATTAGGAGAACCCAGCAATTACATGACGAAAACCTGCTATGCCACGCTTATTATAACCTTGGCTTTTTAAAAGCAGCCGAAAAAAAAGACCAGGAAGCGCTTCTTTACTTTAAAAAAGTATTAAGGAATCAAGAATTTGAAACGAATTCTCCAGTATCGTATCTGCACTGTGTGTACGAATCTGTCAGAGCGCTCTTTAAAACAGGAAAGATCTCAGAAGCGAAAGCCGTCCTGCAAAAAGGTTTAGAATTATCTGAAAAGGTAGACATTCAAACCATCTATCTGAAATTAAAAACGCTCGAAGCGCTCTACACATCAGTTGAAGACCCCTATGATCAGCTGCTCGAATATGTGCTTGAATTAGAAAAAATTGAAGCGTGGGTGGATTTAGAGGTGCTGTTAGAAGACATTACGGAATACTACAAAAAAAAGGACGATTTCGAAAAAGCCGCTTTTTTTATCATGCGCGGCTGATTGAAAACGCCCACTTCTTATTATCTGACTGAATTGATTAAACCGAGCATTTGATCTCCCATTGTAATCGTTCTGCTGTTCAGCTGATATGAACGCTGGGACGTGATCAAATCTGTCATTTGTTCTGACATATCAACATTGGACATCTCAAGCGAGCCCTGCTCTATGCCGATGTTTTGTCTATTAGCGCCATTCAGCTCGTCAAATGCTGCCGCATTATCAATAGAGAACAGGTTATTTCCTTCCGATTTCAGCTCTTGAGGGTTATTAACTTGGATAACTCCGAGATTAAACCGCTGGACCGCGTTTCCGTCAGATGCGGTTAACGTTCCGTGTTTATCGATGGTGATATTTTTCATTGAGCTGTCGATGTTCACTGTATTGCCGTATTCATCAAGCACCGGATTCCCATTTCCAGTAACGAGCTGAAGCTGGTTGGCATTTGCAGCTGAAGGCGTTACATACAGCGCTCCGTCCCTCGTGTACTGGCGGTTTCCATTCACGTTAACCTGAAGATATTGGTATGGTAACGTAAACGCGATATCCAGATCGCGATCCGTCTTCTGAATGCTTCCTTGATCAGATACAAGGCGTGAATTCATCATCGCTCCGACGCCAAGGCGCAAGCCGGGCGGCGTTTTTCGAGCTTTTGCCACTTCCTCATTTTTTTCATCAACCTGATCGAATTGCTGTCTGACTAGCTCAGAAAAATTCGTATCTTTTGCCTTATAGCCGGTTGTGTTGCTGTTTGAAAGGTTGCTGCTGATTGTGTCAATCTGCTGCTGCAGCTGGTTTAAGGTGGTTGATGCCGTTAGCATTGACCTGAGCATAGTTGATGTCCCCCGTTTTTTCTTCCGTTATCTTAGATTTTTCCAATTTCATTGGCTGCTTTATCCATACTTTTATCGTAAGCCTGAATAACCTTCTGATTGGCCTCAAACGATCTGTACGCTTCAGTCATTTCTGTATAGGCGCTTGTCACATCTACGTTCGAAAGCTCAGAGACGCCTTGTTTTAATGAATAGGATACCTGGTTATTGCCGGCTGCGCTTGGCAGATCATTGCCGTCCGCCGTGCTGTACAGATCGTTTCCATCCCGTTTCAGATTACGGACATCCTCCGCCATTCTGACATCAATCTGGCCGGCTGTCCGTCCGTTCGTTGTCACAGTACCGTTTTCAGACACAGTGAAGTTCTCATTATCAACAATAATTGGCTGGCCATCCGTCGATAAAATAGGACGCCCGTTGATCGTCAGCTGATTATTCTCATTTAGTGAAAAAGTGCTGCTTTTTGAATAACGGATTCCGTCCGCTGTTTGAACCGGATAAAAAAGAGCCGCGTTTTCATTGGTTTCTGTATTAACCGGAACTTGATTTTCGACCAATGTGATGTCTGTAGGCTGATCTGTGGACTTCAAGCTTCCCTGTGTGAAAAGAGGCTTAAGCTCCTGCATATACACACCGGTATTCACGGAACCGATTTCCGTCCTTGATGTTCCAGCCGGAGATTTTGATTCTATTCTGCTGAGCAGCATCTCAGGGAACGCGCGCATTGACCCTTGATCTGCTTTATATCCAGATGTATTTGCGTTTGCAATGTTATTTGAAAGCATTTCCGTTCTTCGCTGCTGGGCAATCATTGCGGATGTTGCTGTATATAATCCTTTTAACAAATTTCCCACCTCTAAAATGGCATTTTTTCCAGTTGTCATACAGGAACATTCGTTCTATAATAAAAATCAGTATTTTATCCTATTATCGGCATTTATCGTTCATTCGTGAAGCTTTTTTATAAAAAAACCCCATTCTTTTTCAGAATGAGGTTTGTGAAATCAGCTTAGTTTGCGTTTAGGAAGCTTGTCCATATTATCAAGCATGACACCTGTGCCGATGGCTACGCAATCCATAGGATTTTCAGCAACGAGCACCGGTACCTTCAGCTCTTCAGCAAGCAGCTGGTCAAGGCCGTTTAAGAGCGCGCCTCCGCCCGTAATTATTACGCCGCGGTCAATAATATCAGCGGAAAGTTCAGGTGGTGTTCTTTCTAGCACTTGTTTCGCAGCCTGCACAATAACAGCTACAGATTCACGAAGGGCTTCTTCAACTTCTTTACTGTTTACTGTAATCGTTCTTGGAAGACCGGAAACCATATCCCGTCCGCGAATGGAAATTTCCTCGTGACGTGCGTCTGGGAAAACCGTTGCAACTTTAATCTTAATATCTTCTGCAGTACGTTCGCCGATCAGCAGCTTGTACTCGCGTTTGATGTAATTTAAGATTTCCATGTCAAACTTGTCCCCAGCCATTTTAATAGAAGAGGAGGTGACAATATCGCCCATTGAAATAACCGCGATATCCGTCGTCCCGCCTCCGATGTCTACAACCATGTTACCGCTTGGCTGGAATATTTCCATACCCGCGCCGATAGCGGCAACTTTAGGTTCTTCTTCAAGGTACACATGTTTACCGCCGCTTTTTTCTGCGGCTTCTTTGATCGCTTTTTGCTCAACGGATGTAATATTCGTCGGGCAGCAAATGAGCATGCGCGGTTTTGAGAACAAGCCTTTTACATTCAGCTTGTTAATAAAATGCTTCAGCATTGCTTCTGTTACTTCAAAGTCAGCAATAACTCCGTCTTTCAGCGGGCGGATCGCAACAATATTCCCAGGTGTACGTCCAACCATTCGTCTTGCCTCTTCGCCAACCGCCAGCACTTTGCCGCTGTTTTTATCAAGTGCAACTACGGAAGGTTCATTCAGAACAATTCCTTTACCTTTAACATGGATCAGTACATTTGCAGTACCGAGGTCAATACCAATATCCCTTGCAAACATCTATTTATATCCTCCTTGAAAATCTGTTTCACAGTAAATATCCACATTGTGCCCTAATTATATATATTATCATAAAATATAGAAAAAAAGTTGGAAGCGCATTAAGTTCTTTACATTTTTCGCGGATGTTTTATGAACGATTTCAAGAAGACAATGCCAACTAATAAATGGTTGAATTACGATTGCTGAACAGGCTCTCCTTCGAGAATATCATCTTTTTTATATTTGAGTTTTGTCGCTTCTCCTCCTCTTAAATGCCTGATGGATTTATGATAATCGAGTATTTCTTTCACTTCGTTTGCCAAATCAGGATTAATTTCAGGCAGACGCTCTGTTAAATCCTTGTGTACTGTACTTTTGGAAACACCAAATTCCTTCGCTATCACACGAACGGTTTTCTTTGTCTCCACGATGTACTTCCCTATCTTGATTGTTCGCTCTTTGATGTAATCGTGCACACCACTCGACCTCCCTAAAATGGATGTGAGAAGTGTGAAATGAGATCCGTATTCTGTAAAGAGTCGTTCATTATGCCGCTTCTTCGTTGTATGGTTTTAAAAGTAAGTTTGTGAAATATGCCCACGATCCCTCACCTCAAACACTCTCTTTGTTAGGTTTGTAACAGTGTATTAGCATTCTTTTGGGAATATGCTAAAAACTCAATAAGGACAAGGGGTGAAACGAACTTTTTCAACTTTAGTGAATTTATTTCGTGTCGCTAAATTTTTAGCTTTACATCCATCCAGCGCTCCTGTACAATAAGATAGCAATTAGTTACTTAGGTAAGTTTTTTAGAAGGAGACCGAAATGACCTACGTCAACAGACACCTCATTCATCAAATCAACCAAAGCGCCCGCCTGATTGCCAAGAAAGCCAATGAACAGCTGGAGCCATTCGGCCTTTATTCATCTCAATGGTCAGTTTTATATTGTTTGCGTACGATCGGACCAATGACTCAAAAAGAGATTTGGTCCTATTTAAATGTGGAAGCGCCGACTGTGACACGGACGATCAAACGCCTGGAAGAAAACGGCTGGGTACAGAGACGGCAAGGTGAAGACAAACGGGAAAAACTGGTTGTCCTCACAAAAGAAGCCGAGAAAAAATACGAAGAAATCAATATGAAAATGCTGAAATTTGAGGAAGAACTGCTTGCAGATTTCCGTGATGAAGATAAGGAAGCTTTTGCTCATTTATTTCGCATGTTCTTACAACAATGAAAATAAGGAAGTGACATACATTTGAAAAAAACGGATGCCATATGGACGAAGGATTTTATTATGGTCCTGCTCGTCAATTTATTTGTGTTTGTGTTCTTTTATACATTTTTAACTGTACTGCCGATCTATACGCTTCAAGAGCTTGGCGGCACAGAATCACAAGGCGGGCTGTTAATCAGCCTGTTCCTTCTGTCAGCGATCATTACACGGCCTTTTTCCGGAGCCATCGTTGAGCGTTTCGGGAAGAAAAGAATGGCGATTGTCTCAATGGCGTTATTCGCCCTGTCTTCTTTTCTGTATATGCCGATTCATGACTTTTACCTGCTGCTTGGCTTGCGGTTCTTCCAAGGGATCTGGTTCAGCATTTTAACGACTGTTACAGGTGCAATCGCAGCGGACATCATTCCGGTTAAACGCCGCGGTGAAGGGCTTGGATACTTTGCTATGTCTATGAACCTCGCCATGGCAATCGGGCCTTTCCTTGGACTGAATTTGATGAAGGTCGTAAACTTCTCTGTATTCTTTACAGCCTTTGCGCTGTTTATGGTTGCAGGCTTACTTGTTTCGTTCTTGATAAAGGTGCCCCAAAACCAAGACAGCGGTACGACTGTATTCCGTTTTTCATTCTCGGATATGTTTGAAAAAGGCGCACTTAAGATTGCGACGGTCGGATTATTTATTTCTTTCTGCTATTCAACTGTCACAGCGTATTTGTCTGTATTCGCCAAATCAGTTGATCTTTCGAATATCAGCGGATATTTCTTTGTTTGCTTCGCGGTGACAATGATGATTGCACGCCCGTTCACAGGGAAATTGTTCGACAAAGTCGGACCGGGCATTGTCATTTACCCTTCAATATTGATTTTCTCAGTGGGACTCTGTATGCTGTCCTTCACACATAGCGGCTTGATGCTACTGCTTTCAGGAGCGGTTATCGGTCTCGGATACGGCTCAATCGTTCCTTGCATGCAAACATTGGCGATCCAAAAATCTCCGGCTCACCGCTCAGGCTTTGCGACGGCAACGTTCTTTACCTTCTTTGACAGCGGAATTGCTGTAGGATCGTATGTGTTCGGATTGTTTGTAGCGTCTGCCGGCTTCTCTGCGATTTATTTATCAGCGGGGCTGTTCGTTCTGATTGCTCTGCTTCTCTACGCGTGGAGCCAGAAAAAACCTGTTGAAGCTGGAAAAGTGTCTATTGCAGAATAATGCTCAGGCTGCCGGGATTTGCCGGCAGTCTTTTTTTTTTTTGCATATACAAAGCGGCGTCCTGCTCCGTGGAACGGATGAGAACGCCGCTTTTGACATGTTATTCAATGACCCGCCGCGCAGGTGAATCAGAAACTAATGTAACATTATCGGATGCAAGCGATTCATTGGATCAGCATAAATTGTGAGGTGCTTTTCGATATGACGAAAACGAATTTTATTCATTCTTTCCACCCATCTTGATCCGCTTCCTTATGGTACACGTTATGATTACCCGTATTGCCTTCATTTGCGGTAATGTTCTTTTATAGAAAACCATTTCAAAAAAGTAAAATATACTGTGGAACTTCTTATTCAGCCTGGCGAACCTTCCCTGGCTCGAACGTTTCAGTCGCCGATGATGCCGGCGGG
Organism: Bacillus sp. T17B1; assembly: GCF_026796395.1. Lineage (NCBI taxonomy): Bacteria > Bacillati > Bacillota > Bacilli > Caryophanales > Bacillaceae > Bacillus > Bacillus sp. T17B1. Next base: position 31,453 of record NZ_JALAYA010000017.1, read on the forward strand.
TGAACACGCATCAGAACAATATAGAAAAGAAATGAAATCAGCACACCTACAAACCAGGAAATGTCGTATAAGCTCTTTAATGCAGGAACATACATACCAATTAGCGAAATGAGCGCACCCAAAATCGTGGCTGCAAACGCACGGTAATTGTAGCCTTTACAATATACATACCGCCCTGTTTCAGAATACAGGTCATCTACCGAGAGCTCACGTTTGCGAATGATAAAGTAATCAGCCATCATCACGCCTGCCACCGGACCAAGCATGCCGCCTATTAAGCCGAGAAACGCATATACGCTTGTCGCACTCTCCATCAACTTCCACGGAACCGTAAATAAAGCGAGCAATGCAGTGATAAAACTGCCGCGTTTGAAATTAATATATTTCGGCAGGGCATTCGCTATATCATAAGCGGGCGATACGATGTTCGCCGCGACATTTACAGAGATCGTGGCGATACAGAGCGTAATTACGGACAATACGATGACATAAGGGTTATCAAACTTCGTCAAAATATCGACAACGTCCCAAATCGGCTCGCCGAAAGCAACTTGCGAACCGGAGGTCACAGTAATACTGGCAAACGCAAACAGCGCGAAGGTTCCCGGCAAACCGTAAAATTGCCCTTTGATTTGCTCTTTTTGTGTTTCAGCAAACCGTGTGAAATCAGGTATATTCAAGATCAATGTTGCCCAGATGCCGATGATGCCAGTAACTCCGGCAGCAAACGGCCAGAATGTTTCTGAAAATGTATGGAACTTTCCTGGCTGAGAGTAGATCGGCCCCAGTCCTCCGGCAATATCGACTGCCCACCATACCATGCCGCCAAATACCAGATACACTAAAGGCCCTGCCCATACCTCAAAACGTTTAATCGACTCCATGCCGTGATGCAATACAAGTAAATGAATGGCCCAAAAGAATACAAAAGATAGCAAACCAGATAAGTGAATGCCGAGAATGTTCCACTCGCCGCCCATTTCTCCCCAGCCCGGCCACATATTCAAAAGCAAAATGTTGAGCGCCGTGCTTCCTGCAAAGGTCTGAATGCCAAGCCACATAATCGCTGTAAACGCCCTCAGAAGCGCGGGGATATTCGCGCCGTATATTCCGTAGGAAGCCCGGATGATCACTGGAAACGGCAGCCCGTATTTTGTCCCCGCATGGCCGTTTAAAGCCAGGGCCCCAAACAAGATAAGCGATGCCGTAATAATAATGGCCAGCACCTGCCAAGGCGAAAGGCCGATCGCAATTAAGCCGCCCACCGTCGCATAGGTCGGTATATTATGTATACATCCCATCCAAATGGAGGCAAAGTTTATTGCTTTCCATGTCCGTTTCTCCTGTCCCAAAGGCAGCAGATCTTCATTGCTCAGTCTGTTGGATTGATGCGGGCTCTCTTTTAATTTCATAGCCGGCTCCCCTTTCAATATTGTCTGTTTTTCGTCACATGTTCAGTTTTCTTACATTCGATGTCACTTAATATAACTAAAAAGTCAGACAATAACATTGGCTATGATATACAATTTTCCTGATTCTATTTGAACAGCCTGAACAAGAAAAAGAGACAGACTCAGTGCCTGCCTCTTTTCTCATGATGCAGTTTTCATTAATGCAGCAAATCTCACAGCCATTAACAGGCTTGCTCCGCCCGCAATGATCATAATGATTCCCATCATATCAAAATGGGCCGCCGTGATTTCTTTCCCAAAAAGAGTTCCAAGGATCACCGAAGACAAAATAGAACCTAAGTAACGGCAGGTTTGAAACAGCCCTGAAGACGTTCCTACCATGTTGGCAGGGCTCGTTTTCAGCATCGCTGCCTGGAGCGCGACATTTCCAAGCCCGTAGCCTATACCCAGGATTGACAGGATAAATCCTTTCCCGATCACCTGAGCGTTGATAAAAAAGATGGTTAAGAGCACAGCCCCAGCCGTCATCAGCAGCGCTCCCGCAAAGATCGGCTTCACGACGCCTGATCGGTCGATCCATTTGCCCGTAATAGGTGACACTACGATGCTCATGCCAGACATAAACAGCATAAACAGACCGCTCGTTTGAACAGAAAGATGCATTTCATCCTGAAAATAACTCGGCAGCCCAAAAAATAAACAATAGAAGAAAACATTCAGTAAAATAAATTGAATATACACGGATGATAAATTTCGCTGTGTTTTAAACAGACGGACATCAATGAATGGCTTTTCCGTTTTCAGCTCACGCCAAACAAATGCACCGAGCAGAAGCACGCCAAGCACACCTTCAACCGCATGCGGCGACGTGCTGAATGACAGCAGAAAAGATAGAAGCAAAATGATTCCTCCGGCAAATAAAACAATTCCAAGAATGTCGAGCTGCCGAATAATCGTTTTGATTCCAGCACCTTTTTTCTGATCTTTCGGGAACATGTACATGCCTAATAAGAAGCTGAGGATAATAAACGGCAAATTGACGATAAAGATCGCCGGCCAGCCGCCCCACACAATCAAAAAACCGCCGACAGTCGGCCCGAGCGCCGTCATGGCAGACGCAAAAATAGAGAGCACAGCCAAGGCTGATGCCTGCCGCTCATGAATATGACTCCGAATCAGTCCGACTCCTGACGGATAAATCGCACTGCTTCCTACCGATTGAAACAGCCGCATGATCAATAATGTCATAAACGTTGGCGCAAACGGCGCCCCGATGGCTGAAACCGCAACAAGTATGAGACCGAATAAAAACAAGCGTTTCCGCCCGATCAAGTCGCCGAGCTTTCCCGTTACAGGCTGAGCCACGGCACTCGCAAGATAAAACGAGGAAATCAGCCACGAAACCGTTGTAAACGATAGATGAAATTCATGCTGGATACTATGGAGCGCAAGAGAAATCATAGACGAGTTCAGCGGATTCAGCATCGTCCCTGAAGCCACCGCTGTCAAAAAAACAGCACGGCTTTTTTTTGATATCATCATTTTACTTGTGCTAGAAATTCTTCCGTTGTCCGCGATTTACCGATTCTCGGGAAAATAAAGCGCAGTGTGGCTTCATGCTCCTCCTCGCTGAACGTGGACATGGCATCTGTAATAAAAATCTGCTGATAACCAAGCTGAAATGCCTCGCGTGCTGTGCTTTCCACCCCTATGTTCGTCGCGATGCCGCACAATACAATCGTATCAATGCCTCGGCGTCTCAGCTGCAAATCTAAATCCGTGCCGAAAAATGCGCCCCACTGCCGTTTTGTCACAGTGTAATCTCCATCCTGCACACCGATTTCCGGAACGAATTCAGCCCAGTCCGCAGGCATTTCCCCCGAACCTCCCTGTGCAGGCTCATCGGTTTGCGGCTTCAGCGCATCCGCTCCATCATGGAAAGCTACATTCACAAAGCTGATAAATCCGTTATGTTTACGAAATTCATTGATAAGCTCTTTCGCATTTGGGACAACCTGTCCGCTTTGATCTATCGGAACAATTCCTTTTTGTAAATCAATGATAACCAATGCAGTTTTTTGAAAATCAATATTGAGTGTGTTCATATACGTCTCCTCCTGATGCTGTTAGTGTTTCTCTCATTGCATATTTTACTCTTCACCCTGCCTAAGTTCTTTTATAATGCTTGTGACACTCACAGAAGGGGCGCTTTTCTCATGATTTTTCTTTTATGTAATAGTAACAGGTCGTGCATACAAACAGTCCGGCAAGCACTGTAATCATAAGGGGTGTCATCGCTTCATCACCTGCCCGCCGTTTACCGGCTCCTGTCTGAAGAAAATGCCCATGAATTTTCGGCGGTCCACCCAAAGCAGGATGAGACACATGACCATTAATATCGTGCTGAGATCCTGCACGCCAATATCAAAACAATAGTTAATCAAGACGATGTTCACAATAATCGGCATAAAAACAACTGCCCCTAATGCAGATGTTCGCGGAATCAGTAATAAAACAGCGGCAACGATTTCGCCGAAACCTATAAACAGTTCGTAAACATGAGAATAACCGAAAAATGTCCACGCAATTGTAAACCCCTTTCCAACAGACGCCTCGATTTCAGGGGTCACCTCGCCAAACTGGCCTATCACCACTTTCGCCAGGCCGTACACGAAAAAATTAAAAGCTAAAAACAACCGGAACGTCGCTGGAATCGATTTACTTACCGCTCTCCTCAGCCTGCCACCTTTATTCATACGCACCCTCTCCTCCTGTGTACTAGTTGATTTAGTACACTTAATACAGTATGGGATAAACTAATAATTGTCAATTCCCTTTTCTATTCATATGGACAGGCTTCTTTTATAGATACAAAGTCTTATTTCATAAAAAATGGCATTTCCATTCTTTACATCCCTCGATAACATTCCCTAAAAAACCATGTTAGGAAATCTAACATGAAAATGTTTTATCATTCTTTTTTCTCTATAATGAAGAAATATAATATTTCTGAAAGATACGGAGGAATGAGACATGCAAATGGGCGATACAGTTTTTATGTTCTTTTGCGCTTTACTCGTGTGGCTGATGACCCCGGGGTTAGCGTTATTTTATGGAGGAATGGTAAAAAGCAAAAATGTGCTAAGCACTGCAATGCACAGTTTCTCTTCTATCGCCATCGTTTCCATCGTTTGGGTGCTGTTCGGATATACACTTGCCTTCGCACCAGGCAATTCAATCATTGGCGGACTGGAGTGGGCCGGCCTGAAAGGGGTCGGATTTGATCCAGGAGATTACAGCGATACCATTCCTCACTCATTATTTATGATGTTCCAAATGACGTTTGCTGTACTGACTACGGCCATTATTTCCGGGGCTTTCGCAGAACGGATGCGATTCGGCGCTTTTCTTTTATTTTCTGTTTTATGGGCTTCTTTGGTTTACACACCGGTTGCGCACTGGGTATGGGGCGGCGGCTGGATCGGCCAGCTTGGCGCGCTCGATTTCGCAGGGGGCAACGTTGTTCATATTTCCTCCGGGGTGGCAGGCCTTGTTCTCGCTATTGTGCTCGGCAAACGGAAAGACGGCACAGCGTCTTCTCCGCACAACCTTATTTACACCTTCTTAGGAGGGGCTTTAATTTGGTTCGGCTGGTTCGGTTTTAACGTTGGCAGCGCTCTGACCTTAGATGGTGTGGCCATGTACGCTTTTATCAACACAAACACTGCCGCAGCAGCCGGGATTGCCGGCTGGATCTTAGTAGAGTGGATCATTAACAAAAAACCAACGATGCTTGGAGCGGTATCTGGCGCAATCGCCGGACTTGTCGCAATTACGCCGGCTGCCGGATTTGTCACACCTTTCGCTTCCATAATTATCGGCATCATTGGCGGGGCGGTTTGTTTTTGGGGTGTATTTTCGCTTAAAAAGAAATTCGGATACGATGACGCGCTCGACGCCTTTGGACTGCATGGCATCGGCGGCACATGGGGCGGGATCGCGACAGGATTATTCGCGACAACCTCTGTTAACACAGCAGGCGCGGACGGATTATTCTACGGTGATGCCAGCTTAATCTGGAAACAAATCGTAGCCATTGCCGCCACTTATGTTTTTGTCTTTATTGTCACTTTCGTTATTATTAAAATTGTAGGACTCTTCCTTCCTCTTCGCGCAACCGAGGAAGAAGAATCACTTGGGCTTGACTTAACGATGCACGGCGAAAAAGCATATCAAGATTCTATGTGAGGAGTGACGCTATGAGCGGTCAAATGTTCAAGGTAGAAATTGTAACACGTCCGGCAAATTTTGAAAAGCTGAAGCAGGAACTCGGAAAAATCGGAGTCACCTCTCTGACCTTCTCTAATGTTCACGGCTGCGGCCTTCAAAAAGCACACACGGAGCTTTATAGAGGGGTAAAAATAGAAAGCAATGTTTATGAGCGTTTGAAAATTGAAATTGTGGTCAGCAAGGTCCCTGTTGACCAAGTGACTGAGACCGCTAAAAGGGTTCTGAAAACGGGATCACCGGGTGACGGTAAAATATTTGTCTATGAAATCAGCAATACAATCAATATCCGCACCGGTGAGGAAGGACCTGAAGCACTGTAATGGTTATTGAAGAGATTCGGAATTCCGGATCTCTTTTTTTCGCATAGAAAAAACCCCCATAAACACTGTCCTCCCTTCGAATCCTCTTCAAGCGTCACGCATTTTAACAAACTCTTTTTTGATTTGAAACTTTTTATGAGTATAATGAGTCTATTAGTAAAAATGTAAAAGGTGATTATTTGAATTACGAAATATTTAAAGCCATCCATGGACTATCTCATCACAATTCAGTTCTCGATTCGATTATGGTGTTCATAACAGAATATGCGATTGTCGCCTACGCCCTTATCCTGTTGGCAATTTGGCTGTTCGGGAACACGCAAAGCAGAAAAAATGTGCTTTACGCGGGACTTACAGGAATTGCGGGCCTTGTCATCAACTTTTTGATTACGCAAGTTTATTTCGAACCGCGCCCGTTCGTTGCGCACACCGTGCATACGCTAATTCCGCATGATGCGGATGCTTCCTTTCCGAGTGACCACACTACAGGTGCGTTAGCGATTTCTATTGCGATGCTATTTAGAAACCGCAAAATCGGCTGGCCGCTTGTCATTTTCGGGCTTTTGACAGGCTTTTCGAGAATTTGGGTAGGGCATCACTATCCGGTAGATGTATTGGGCAGCCTTGTTGTCTCCATCATTATCGGGTTCCTATTCTTTAGATTTTCAGATCTGCTTCGCCCATTCGTCGATTTGATTGTGAGAATCTATGAAACCATCATCAATAAACTGACGAAGAAACAAACTGATCAAAATTTCTAGAAAAAACAAAAGCCGGCGTCTGATTCTAAGACAGCCGGCTTTCATATTTTTCGGACATTTCAAGCTTTCTCCGCTTCGCCAACACATATAAACCACAAAACAATACAATTCCAACAGTATCGATGAGCACGTCCCGAATACAGCCGTTCCTGCTGAAGAAGAGCTGAAGAACTTCTGTGAAAAAAGCAAACGCGAAAGAGCCGGCGGCAGAAGATTTTATGCTGCCCCACTGTTTCAACAGCAAATATGTCAGCACAAAGAAACAAAATACGTGCCCGATTTTTTGGATAAGCGCTACAGGTACAGTAAGCTCAGTAAAATCTATGTCTAGAAATGGAGACAGATCAGGGTACGGCTGAAAATGAAAAGCCACCGTTCGCGATACGATCATGCCGCTGAAGCTTTCCGTACAAACAGAGAGCAGAATAAAAAGGATCCAGCCCGCGAGCAATAGACGGTTCATGACAATAACCTCCTTTATAGCGAACGTGTCTATGTATGACTACATAGACGGTGAAACAAAGAAAAGAGTAACAGAAAAAACGCCCATCACAAGGATAGACGTTTTCTTCATTAAGACTGTTCAGTGTCTTCTGTTGTGCCACTTTCTTTAGATCCAGATTTGTCAGTTGAATCATCCGTTTTCTCACCGGATTTTTCTTCTGTTCCTTTTTCAGTCGATTCATCCTTTTTCTCGGAAGATTGCTGAATAGATTCTTCTGTTTCTTCAGTGGCAGCTTTTTCTTCAGCAGCTGCTGCTTTTTCAATAGAAGAAACCGGCTTGTCCATAAAATTCAGCGGGTTCATTGCGACTCCATCTTTACGGATTTCAAAATGCACGTGATTTCCGCTGTCTTCGCTGTAAAGGTTCTTGCCAGACTTTCCGATCACTTGGTTTTGTTTTACCTTGTCACCTTGCTCAACACTTACTTCAGAAAGAGATTGGTACACAGTCGATAATCCGTCGGCATGTTCTACTTCTACAACATATCCCAGCACTGGATCTTTTTCAGCTTTAACAACCGTACCGCTCAGAGAAGCAGAAACATCGAAATCTTTTCCGTCTTTCTCAGCTAAGTCAATTCCTTTGCTTAAGCTGTACGTGTTATTATAGGTAACGAGTGCTGCTTCTTTTTCTTCTTTTGCGGCATCGGTTTCATAGAACTTTTTCACAACAGAAACGTTTTCAGAATCAACAACCGGCATTGCGACATTTTCCATTGACTTTCCTACTTCAACTGCATCGTCGTTGTTGTCATACGCGGAGTTTCCGCCGTTATCAGCCAACTGATCCTTCACTTCATCATTTGATACAGATTGATACCAAAGGACAGCTGTTAAAATGACGGCCGCACTGACTAAGTAAATTGCAGGGAACACCCAGCGTTTACGAAAAAACTGCTGAAGTTTTTTGACTTGAGAAGTTTTCTTTTCTTCCTCTCTCATTGTTTATCACCTCAGCAACATTCTGAACACTTTTCTGAAAATATATACACCTATCCAAAAAAACTTTTTTAGATGTAGTTTGTGCAGACTGATACGAAAATATGTCATTTTTTTGAGAGGAGTGCCAAAAACATATGAACATGACATTGCGTCTAGCTGAACATAAAGATCTGGAGGCTGTTGTTGCGATATATAATTCAACGATTGCTTCTCGAATGGTAACAGCCGATACCGAACCGGTAACTCCCGAAGACCGGATGGAATGGTTTTTGGGCCATACAGAGGCACGCCCCCTCTATGTTGCCGAGGACGAAAACGGAAACGTCGCTGCCTGGATCAGCTTTGAAACATTTTACGGAAGGCCCGCCTATAATAAAACAGCGGAGGTCAGCATATACATTGACGAAGCATGCCGCGGCAAAGGCGTTGGATCGTATTTGCTTCAGGAAGCGCTCCGAATTGCGCCGGATCTTGGAATCCGCTCACTTATGGCCTTCATTTTCGGACATAATAAACCAAGCCTGAAGCTGTTTGAAAAGCACGGGTTTGCAGAATGGGGACTATTCCCCGGCATTGCCGAAATGGACGGCAGAAGATACGATTTAAAAATTTTAGGGAGAGAGCTGTCATGATTAGTCTGGATAAAGATGAAAATGAGATTGAAAATCATAATGAAGAAAATACCCCCGCTGACCAGGAGATTGAACCTGCAGAAAATGAGAGCCGCCAGCTGAGCCCCTCTGCTGTCAAGTCGCTATCAGACATTGCCAAGTGGGGCAAAGTGTCAGGCATTTTGCTGATCATTATGGGATCGCTGGTTACTCTGTCTACCTTAGTGACAGTCATCGGCGCCATCCCGGGCGTACTGCTCATTATTTCGGGCGTTTTTCTGATGCGTTCAGCAAAAGCGGCCGCGGAAGCCGAGGGAAACCTTGCCGGCAGCGCTGGCGAAAGCATGCTTGAGAATTACGGGACATTTATTAAAATGCAGCTGTTTTACACAGCATCCAGTATCGTCACTGGCCTGATCGGGATCATTTTGGTCATTTTCGTGCTGGTGGTTATCGGAATTGCTGCTTTTGAGGACACCAAGACGTATGATGATCCGAATCCTTATTATTATGAGGATGATCCGGTGTTTGAATAAGCCATTGAACGAGGCATGAGTTCCATATAAGACGGAACCATGCCTTTTTATTTGCCTATTTTTCTTTTATATATGTAATCAATCAAAGCATGCTGGCGTAAGCATCGAGCCCTTTATAAAGCATATAATTCAATAAAAGAAAGAGATTTTCAATCAGGACTGACTCCTGCTAACTTTGTATTACCGCAGGATTGTCTCAATAACGTTAAGGAGTGAGACATGTGGAAAATAGCAGCTTGCCGGAAAAAGTAAAAGTCATTGCTGAAATCGCAAACGCCCATCAAGGAAAAGAGGAGAACCTTAAAGCACTCATCAAGGCTGCCGCAGAAAGCGGAGCAGATGGTGTAAAATTTCAGTGGTTCAAGTATGACTGTATTGCAACACCGTGTTTTTTTGCTTATGAGTCGTATATCGAGCTGTTTTTGAATGAAGATGTATGGAAAGATTGTGTCGCTTATGGAAAAAGACTTGGATTAGAAATTTGGGTGGATATTTTCGATTCATGGGGGGCAGAGCTCTTTTTGCACCTGCAGCATGATATTGATGGCATAAAGCTTCCAACCACCATCCTTCAATCCACGGAAATCATGAAAACGATCGGTATGACAGAGAAGCCTGTGCTCATCGGAGTTGGCGGGTGGTACGAAGAAGAAATCGATCAGATGATGTCGCTTGTAAAACAACATATGGAAAATCAGCTCATTCTCATGCATGGATTTCAAGGGTATCCGACAAAATTAGAGGATATTAACCTAAAACGAATACAACATCTACAAAAAAGATACAAGGTTCAAATTGGATTTGCTGATCACATTGACGCAGAACATCCACTTGCTGCCGACCTTCCTGTCTATGCATTTTTCTCAGGGGCAGCTGTTATTGAAAAACATATTACCCTACAACGGGCAGCTAAAGGGTTTGATTATTATTCTTCCCTAGAGCCAAACGAATTCAAACTGATGACGGAAAAGCTCCAGCAGGCCCAAATAGCTGCTGGCTCACCTGAAGTAAATGCATCCGAAAGAAAGTATTTGCATGATTCATCATTACGCGTGACAGCCAACCGGGAAATAAAAAAAGGAGAAATCATTACACTGGATAAAACGAGCGCCAAAAGATGCGGAAATGAGAATGCATTAATGCCTTTACAAGCCGAGGACGCATTTCCTCAAGTAGCAACTGCTGATTTATCGTTAAACCAACCCATTACACCCAACGAAATAAAAAGTCCAACAATTGCGATAGCAGTGATATGCCGGCTAAAATCGACTCGTTTGCCGAAAAAAGCGCTGCTCCCTATTTACGGAATACCATCTGTTGAGCGCTGTTTGATCAATTGCCTGGCTGTCCCTGGTGTTCATGAAGTTGTATTGGCAACGTCAAATCTTCCTGAAGACGACCCACTTGAAGCTTTCACTCTAAACGGAAAGGTCAGAATCGTGAGAGGCGCCCCTGAAAATGTGGCAGAAAGAATGCTTGAAGCCGCAGCTTTAACAAAAGCCGATATTATCATCCGTGTGACAGGTGATTGCCCAGTGGTTTCACCTGAAGTGCTTCAATATTTAATTGACCGGCACTTGCAAAAAGGAGCAGATTACACTCAGGAATTATCAAGTTCAGCGGGGATTTCCGGTAATGTCATTACTGTTGAAGCCCTTCATCGGCTTGTGCAGCAGCCAAAACCGTTAACCCATACAGAATATCTTTCTTTTTATTTTTTAAACAACCCTTCCCTATTTTCCATCAATCAAGTCAGCCTGCCAGAAGAACTCCATTATCCATCTTGGCGTTTAACGCTGGATGAACCTAAAGACCTAGAGTTGTTTGAACAAATATATCGAAATCTGGATGTCAAAAACGAACCGCTCTATTTCAGCCGGCTAAGAGAATATTTATCAGCAAACCAACATATTTCAAAAATAAATCAAGATGTGTCAACCAAATGGATCGATCAGTCTTCTCTAGTGGAGGAAATCAACAAAGCAACGTTGTTGCCAACGGAGAACAAATAATATCTCCCCAAAAATGATGCATTTTTAATTAGACTGCCCAAATCCCAACATTTCGAGTGCAGTTCTTATTTAATGCATTTTCTTGCGTCTGTCTTCCTCGGTCACAACTTCTCATCGCAAACAGTTCTTCCTTAATCTGTCGCGTGTAGGAGTCTTTCCGCTCTTCTGAAAGGATTTCGCTCTTTTTAGCATATGGATGTGAACCGTTTTTTGAATGTGTTTATGCTGATAGCCTGCTTCTTTGAAAAATGCCAGCCCAAGCGCCGCCAAAAGGGCAAATATACCTGCGATGATCAGGGGCTCCCTGTCAGCTGATCATATCCACTTACAATATTATATTTATAGAGGATGATCCGGTGTTTGATTAAAAGTGTGGGGGGGGTTGACCTTAAAAAACAGATTTGAGTAGTAGAGGCGTGACTACGGTATTGAACCGGACTCATGCCTTTTTTATGTTCTCCTCAAATTCTCTGTGTTATCGTCATTCATCCAGGCACGCTCTTCAGTGCGACATACTTTGTATAGCATCCCTATCTTAGATGTTAGAAACGATCAAGACAGACTGTTATACGTTTTCTATGATGACAAAGCATTTGTTTCTATTTTTTATACACTTAGGCCACTAAGCAGCTTTTCCTCCTCTCCCCCACGATATCCTGTTACAATATCGCCCTTCATCTCTACTTTTTTATGGCTTTTAAAATAATAGTTGAATTCGATTAGGCGAGAGTAAACACAGCGTCTTGTAACAAGCATATACTTCAATATCTGACATTTTTCCATCCATTTAAGAAAAAGGAAGTGAATATACTTGTGTTTTTCAAAGACAAAAAAATACTCATAATTGGCGGAACAGGTACGATCGGAAAAAGCCTGCTAAAACAAATTCTTAAGGATCAGCCAAAGGTTGTTCGTATATTTAGCAGAGATGAATATAAACAATTTATGCTGGAAAATGAAATTGGAACCAGAAAAAATATTAGATTTTTAATAGGAGATGTGCGAGATTATGACCGGGTGTTAAATGCAATGGACAGCATTGACTACGTCTTCCATACAGCTGCCATGAAGCATGTTCCCGCTTGTGAATACAATCCATATGAAGCAGTCCTTACCAACATTATAGGAACCAATAATGTCATTAAAGCAGCTGTTGCCCAAAACGTGAAAAAAGTAGTTTTTACAAGTTCGGATAAAGCAATATCACCAACAAATGCATATGGAGCAACAAAACTCACAGCTGAAAGATTAATTTCCGCTGCAGAATACAGTAAGGGAAATGCTGCGACGGTCTTTTCATGTGTTCGGTTTGGAAATGTAATTGGTTCAAGGGGTTCCGTAGTTCCCTTGTTTATAGAACAAATCTTAACGCAAAAAAAAGTGACTGTTACAGATTTAAAGATGAACCGCTTTATGATGACACTGGATCAGGCAACATCATTATTAATTAGTGCACTAAAGGAATCTCAGGGCGGAGAAATCTTCATATTAAAAATGCCGGTTATATCACTCCATGACTTAGTGTCAGTCGTTGTTGAAGAAACAAGTAAAAAACACAATATGAAGATTGATGAGATAGAAATACAGGAAATCGGGTTGCGCCCCGGTGAAAAAATGTATGAAGAACTCATGACATATGACGAGTCGACAACGGCTTTGGAGCTGCCTGACATGTTTGTGATACCTTCAACTTATCGGGAGAAAAATCAGTATACCCAAGCGAAAAAAGCAACTGAAGGGACTTATAGTTCAAATGATCAGAAGCAAATTTCAAAAGAAGAGGTCCTTGCATTATTAAAATCGCAAAATTTAATTTAATTCGGGAAGGAAGATGATCATGAAGGTTCTCGTTACTGGAGGAGCAGGTTTTATCGGCAGATGGGTTGTGAAGAAATTATTAGAAGACCGTCATCAAGTATGGGTATTGGATGATTTATCGAATGGGCGTTTAGAAAATATAGAAGACCTGAGGAACGACCCAGGTTTTATCGAATTTATCCATGGGGATATAAAGGATGTAAAAACATTAGAAGATCTTTTCTTGAAAAAATTTGATATTTGCTATCATTTGGGTGCAAGCATAAACGTACAAGATAGCATTGACGATCCGAAAACCACATTTGAAAACGACACAATTGGCACCTTTCACATTTTAGAATTATGCAAGAAGCATAATGTAAAAGTTGTTTTTATGAGTACCTGTATGGTATATGACCGAGCTGCATTTGCTGAAGGTATTAAAGAAACAGACCCTATTAAACCTGCTTCTCCTTATGCCGGATCAAAAATCGCGGCTGAAAATATGGTCCTCTCCTATTATCACGCATACGGTCTGCCTGCGGTGGTTATACGTCCGTTTAATACGTATGGGCCTTACCAAAAAACAGGCGGTGAAGGCGGAGTAGTCGCTATTTTTATAAAAAATAAATTGGACGGCAAAAAGCTGCATATATATGGTGACGGCACACAAACCCGTGATCTTTTATATGTAGAGGATTGTGCTGATTTCGTCGTGCAGGCTGGTTATTCCCCAAAAGCAAACGGTGAAATTATAAACGCAGGTCTTGGAAGAGATATATCTATTAATGAATTAGCAGAATTAATTGTAGGCGATAAGCAAAAGATTCATCATGTAGAGCATATCCATCCTCAAAGTGAAATTCCAAAATTGTTATGTAACTACGAAAAAGCAAAGAAACTTCTTAACTGGAGCCCACAGGTCAGTTTAGAGGAAGGGATAAGAAAAACAGAAGAATGGATCAAAAGTACGAATCTCATTTAATAGGAGAATGTAAGATGACCAGTGAGAATAAATTAGCAATTACGGGCGGTAAGCCTGTCAGAGATTCCTATCTTCCATACGGCAGACAATGGTTAGATGAAAATGATATACAATCAGTAGTTGATGTTTTACGGGGAGACTATTTAACAACCGGACCCGCAATCGACGTATTCGAAGAAAAAGTCGCAGACTATGTTGGCAGCCGCTATGCTGTTGCATTTTCCAGCGGAACAGCTGCTTTGCATGCTGCTTGCTTTGCTGCGGGAATTTCACAGGGAGACGAAGTCATTACGACACCCATCACATTTGCGGCAAGTGCCAATTGCATTCTGTACATGGGAGCCAAACCGGTTTTCGCCGATATTAACCCGCTAACCTACAATATTGACCCTCATTCTATTGAAAAGCTGATCACTCCCAAAACAAAGGCCATTATACCGGTAGATTTCACAGGACAGCCGGTAAATCATGATCAGATTCAAAAAATCGCAAAAGCCAATAACTTGATCGTGATTGAAGATGCTGCACATGCATTAGGCGCTTCATATAAAGGGGAAACAATCGGTTCAATCAGTGATATGACAATGTTTAGTTTCCACCCTGTTAAACATATTACAACCGGCGAAGGCGGAATGATAACAACTAATAATAGAGAATATTATGAGAAGCTGCTCCAATTCCGCAGTCACGGAATTACCCGTGATCCTAAAAAGCTAAGCCAAAACCATGGATCGTGGTACTACGAAATGCACTTTCTAGGATTCAATTATCGGATGACAGATATCCAAGCTTCATTAGGCATCAGCCAATTGCAAAAATTAGATGATTTTATTGAAAAACGAAGACATCTTGCCAGGACCTATAACGAAAAATTAAAAGCAATCCCCCACATTCATCTCCCAATTCAAGATGCAGCCTCAACCTCAAGCTGGCACCTTTACATTATTGACTTAAAGCTAGATTCACTTAAAGGAAGTCGTGATGACATTTTCAACGCCATGCAGAAAGAAAATATAGGTGTTAACGTACACTATATACCTGTTTATTTACATCCCTATTATCAGCGTTTAGGATACCAAGAGGGCTTATGTCCAAATGCCGAAAAGCTGTATAAAGGAATGATCACCTTGCCTTTGTTTCAATCAATGAACGAAAAAGATGCAGACGATGTTATAAAAGCATTAAAAAAAGTAGTAAATTACTATTCGTAGGAGGTGGTTAGTTGAAAGTAACGGCTATTATCCAAGCACGGATGGGCTCCAGCAGATTGCCGGGTAAAGTGTTAAAAAAAGTGTTGAATAGACCTTTGCTGGAATATCAAATTGAGAGGGTCAAAAGGGCAACACTTATTGATGATATAGTGATCGCCACCACAACAAATGTGATAGATAACCCCATTGTTGAGTTAAGTAAGAAATTATCTCTTGCTCATTATTGCGGATCAGAAAACGATGTTTTATCAAGGTTTTACGAAGCAGCAAAATTAAGCAACGCCGAAACTGTCGTCCGGCTAACCTCTGACTGCCCTATTATTGATTATCGTGTGATTGACAAGGTAATAAAATGTTACCTGGACGCAAATGGCCAGTATGATTATGTGTCTAACACCTTACAACGAACCTATCCCCGCGGAATGGATATAGAGGTTTTTTCTGCTTCTTCGCTAGAAACAGCTCATCTTGAGTCCAGCCTTGACTACGAACGGGAACATGTTACACCCTTTATTTACATGAACCCGGATCGATTCAGCTTAGCTAATATCACCTATACCGAAAATCAGAAACGGCATAGATGGACTGTAGATACACCGGAGGATTTTTTATTAATCAAAAAAATTATTGAAAAACTATACCCAACTAAACCTGACTTCAGCCTAGAAGATACCTTAACATTATTGAATAAGTTTCCGGAATGGTCATTACTCAATGCCCGAATAGAACAAAAAGAAACCATCAATGATACCGAAAATAAATCCAAGTGATCATGAGGTGCTGTGATGAATATTCTTTTCAGAACAGATGCTTCAATTGAAATAGGAACAGGTCATGTCATGAGGTGCCTCACGCTCGCTCATGCGTTGCGTAAAAAGGGAGCAAATATTATATTTGTCTGCCGAAACTTACAAGGTCATCTAGCGGAGCTCATCCGAGAGAAGCAGTTTGATCTCATTATGCTTCCAAAACCTAAAAAGAATGTTTTCATTCCTAAAGCAACTCCCCATTCTGATTGGCTTGGTGTCCCTTGGTATGTTGACTCAGCTGAAACCATTAGCGCGATGAAAGACATGAACAAAGACATTTCCACCCTTATCATTGATCACTACGCAATTGATATCAATTGGGAGATGAAAGTAAAAAAGCATGTGAAAAAAGTGATGGTGATTGATGACTTAGCTGATCGTTCACACGATTGTGATATATTATTGGATCAGAATCTATATCATCATTATAAAGACCGGTATGTCAATCTAGTCCCCAAAAGCTGCAAACAATTTTTAGGACCAAAATATGTCTTATTGCGAGACGAGTTTTATTCTTTTCAACCCAATCACAAAAACTGCGATGGAAATGTAAAAAAGATTTTTGTCTTTTTTGGGGGCAGTGATCCCACTAATGAAACGAAAAAGGTGATTAAAGCCTTTCAGCAGCTTACCCCCCAGGATATTAAGCTTGATATCGTAATTGGACATACCAATACTCACAAGAATGAAATTGAAGCCATTTGTAAAAAACATTCCTTTTGCAGCTTTCACTGCCAAGTGAATCATATGGCAGAATTAATGTATAATGCCGACCTGGCAATAGGTGCGGGCGGATCAACTACTTGGGAGCGCTGTTATCTCGGCCTTCCAGCCATCGTAATCACCGTCGCAGAAAATCAAGAATCGATTGCGTTAACGCTTAATCAATTAGGCGCGATTAAATATCTGGGACCGAAAGAATCAGTCCATGAATCAGATATCGCCTCAGCCATTCAAGAAATGATAAATAACCCCTTGTCCCTGCAACAAATATCAAGAAAAGCCAGAATGCTGCTAGAAGGAAATAATGATTATCGCCAAAACCTTTTATTCGAAATTTTAAAGTAAGGAAGGCTAAATCTATGTTCAAATACTCCCTTAGGACATTAAAAGAAAAAGACTTGGACACAGTTCTCCGTTGGCGAAACGATGAAAGAATCAGACAATCAATGTATAACGACCAAATTATTACTGAAAAACAGCATCAGCAATGGTTCAAGAATGTGAATTCCTCCAAAACAGAACATTATTTTATCTTTACAATTGATCATACAGACACTGGATTTGTAAGTTTTAAAGATGTTGATCATAAAAATAACCACTGCTATTGGGGTTTTTATATCGGAGAGGCCCAGAGTCAAAAAGGCTCCGGTTCTGTCATGGGATTTTTAGCATTAGAATGGGCATTTCAGCAGTTAGAGGTTGAGAAAGTATACGGAGAAGTCCTATCGAATAACGAAAAAAGTTTATCTTATCATCAATCACTTGGTTTCAGCAAAGAAGGTCATTTCCGAAACCATATCGCAAGGAATAATAGATATCTTGATGTGATCAGATACGGTCTTTTAAAGGAAGAATGGATGGCGGAAAAACAGAAAGTGATGAAGAAATTAGCTGATAGAGGAATAGATAAAAAAGACCTTGATACAAATTTTAATGAACTGATGATCTGAAAACCACTTGGTCTAAGTCCTTTGCTTTGCCTCTATTACTGTAAACTACAAGGAGGTGCAAAAATGAAAGAAATCAATATAGAAGGAAGAAAAATCGGGCCAAATGATCCTCCGTTTATTATTGCGGAAATGTCCGGGAACCATAACCAATCGTTAGAACGCGCTTTTAACATTATAGAAGAAGCTGCCAAAGCAGGTGCACACGCCTTAAAAATACAAACATATACCGCTGACACGATGACATTAAATATGAATACGAAAGATTTTAAAATTGAGGATGAGGATAGTCTCTGGTCCGGAAGAACGCTCTATACATTATATCAGCAAGCTTATACCCCATGGGAATGGCATAAACCAATCTTCGATAAATGCCGGGAACTTGGAATGATCCCTTTGAGTACACCATTTGATGAATCGGCTGTCGACTTTTTGGAAGACCTGGGTGTGCCTATATATAAAATAGCCTCATTTGAAAATACTGATATCCCTCTTATCAAAAAGGTGGCTGCTACAGGTAAACCCATTATCATTTCAACCGGAATGGCTACAGTAGCAGAAATTGATGAATCAATAAAGGCCGCCAAAGAAGCCGGCTGTAAAGAATTAATACTTCTAAAATGCACTAGCACCTACCCGGCATCACCAGAAAATACAAATATTTCTACGATCCCTCATATGAAAGAATTATTCAATTGCCAAGTCGGTTTATCGGATCACACAATGGGAACAGGAGTTGCTGTCGCTAGTGTCGCTCTAGGCGCAACTATAATTGAGAAACATTTCACTTTATCAAGAGCTGATGGCGGCGTAGATTCTGCCTTTTCACTGGAACCCTCTGAACTAAAGCAGCTTGTCGTTGAAACTGAAAGGGCGTGGCAAGCATTAGGACAGATAACGTATGGGCCCACTGACGAGGAAAAAGTTTCGCTTAAATTCCGCCGCTCTATTTATGTAAAAAAAGATATAAAAGCCGGAGATATTTTCACAGAAGACAACATTAAGGTCGTGCGACCCGGTTATGGCTTGGAACCAAAATTCTATGAAATCATTATCGGCAGAACAGCTAAGAAACATTTTGCAGCAGGAACACCGCTGAAATGGGATTCATTATAGTTTATATACCACCTCTTAGTTCGCCCTCTCCGCTTTAAAGAACGAGAGAAAGTCATGAAAAACTGCACCCTGATCTTTTCAGTAAATCGGGGTGCAGTTCTGGTGTTCAGCTCTTTTTGATTTAAAATTGCATTTTTTTGCGTCTGTCTTCCTCGGTCAAAAATTCCACAAAACTTCGCATCGCAAACGGTTCTTCCTTAATCTGTCGCGTGTAGGAGTCTTTCCGCTCTTCTGAAAGGATTTCGCTCTTTCTGATCCTGTTCAGCATATAGATGTGAACCGTTTTTTGGATTTGTTTATGCTGATAGCCTGCTTCTTTGAAAAATGCCAGCCCAAGCGCCGCCAAAAGGGCGAATATGCCTGCGCTGATCAGGGACTCCCTGTCAGCTGAAGCGTGAAATAGAAAAGCTGCTAAATTAAAGAGAGAGAATGCAGCAAGCGGAATCGCAAGAAAACGGTAAATGACGGTTTTTTTCATGAAAGGCTGTACGGCCTTTTGAATTTTTTGCATTTCTGTTTTAATGAACCCCGGCATTTGTTCGACTCTGTAAAAGTTCATGTAATCCTCCCCCTTTATTTGATGTTGCAAGGCTTCACGGACGTTATCATATGTGTTTATTTTAACGCAGGTGCAAGCTGGTTTTAAAGAAATCTGCCCGTATTTTTCACGAAGAATCTGGATCACCGCTCTTTATTCTTTTAAAATGTGAGTGTTATAATTTGTAATGGGAATCAGATCGCTGTTATACATGGAATACTAATGGCAATCTTCTTGATAAATATGAATGAGCGGGGTTACAAAGTGAGTATTTTTTCCATCCTTCTATCACTTTTTTTCATTTTGAATATTCTTTTGGCCATTATTGTCATTTTTAAAGAACGGCGCGATGCCAGCGCATCTTGGGCGTGGCTGCTTGTTCTTTTCTTTATTCCCGTTTTAGGCTTTATTTTATACTTATTATTCGGCCATAATCTCAGGCGTAAGCATTTGTTTCAATGGGAGGACCGAAAAAAGATCGGAATTGAAAAGCTGCTGAAGCATCAGCTTGAGGATTTAGAAAACAAGCAATTTCAATTTAACAACCGGGCGACCTTTGATAACAAAGATTTAATTTATATGCTGATCATGAATAACCATGCGGTGTTTACAGAGGATAATTCAGTTGACGTCATTACAGATGGTCGGGATAAGTTTCAGCGGCTTCTGAATGATATTGAAAAGGCTAAGGATCATATCCACTTACAATATTATATTTATAAAGGTGATGAATTAGGCAAAAAATTACGGGACGCTCTGATCCAAAAAGCGAAAGAAGGCGTTCAGGTCAGGGTGCTTTATGATGAACTCGGGTCCAGAACGCTGAGAAAGAAGTTTTTTAAAGAACTCCGTGAGGCCGGTGGGCATGTGGAGGTCTTTTTCCCTTCAAAGCTCAGGCCAATTAACTTGAGGTTGAATTACCGGAACCATCGAAAGCTTGTCATCATAGACGGAATAATCGGTTATGTCGGAGGTTTTAACGTCGGAGATGAGTATCTCGGGCTTAATCCGAAATTCGGTTATTGGCGCGATACGCATATCCGGCTCCAGGGAACAGCCGTGCACGCCATCCAGACACGTTTCATCCTTGACTGGAACCAGGCCTCCCATCACCATACGCTGACGTATATTCCGACTCACTTTCCTGATTACGGCCCAAAAGGCAACGTCGGGATGCAAATTGTCACAAGCGGCCCGGATTCCGAATGGGAACAAATTAAAAATGGCTACATTAAAATGATTTCGAATGCAAAGCGTTCCATATTGATTCAAACGCCTTATTTTATCCCCGACGCAAGCCTGCTGGATGCTTTAAGGATCGCGTGCCTGTCAGGCATTGACGTCAACATTATGATCCCGAACAAGCCTGATCATGCCTTTGTATACTGGGCGACACTTTCGTACATCGGCGAGCTGTTAAAAGCCGGAGCCACTGTCTATATCTATGATAACGGCTTTATTCACGCGAAAACCATCGTAGTGGATGACGAAATTGCATCAGTCGGCACAGCGAATATTGACGTCCGAAGCTTTAGGCTGAACTTTGAGGTTAATGCATTTATTTATGATATCACAATTGCGAAAAAACTGGTTTCTACATTTAAAGAAGATTTGCTTGTATCCAGAAAATACACCTATGAGGAATACCTGCAGCGCCCCTTGTGGATTCGAATTAAAGAATCCGTCTCGCGCCTGTTGTCGCCAATTTTATAAGATGTGCCAAAACCCCGGCCTTTACAGCCGGGGTTTTTCCTGTTGGTCACAGTAAATGTTGATCGCCTCCCGCAAAAAAGCGGCAAGGCCTTCTCCATATTGATTGATTGAATTTGTAAATCGTTCGTCAGTGATATACACTTCTCCAAGCCCTCTGAAAATGCCAAGTGGGCAATCGTAATGATATTGGCAAATATGATCACGGAACGCCCCCACAGCGGACTGAACCTCTTCATCATCAGGGCCGTGTATCATTCGTGCCGCAATACGTCTGTAAATCGAATCAATTTCAGCCATGATCCCACGCCAATCGCCCGCCGAGTATGCAGATGTCCTTTTCTCTGACTCATCTGCAATTTCTCTTCCATACAGCTTTCTGACTTCATCAGCGTATGTCTGCTGGTGCTCTTCAATGTCTTTCATGCTTAACCCAGCAAATAAATCCCGCTTATTCATATGTTCTTCTCCCTCAATAGACTGAAGCGTCCTGTCAATCGTTTGAATCATCTCCTCCATTCTTTGTTTTTTCTTCATCAACATATCCTTTTGCGACTGAAGTGCTGCTCTCCGGTCAAAATTCGGATGATCCAGCATCTCTTTTATATCATCCAGACGAAACCCAATTTCCCTGAAAAATAAAATCTGCTGGAGCCTTTCCAGATCTGCATCACTGTACAAACGATACCCTGCCTCAGTAAGCGCTGAAGGATTCAGAAGCTGTATATCATCATAGTGATGAAGCGTCCGAATGCTGACACCTGCTATGTCCGCCACTTGTTTGACTTGGTATTTCATCTATAACCCCTCCTCTTCATCTATCGTAAACAAACACGCAGCGTCAGGGTCAATCCCAAAAATGTTATTCTTTATATACAAAACTTCACACAAATAGTGTATAAAAGAAAAGTGAGTATTTTTTTGTAAAGGGGAGCCAGGTACATGAATCCTGAAACAATGAACAAAACCCTCATAAGCATTTCAAAATGGGGAAAAGCGACAGGCATTTTATTTATTATTATGGGCGCAATTACCGCGCTTTCAGGCGCGTTCTTTTTTTTAATCGGTGCCGTGCCGGGCGTACTGCAAATTATTTCCGGAATCTTTCTGATGCGTTCAGCTAAAGAAGCAGGGCAAATGGCTGAACACAATAGCGAACAGTCTGAAGATTTAATGCTGGAGAATTACGCGAAGTTTGTAAAGATGCAAGGGATTTATTTAATCGTAAGCATTGCTATATCCCTTCTTGCGATTATCGCCTTCTTTGTCTTCTTAATGCTTGGGATTGCTGACGGCCTTTTCAGCGATTATAATACGTACAGCACTTATTAATGAGAAAAACCCGGAGGAAACTCCGGGTTTTTCATTATTCCGCTTCGCTTACCACTGTGAAGCGTTCATTTTTGTGTGCAGGTTGTTCAAGCTCATCCAATACAGCAATGGCGTAATCTGCATAGCTGATATAGCTGTCACCTTTTTCGTTTACGATGACATGGTCTTTTCCTTTTTGATAAGAACCCGTCCGTTTTCCTGCCGGATCAAAAAATGCCGCAGGGCTGAGGAACGTCCAGGAAATGGAGTCTGTTTGCTGCAAATCTTTTAGGTTTTCCCCTTGATTTGATGCAGTCGGCAAATATTCTTTCGGAAATTCCGGTGTATCCATTAAACGGGTTGTTTTGGCTTCATCAACAAACAGGCTTCCTGCTCCGCCGACGACAAGCAATCTTGTGTCTTTCGCATTCTTTAAGATGTTGATTAGCACTCTGCCTGCCTCAACGTGAAGGTGTTCCTGGCCAGGTGCTGCTCCAAAAGCATTTACAACCGCATCGAAAGGCTTGATGTCTTCTGAAGTCAGTTCGAACACATCTTTCTCCAAAATCGCTATATCCTGTTCCTGCACTTTTGAAGCGTTTCGGACGATGGCCGTCACTTCATGGCCTCTTGTTTTCGCTTCTTTCAAAATCTCGTTTCCTGCTTTTCCGCTCGCCCCAATAATTCCAATTTTCACTATTCATTTCCTCCTTATTTGTAACAATTTTAGTTACATGTTAGCGGTGATGAAGTCATCTCTTTTGATTAAAAGAGATGATTCATAACATCTTTTAATGACTTGCTTGCCAGCTCATTTTCCATCGCTTTTTGCACACTTTCAAACGTTTCATCCAATGCGTTTTGAATTTTTTTCCCTACCGGACAGTTCGGATTCGGGTTTTCATGAATCGCAAAGAGTTCATCTTGTTTTTGGACAGCCCGATAGACTTCTAAAAGAGAAATATCAGCCGGATCTTTTTTGAGGCTTGCACCCGGCACCCCGGCTCGGGATGTGAGAATATCCGCTTTTTTCAGCATGCTGATCATTCTTCGCACGACAACAGGATTGGTGTTGACGCTGCCAGCGATGGTTTCTGAAGACTCTTTTTCATCCATCGAAATGAGGGATAAAATATGAATGGCAACAGCAAGACGGCTGTTAATCATGTTTTTCACCACCGTTGTAACTATAATAGTTACAATTAATTCGTTTGTCAACATTTAATATACACTACAGAGGGGTTCTTGTGCACCGTTTTGAGTCAATAGAACGGCCGGATGCACTCCGGCCGCGTCTTGTCAGAATAAGAAATATCGTTGTCCGAGCGGAACATAATCGACAGGCTGGCAAGACAATTCCTCTCCGTCAGCGAAGACCTGATAGGTTTTTGGGTCAACCTCAATCTTCGGCAATGCTGAGTTCAATTTCATATCCAGCTTGCTCAGCTTTCTTATATTTTTGACAGGAGAAATTCTTTTTTCCAACCCTAGGCTTTCCGCCACCCCCCGCTCAATGCTTGCCTGAGACATAAATGTAATGGAGGTTGAGCGATTGGCTTTTCCGTAAGACGCATACATTTGGCGCATAAACACCGGTTCAGGAGTCGGGATGGACGCGTTCGGATCTCCCATTTGCGCACGTGCAATCATGCCACCCTTTAATACCAGTTCCGGTTTTACGCCGAAAAATACCGGATCCCACAGAACGAGATCTGCGAGCTTTCCTTTTTCCACAGAGCCGACTTCATGGCTGAGCCCGTGAGTAATCGCCGGATTAATTGTGTATTTGGCAACGTAGCGTTTTGCACGCACATTATCGTTTCCGTTTTCGCCGGCAAGAGCGCCGCGCTGCTTTTTCATTTTATCGGCTACCTGCCATGTTCGGATGATCACTTCACCGACACGCCCCATCGCTTGGGAATCCGATGATGTCATGCTGATCGCTCCGATGTCATGGAGAATGTCCTCTGCCGCAATGGTCGCAGCCCTGATTCTCGAATGGCTGAATGCCACATCTTCAGGCACTTTCGCATCTAAATGGTGGCAGACCATCATCATGTCAAGATGCTCATCCATCGTATTAACGGTATAAGGAATGGTTGGCGTTGTGGATGACGGCAGAATGTTTGCATAAGAGGCAAGCTTCATAATATCCGGGGCGTGGCCGCCGCCAGCTCCTTCAATGTGATAGGTATGAATCACCCGGTCCCCGATCGCGTCGAGCGTGTTTTCCAGGAAGCCCGCTTCGTTAATGGTATCGGTATGGATGGCGACTTGAATATCAGCCTCATCGACGACGTCCATACACGTTTTGATCGCGCTTGGCGTCGTGCCCCAGTCTTCATGAAGTTTAAGGCCGATGGCGCCTGCTTCTACCTGCTCGATCAGCGGCGCTTTTTCGGATGCATTCCCTTTTCCTAAGAAGCCGACATTAATTGGGAACTCCTCGGCCGCTTCCAACATCCTTGCCATATACCATGCGCCGGACGTACATGTTGTCGCTTTGCTTCCTGTAGCAGGTCCTGTGCCGCCTCCCAAAAGCGTCGTCACACCTGAAGAAAGCGCAACTTCCATTTGCTGAGGACATATAAAATGAATATGCGTGTCCACTCCTCCAGCTGTTAAAATTTTGCCTTCGCCGGAAATCACCTCTGTACCCGTGCCGATGACCATATGCGGATCGACTCCGTCCATGATATCAGGGTTGCCGCTTTTTCCGACGCCGACAATCCGGCCGTCTTTCACACCGACATCCGCTTTGACAATGCCTGTGTAATCCAAAAGTGTGACGTTGGTGATGACCAAATCCAAAGCGCCGTCTTTCCCTGTGATTCTGCCGTTTTGGCCCATGCCGTCACGGATCGTTTTACCGCCCCCAAAGATCATTTCTTCACCATATATTGTGAAATCCTTTTCGACTTCAATCCATAAATCCGTATCGCCCAATCTGATTTTATCGCCCGTTGTCGGGCCAAACAGCTCTGCGTATTGCTCCCTTGACATTTTCATCGGATTACACCCTCCATCCAGCCGGCTTGATGTAAGTTGGCTAACGTTTTTTCTTTGCCGCGTTCATCGATAAACGTGTCGGCCATTCCGTTCAAACCTCTTATTGTCTTTCGGCCCCCAATTTCCACAAGCGTCACCGTTTTCTGCTCGCCCGGCTCAAAACGGACCGACGTGCCTGATGGAACATCAAGGCGCATGCCGATCGCCTGTTCACGGTCAAATGATAATGCCCCGTTGGCTTCCGCAAAATGAAAATGTGACCCGACTTGAATGGAGCGTGATCCGGTGTTTTTTACCGCTACCTCCCGTGTCTCACGGCCTTCATTAATCGTAATCGTTCCCTCAGCAATTTGGAATGCTCCCGGCTTCATGACTTCACCTCCGCAGAAATTGGCTGATGTACCGTAACAAGCTTCACGCCGTCCGGAAATGTGGCCTCCACCTGAATGCTGTCCAGCATCTCAGGAACACCCTCCATCACATCTTTTTCCGTTAACACATGGCGGCCGGCTTCCATCAGCTCGGCTACTCCCTTTCCGTCACGTGCGCCTTCCATGATAAAGCAGGTAATATAAGCGGCAGCCTCAGGGTAGTTGAGCAGAACGCCCCGCGCCTTGCGCTGTTTGGCTAATTCCCCCGCCGCGAAAATGAGCAATTTCTCTTGTTCAACCGGTGTCAGTTTCATCTGTAGTCCTCCTTCTTTTGTCGTATAAAGCGGATGCGGTTACTGCGAATTTGTGGAACATGCAGGCGGGACATCACCTCCCTTTCTTCAAGTATCGGGTCACACGGTAAGATGCCTTTCAAAGCGGCGTGCCGTTTCTTCATCGGCCTTTCCATGGTCGACAACCGTTCCCCTGTCGATCACATAAAGATAATCAGCACACGTTAACGCATTTTCCAGACTGTGCTCGACTAAAACAACGGAAATGTCTCTTTTTCTGGAAATTTCTATGATAAATTGTCTGATTAGTTCGATAATTGACGGCTGAATTCCTTCCATTGGTTCATCAAGTAAAATAATTTTCGGATTTCCCATCAGCGCTCTGGCAATTGCTAGCTGCTGCTGCTGGCCTCCGCTTAAATCGCCGCCTTTGCGGTCAAGCATCTTCTTTAAAACAGGAAACCACTGAAAAATGTCTTCCTTGACCTCCCCCATTCTCTCCTTCTTCGGAAGCGGCTCTTCCCCAAGCAGCAGATTGTCACGAACGGTTAAGGAGGAAAAGATGTCTCTTCCCTGCGGAACATACGCAATTCCCGTTCTTGCCCGTGTTTCCGCCTTTTCGTTTTGAACAAACGTTTGATTAAAACGAATATCCCCCTGTTTTGCCGGAAGCAGGCCTATGATTGTTTTCAGCAAGGTAGATTTGCCGACTCCATTTCGGCCTAATACAGCAACAATCTGCCCCGGGCGAACCTCCATACTGAGGCTGTGCAAAACCATCGATTGATCATAACCAGACGTTACATTCCTTACGGCAATCATGACACACCGCCCCTTCCTAAATACACCGCTGCCACCTCTTCATTGCTTGTGATGTCATCCATCGACCCCTCACAAAGCACTTTGCCTTCATGCATGACCGTGACTTTTCTGGAAAACGACCGCACAAAATCCATATCGTGCTCGACAATCAGAACAGAGCACGTTTTTGCTATTTCTTCTAACAACGCTCCAGTTTTTTCGCGCTCCTTTCCCGTCATGCCCGCAATCGGTTCATCCAGCAGCAAAAGCTTCGGCTCCATGGCGAGCTGCATGCCGATCTCAAGCCATTGCCTCTGTCCGTGTGACAGGCTGCCAGCTGTTAGATCCCGTTTGCCATCTAACCCAATCAGCCGCAGGATGTCTATAATCCTGTCACTTTGCTCTTTTGTCATACGAGCTGTCAGCAGTGAAAAGATCGTTTTCTTCTGTTTCATGGCAAGCTCGAGATTTTCAAACACAGTCAGCTGCGTAAAGACACTCGGAGCCTGAAACTTTCTGGCGACCCCAAGTTTGGCAATCTGATATTCCCGATTCTTTGTCAATTCATTCGTTTCCTGAAATAGCACTTCACCCGAATGCGGCTTCGTTTTTCCGCATATGATGTCCAGCAAAGTCGTTTTTCCGGCGCCGTTCGGCCCAATCAGAAAATGGATATCGTGTTCCTGCACACTGATATCAGCGCCCTGCAAGGCCCAAAACCCGTCAAACTCAACCTTCACGTCACGGCAGGTAAGTATCGGTTTCATAAGCAGCCGCTCCTTTCTTTTTCGAGGAAGGAAGCTGGGTTCTCATCTTCTCGAACAGCCCGACAATCCCTTTTGGCATATAGAGCACGACGATGATAAACAGCGCGCCGAGGAAGTACAGCCAAATGTCAGGGTAATACTCGCTTAAATAGCTTTTCATGCCGTTCGTTAACAGCGCGCCAAGCACCGCGCCAAAAATGGAGTGCCTCCCGCCGATCGCGACCCACAGCACCATTTCCACCGAAGGGATGATGCCCATCATTTCCGGCGAGATCATCCCATCCTGAAGCACAAACAGCATCCCGGCAATCCCCGCCATCGCAGCTGATACACAGTAAATAAACACTTTAAAAACGGTGGAGTGATATCCGAAGAAGCGGACCCTGCTTTCTCCGTCGCGCACCGCCTGCAATAGCCGCCCAAAACGGCTTCTCGTCAGAAACAAAGCAAACACGACAGAAACACCGAGGAAAAAGACTGTGGTAAAATACAAAATCTGCTTCATAGCAGGATCTGCCAGAGCATATTGAAAAATGGTATAGAAATTCGTGAGTCCATTCGTCCCGCCGGTGATGTCCTGGCTGCCGATGAACAATGTGACGACAACCACCACAACAGCCTGAGAGATCAACGAAAAATAAACACCCTTTATGTTGTTGCGAAAGGTAAAGTAACCGAGTAAAAAGGCCAAAAAGACAGGCACAATAACAGCTGCGGCAATCGCACTTAAAGGATACCTGAACATTGCCCAGATCCACGGCAGTTCACTCACGCCGGTCCACTCCATAAAATCAGGAATGCCTGACGGTGAGGCTTCTATTTTTAAGTACATGGCCATGCAGTAAGCGCCCAATCCGAAATAGACACCATGCCCCAAACTCAAAATGCCTGTATATCCCCAAATCAGGCAAATGCCGACCGCTACAATCGCAAAGCATAAAAACTTCGCCAACAGCCCTAATCGAAACTCCTGCAGAAAGAACGGAGCGGCGATAAAAAGGGCAAACATCACCAGATACGGACTGAATTGTGAAAACCGCTTCATCCGGTTCCCTCCTAATCAAGTAATCTCGTTCTGACACTTGCAAGACCTGAAGGCCTCCATTGCAGAAAGAGAATAATACATGCAAACACGACTACCTTTGCGATCGTAGCGCTTGTGGAATACTCAACAAATGTGCTCAGCAAACCGACCGTCACTGCGCCGATAATGGTGCCTTTTAATCTTCCAATTCCGCCTAATATGACAATCATAAAGGCATCTATGAGGTACGACGAACCGAGAGTAGGCCCGATTGAACCGAGCAATGTGAGTGAGCTCCCCGCGATACCGGCCAGTCCGCTTCCGAGCGCGAAAGCCAATGTATCTGTTTTTCTCACAGATACGCCGAGACACGATGCCATGCTCCGGTTCAGCGTAACCGCCTGCATCCGCCGCCCTGCAGAGGTTTTAAATAAATAGAAACCGAGCAATGCCAGCGTAAAAAGAACGAGCGCCAAAATAAACAGCCTTTTATACGGAAAGGTAACCGAAAACAGCGTCACCCCTCCCGTCAGCCATTCAGGAGACTTGACAGCCACATTCGGCGCGCCAAAAATCAATCTGGCTGCCTGCTGCAGGATCAAGCTCACCCCCCACGTCGCCAAAAGGCTGTCGAGCGGACGATCATATAGTCGCCTGACAATCACTTTTTCAATGACAATCCCAATAAGCGCCGCAACCCCAAACGCCATGATGATCGCGATTAAAAAATAGTAAGAAAACAGAGAAGCCGGCAAATAGCTTAAAAACAGCTGTTGAGTGACATAAGTCGTGTAGGCTCCTGCCATAATCAGCTCACCGTGCGCCATATTGATAATGTTCATCAAACCGAATGTAACGGCCAATCCAATCGCAATAAGAATCAAAATAGAACCGAGACTGATCCCGTTAAATAATTGAGTTACGACGACAGACATGCTCCGCCTCCTCCCCTGCAAACGGCTTTGATTTATTTAGATAACCCCTTTGCCCAATCGTACGTTTTTAAATACGGATCAGGTTTTACAGGTTCACCTGAGTTCCAAACTTCTTTAAGCTGTCCATCCCCCGTGATTCGCCCGATTCTGACCGTTTTGTAAAGATGCTGTGTATCCCCGTCAATTTGCACTGTGCCGCCCGGTGCCTTGAATGCAATCCCGTCAGCCGCTTTCTTCACCTTATCGACATCAAAGGACTTGGCTTTTTCAACAGCCGCCGCCCAGAGATAAACCGCATTATAGCCAGCTTCAATCGGATCGCTCGTGACCCGGCTATCACCGTTCATCTTTTTATAGGTTTTCACGAATGTTTGATTCTCGCTCGTATTGGTTGTCTGGAAGTAATTCCACACCGCATAGTGTCCTTTTAACACATCAGAGCCGATCCCCCGGATTTCTTCCTCAGCAACACTTGCTGACATGACAGGCATATCGTCAGCCGATATCCCCGCATCTTTCAGCTGTTTGAAAAACGCCACGTTGCTGTCGCCGTTTAATGTGTTAAAAATGACATCGGGCTGTTTTTCTTTGATTTTGCTGACAAGGGTACTGTAATTGGTATGGCCGAGCGGCGTATACTCTTCACCGACAATTTCTCCTTCGGCCGCTTTCACTTGCGCTTTGATGACCTTATTGGCTGTTCTCGGGAACACGTAATCTGATCCGATCAGAAAGAACGTCTTCCCTTTATTTTTCAGCAGCCAATCGACTGCCGGCACTAT
Organism: Bacillus sp. T17B1; assembly: GCF_026796395.1. Lineage (NCBI taxonomy): Bacteria > Bacillati > Bacillota > Bacilli > Caryophanales > Bacillaceae > Bacillus > Bacillus sp. T17B1. The sequence goes on from NZ_JALAYA010000017.1 coordinate 61,970, forward strand.
TTGCTGATTCGTCGTCGCTCCGGTATAAAAAATATTGGGTGATGACTCCATTCCTTCGTACTGCACTGGATAGAACAGCAGCCCGTTGTTTTGCTCCACAACCGGAAGCATGGCTTTGCGGCTTGCAGATGTCCATCCGCCAAACACAGCAGCTGCTTTGTCTTGCTGAAGCAGTTTCCTCATTTTTTCCGCATATGTAGGCCAGTCTGAAGCGCCGTCTTCCACGACGGGTTCAAGCTTTTTGCCGAGAACTCCGCCTTTTTGGTTGATTTCTTGAATCGCCAATAACTCTGCATCATGGACGGACACTTCACTGATTGCCATTGTCCCGCTTAACGAGTGAAGAATCCCGACCTTTACTGAATCCCCGCTTGTGTCGATATCAACGGTTTTCTTCGCACTTCCGCTGGCATTTGACACTTTCTTCGGCGCAGCACATCCCGCCATCAACACCATGATCAGAAACAACAGAAAAACAGCCTGTATTCCAACCCCTTTGTTTTTCATTCAGAACCTCCCTTTGACATATGATGTTACGAAAGTTAACAACTTATGTCACCATTATATAGAAGAGTGTCATTGATTCAAAGAATATTAAAAAAATTTAGATACTTTAACCAAATCGATTGCCTTTTTTGTTACATTTATTAACATTCAAAAGTAGCGTACAAAAAAAAGACAAGAAACATATCGTTTCCTGCCTCTTTCGTATGATTAATCTTTATCTGTGAATGTATCCTTTGCTTTCCCGATATCCTTTTGGATCTCGCCTTTTGCCTTATCTTTTTTACCTTCAGCCTGCATGTCCGTTTTATCGGTCATATCTCCGACTTTATCCTTCGCTTCTCCTTTGGCTTTATTAAAGCCGCCTTTCATTTTATCTTTTACACTATTGTTACCCATGTTGATTCTCTCCCTTCATTATGTGTGTACTTGTTACCTTCCCGATCTGAGAGACGGTAAACATTTGAACGTTATTTATCGATTTCGTAGCGCTCTCCGTACCGGAGCACCTTGTAAATCGCAAGCCCGTCCGATGACTTTTTCTCTGAATATCGAACCGGCAACAAGGCGAAAAACACATAATACGTAGAAAAATAGACAAACTGATAAAAAAACATATTCGGTTTTAATACACTGTGTATAATCAGCAAATTGACAGTAAAAATCGTTAACAGGTTAAACAGGCTGCCCCCGGCATATACAAGTGCATGCGCCAACCGATTGTCGGTTTTCAGCTCACCAAACCTGCAAAAAGAATCTATGAAATAGATCGCTCTAATCCGTATCGGCCCAATCTTGAACAGCGTTTTGCCCATCCCAATATCCAACGATCCTTTTCCGCCAAAAATAAGTGCCATGAAGCTGTGCCCTGAAACATGTATGATTTGTACAAGCGGCAGAACAATGAGGAAAGACCATAGAAACTTCACCATATCATTGAAACCGAACATCGAATTCCCCCTAACGCCTGTCATTGGCCCAGGCATCGTCTAACCCGGCTATTTTGTTCAAAAGCATATGTAGCGATTTTTCCTGTTCTACCTGAAAATAAACGTTCCGATGCTCTCCTTTTTTTGTATATAAAATATAAAAAAACCATCTGGCAACAGATGGTCTCGTCTTACACTTGATATAAACAATCGTTTCTTTGAATCATCTCTCTCATGCTGACAGCTTTTTCATAAAAATACACTGCTTCCTTGTAGTGTTCCCGATGACTGAAATAGGAGGCAGCATCCAAAGCGAATTCTTCAATATATACGTAAAGGGCTTTTTCTTCCATATAGTCAAATACTTCTTGAATCATATCTAAATTAACAGATTCGACATATAAGGCCTGCAGAAATGTATATTTCGCCAGACTGAAGGAGTCGTTTCGTTTTTGGGCGATAGCAATCCCTTTTTCATAGTACCTCATTGCAGATTGGACGTCTTGCTTTTTGAAAAGAACGCGAGTCAGGCTGAAGAGCGCTTTTGGGAGCTGCTCCAGCCGATGCTCTTCAAAGACAGGAAGCGCTTTTTCAAAGTATTCCGCGGCTTGATCCAGCTCTCCTTTGTCATCATAGCAATTCCCGATATTATAGAGGGCTGATCCGATTAAACGGGGCTGGCCTTCCAATAAAGCAAGATGATACGCGTCATCCAAATGCTCAAGTGCTTTTTCATAATGTCTGTAGTCAATGTAGTTTCCTGATATGACGAAATGGCATTGTATTCTTCTGACTCTGTAAAAGTCGTGAGCCTTGTATGTCTCAAGCGCCTGTACGGCGTGGTTCATGGAAAAGTGCGTCTGCTTCATGATATAAAAAACTTCCGCCACCTTAAAATGAAATTCAGCTCTTTCAATTTCATCTTCTACAAACGCGAGCATCTTCTCGGCTTTCCGATAAAAGGATATAGCTGAGATGTAATTGTTCTGTTCAAATTCGTACATTCCTCTGAATAAGTGAAAATAGTACTCGGATAATCCCGAGATGCTATCCTGATTGCTTTCCAGCGTTTTGATCAATTCACGATATTGAAGCTGAGATTCCTCGTGCAGGCCGGGCTTTACATAATCCAGCATAATTTGGTGCCTGTAACTAATCAGCTGATAATACAGGAGAAGCAGCTGATCCTCTTCCATCTGTTCTATGTCTTGATCAATCTCTTCCTTCAGCTTAACGGCATCAGCCACTTGAAATGCTAAAATGTACTTATACCACTTATTAATTTTCACTCCTACTTGAGATGACGGGATCTCGTACGCGGCCATGCCCCTCCAACCCTTTCTATTTTCTAATTGGTTACATTTTATCATAATGTATGGCTTTGGAATTAAAAATTCTTACGATGATTCCTTCCTTATGCCTATCTTTATATATTACGGTTTTTGTATGTATTTTTTGCACTTACACTTTTTCATAAAAAAAAGCTTACCGGACAGTACCGATAAGCCTATTATTTCATATTAACCGCCAATATAAGACATTTCTACTTTCTTTTTGTCTGATGCTATTGATAGCGTACGATCGACCGAATACTGATCGATCCGATTTTTCCAAACGGTGCCGATCATCTCTGACAGTTCGTCATCACCTAATTCCTGCCGAACCGGTCCTCTGAGGTCAAAACCGCTTGAAGCGAATAAGCAGGTAAACAGCTCCCCTCTCGCAGAAAGACGAGCCCTGTTGCACGATCCGCAAAATGCATCAGATACAGATGATATGACGCCGATTTCCCCAGATCCGTCCACGTATCGGAATCTGGAAGCCACTTCGCCTTTATAATTTGGCGCTATCGGTTCAACCGGCATGTGTTCATTGATCAAATCAATAATTTCCGCCTTTGTCATGACGTCCTTCTTCTCCCATTGGTTGGTGTTTCCCACGTCCATAAATTCAATGAATCTCAGGATATGCCCTTCTTCTTTAAAGTAACGGGCCATAGGCAGTATATCTTTTTCATTGACGCCCTTTTGGACGACCATGTTGATTTTAACACCAAGCCCCGCTTGCTTCGCCGCTTCAATGCCTTTCAGCACCTTGCTGACAGAAACTCCGCGTCCGTTTATCTTTTTAAATCGCTCATCCTCTAAGGAATCAAGGCTGATCGTGACCCGTTTCAACCCGGCTTCCTTGAGCTTCTCCGCATAAACAGGCAGCAATGATCCGTTTGTCGTCATCGCAATATCACGGACCCCCGGAATGCGGGCCAGTTTCTTAATTAATTCCGGCATATCCTTTCTCATGAGGGGCTCTCCGCCGGTTAAGCGGATTTTTTCAACGCCGAACCTTGTGACAAATAGCGTCGCAAGCCGTTCAAGCTCTTCAAACGAAAGCAGCTCCTCTTTCTTTAAAAACGGATAGTCCGGACCGAATAATTCGGCGGGCATACAGTACGTGCATCGGAAGTTGCAGCGGTCTGTAACAGAAATGCGAAGGTCTCTCAGCGGTCTGTTCCTCTTATCCAACATCTGACGCGATTCTGTAATCATAGCTACAGCCCCTTCCTATCCCCTGATTCTCTCAGGGTGTGTATATACATTAAATGATCCGTTTCTGACAAATCCGATCACTGTGATATTTAATTCTTCCGCCATTTGAATCGCAAGCTCCGTCGGGGCCGATTTGGAAATGACGATCGACACGCCGATTTTTGCCGCTTTCAACAGGACTTCTGATGATATTCTGCCGCTGAACACAATCAGTTTGTCGCGGACGGACATCCCGTTCAGAAGACAGTGTCCGTATAATTTATCAAGCGCGTTGTGCCGTCCGATATCTGTGCGCATTAACAGCAGTTTCTCTGTGTCGCAAAGCGCTGCATTATGTACGCCGCCCGTATCCTGAAACGTTCCGCTCCCTTGTTGCATGTCTTTCATAAGCGCCAGACATGCTTCAGGCGATACCTTGATTTGGCTGACAGCCGTTTTGGCGGTTTTGACATCTTGCTGAAAATAAAAATGGCGGCCCTTTCCGCAGCATGAGCCAATCACCCGTTTCGTATAATCCTTTTGATCCAATGTCTCAGGATGAACGAGATCGACGTAAACAAAACCGAGACTTTCATCTATTGTAAACCTTTTAATCTCTTTTTGAAATCGTATAACACCCTCAGATACGAGAAATCCAATGACAAGCTCTTTGATATGCTCCGGCGTACAAACGAGCGTCACAAATTCACTTCCGTTCAGTATCACTGTCAAAGGGTATTCCGTCACCATCCGGTCTTCTATTTTGCTTATTTCCCCTTGTTCATAGCGCCATACATCCCTGACCGCAGTTACTTTATCGTTCAATGTCTCTTCCCCTCCGCAATGTTCTTGCCTTTATATTTTTTCACACTCCTCGGATTTTGTCGAATCCTGAGACATAAAAAGAGCCCTTTATATAAAGGGCTCTAGGTTCGATTATGCTGATTCTTTTTCAGGATCGTAAACAGCACAATAGCTGCGATCAATGTGAGAATGCTGACAAAAAAGAAGGCTGCCAGTTTTAGAAAAACACCGAGCAATATAAATGCCACGGCGGCAATAAGAAAAATTATTCCTAATAATCTCATATGTTCAACCCCTTTTAAGGGTATCATTCCCGCCCAGTCTGTTTTTAAACCAATTAAATAGGCGCCTGGGGGGCGCCTAACCTTTACTCAGAAAATTTTTCTGCTTCTTTTTCCCAAGCCTGTTCGAACTCATCTGCACTGTTTGCTGAAATATATTCTCCGCCGCCAGCAACAGCCGCTTGTTTCATTTCTTCGTTCCCTTTGATATCAAAGTTGAAGCCAATAATGTTTACAATGGTATCTACATTCGATTCACGAAGCTTCTCAATTTCCGCTGCAGGGTCTCCACCGCACGTTTCTTCACCATCAGTGATTAAATACACCACGTTTTTTCCGTCAGCGTCAAATGCTTCAAATTCTTTTCTTGTATCGGAAAGTGCTTTGGCAATCGGTGTCCAGCCAGTCGGTTTGATCTTACTCAATGAATTGTCAAACAGCGATCCTTCATATGGATGAAGGCCGTAAATGGTTTCCGTCGTGCTGCATGATAGAGCTTTGCCGGACAATTTATTATTTCCAGCATGTCCGAAAACGCGAAGCATGAGATTTGTATCCTTCGGAAGCAGTTCGGCAAAAGACTTTACTGATTTTTTGGCAATGTCTATTTTGCGCTCTTCCCCTGTCTTTTGAATCATACTTCCGCTTCCATCAAACAACACAGCTACATTTGTGTCATGGTTCTCAGCGGCAAAAGACGGGGACGCAAAGGAGACAGTCAGCAATCCAATGATACCGGCAGCCAGCAATTTTTTCATGTTTTTCTTCCTTTCTTTATCATATTCTCCAACTATAGTTGGATTCTTCTTTATGCTAGAATATGAACATGCAAAAAGATATAGGGCAAGCAGCCTTTTGTGCCGCTTTCACTTTCTGTTCAAAATCGCTAGAAATACCGATGTTATTTAGCCTTTTTCACCCAGAAAGCACATACAGTTTGTGACATCATTCATCCTTTTTTCGCCTTGATTTTCACAAGAAACGGAAATATGCTACTATGCTACAGGCTGTCATCTGGTTGCTTTTGAACATTATGTTACATACAAAAAAGAGGCTGATCACTATCAGCCTCTTTTTTCTTATTTAGATAACATCATTGATTGCTGAATGAAGATTTTCTCAACATCTTCTTGAGTATAAGCAGGGAAGTATTCACCGCCGCCAACATTCGCAATGGCATTTAACTGTCCTTTGTATCCATTCTTATAATCAAATCCGATCACATTAACAGTGATATTGTCTTTGTGCAGTTCACTTGCTGTTTTAACAGGATTTCCGCCACACGTTTCCTCTCCATCTGTCAGCAGATAGACCACTTTCTCACCTTTTGCATCAAGCTGGTCAAACGAAGATTTCGCCTCGTTCAGCGCTTTGGCAATTGGAGTCCAGCCAGTCGGACCAATTCCATTAAGAGAGTTGAAGAAGCTTTGCTGGTTAAAGCTTTGGAAACCGTATACGTTGCGGATGGATTCACATGACTGAGTTTTCCCAGAATATTTATTGTTTCCTTCCGAACCGAATACACTCATTTTCACCTGAGTGCCTTCTGGCAGTGAGCTTGCAAACTTAGAAATTTCTTTTTTAGCTGTATTAAATTTAGATACACCATCTATTCTTTTCGCCATACTTCCGCTGGCATCAAGCAAGACTGCCACGTTTGCAGGAGCTTCAGCCTCCGCTTCTTTCTTTTCAGCCGCAAAAGCAGGTGAAGTTAATCCAAATAGCAAGCCTGTCATCATGATCAGTGAAAATCTTTTCTTCATGTCCATACCCCTTTTTTACAAGTTTATTTCTGCGTGCAGATGTTCAACGCTGAACATAACTAATCGTAATCGACAAAAATAGAGAAATAAATAGGGCGGGCTTCCCCATTGCTGTTGTTTACTTTTGCTTAGAAACCCCTGTTTTTATTAGTGATTTCTGCCTAACATTCCTATGAAAAAAAAAGATTTTCGGCCTTTCGGCTTTCGTTATATGAGTCTGTCGAAGTCTGTCGATACATGTGGATTACTTTACCAATCTCTAAGTCATAAATTAGGAAAGGACCTTGTCGTCCTAAAGATTGTCAGAAGCTTCTCTAAACAGTTTTAACCGCTACTAGAGTAAAAGCACCTTCAGAAACAGAAAAAGACGCTCATTGAGCGTCTTCAGCTTGTAGAGAAAACGA